>UQYA01000017.1 GCA_900545165.1 uncultured Collinsella sp.
GTGCCAGAACGGCTGTAGTCAAACTCGGGCGCCTTAAAGATGCCGGGGCGCACCGTTGCCATCTGAGGACGGTGGTTAGGGCAAATGATGGTGGCCATCAAGTTGCCGCCAAACGCCGGGCGCGTCTGCTGCAGCAGGCCCGTTTCCGCATCCATCGAAAGCACGGTGCAGTCGGCCGTAAGGCCCGTCTGCAGGCGTACAGCAACGCCAGGCGCCAGCTCGCGGCCAAAGGCGGTCGCACCGTACAGAATGGCCTCGGGATTGTGCTCTGCCACCAAATCGCAGATCAGCCGGGCGTAGACCTCCGCATCGTTCTGGCGCAGACGCTCGTCGCGACAAACCAGGACCTCGTCCGCGCCCACGCAAACCAGATGCTCCAGGTCGCCGAGAGAACCCTCGGGGCCCATGCCGGCCAGTGCCACCAGACGGCAGCCGCGGGCATCGGCAAGCTCGCGTCCCTTGCCCATGAGCTCGTAGGCCACGGGAGTCACCGTATCGTGCTCGTCGGTCTGCGCGAACACCCAAATGTCTCGATATGCATCAAGGTCCACCGCACCAGCGGCCTCGTCACGCTCGATCGAAATGGCACTGACGGGGCAGGCGTCGACGCACCCGCCGCATAGGATGCAGCCGTCGGTTACGCGGGCGCAACGGTTGGGCCGCTCGCCTTCCACTACGATGCCGCCCGAGGCACAGGCGCGAACGCAGCGACCGCAGCCGATACAGGCTTCGCTATCGATAATCAGTCCGCTCATCTATGCCATCCCCTCGATAATCTTGGCAAGTTTCGCCGCCTGCTCGGACGCCGTTCCGTCAACGGCCTCGCACGTTTGGTCGCGGTCGGGCACAAACGATCGCACGACCTGTGTCGGCGAGCCGGCAAGGCCGCAGCGCGCGGGGTCGGCATACACGTCGGCAGCGTTGACCACGTGCACGTCCGCCTCCTCGGCTGCACGAATACCGGCAATGCTCGGCATACGCAGTTGGCCAATCTCCTTGGCGGTCGTCATCGCGCACGGCATCTCAAGATAGACCGTCTCCTCGCCGGCATCGCAGCCGTGAACAAGCGCCAGTGAACCACAGGTCGTAAAGCCCGCGCTCTGCACGCAGCTCACGTCGGTCACACAGGGAATCTCAAAGGCACCGGCAAGCTCGGGACCAATCTGGGCCGTATCGCCGTCCACCGCCATCTTGCCGCAGATGAGCAGGTCGAAGTCCTCGTCGAGCGCCTCGATGCCGCACTTGAGGGCATAGGTGGTTGCCAGGGTATCGGCACCTGCAAAGGCGCGATCGGTCAGCAGCAGTGCGTCATCGGCGCCTCGGGCGATGCAGTCGCGCAATAGCGATTCGGTCGCGGGGATGCCCATCGACACCACCGTTACGCGCACGTCCATGCCAAAGCCGATAAAGTCGTCCTTCAGCGCCAGCGCGCATTCCAAAGCGCTCGCGTCAAAGGGATTAATGACCGCCTGTTTGCCATCGCGCACGATGGTATTGGTCTTGGGGTCCATCTTGACCTCGGTGCTGCCCGGCACCGCCTTGACGCACACCACCATATGGAAATCGCTCATCTTCACGCGCCCCCTTTCTGGACGAGCTCATCCAAGAGCTTCTCCGAAAACAGGTTACCGCGGCCCAGCTGCCCGGCAGGATCGAGCTGGAGCTTGAGCCGCGCCGACTCGACCATGGCCTCGTGACCGTACATCATCTCCAAGAAGCCCGCCTTGATCTTGCCGACGCCGTGTTCGGCGGAGACGGCGCCGCCCATGGCCGTAACCTCGGAAGCCCACTGGGCGAAGAGTTCTCCGCCGCGGCGGTAATCCTGCGCATCGCGCGGCAGAATGTTCACATGCAGATGGTTGTTACCGATGTGCCCCCAGGCGGCAGATTCAAGCCCGCTTTCGGCCAACGTGCGGCGATAAAGGGCGATGACATCGGCCAAACGCGCGTTGGGCACCGACATGTCCGAACCCAGTTTGGTGATGGTGGGATCCGTGCGGCGACGCTCGTCGATGAGCATGTTGACGC
Source organism: uncultured Collinsella sp. (assembly GCA_900545165.1). Classification (GTDB taxonomy): domain Bacteria; phylum Actinomycetota; class Coriobacteriia; order Coriobacteriales; family Coriobacteriaceae; genus Collinsella. The sequence continues at coordinate 2,029 of UQYA01000017.1, forward strand.
TCTCGGGCACCGCATGGCGGAAGAATCGCTGGCACTCGCGATCGACCTCGGTGCGCGCGACCCATGTCGCATCGTCGCTGCCACCCGCAAGCTCTAGTACCCACCCCAAGTGATACAGCTCCTCAGTCGCCTGGGCTTCGTCGTCGCAGTCGAGCTCCACGTAGACACAGACCTTGGCGTCTTTGTCGAGCGCCGGCAGCGAGGCGAACGCGGTCGACTGCTCACGCTGACGACGCAGGATATCCAGGGCGCCTGCATCGAAATACTCGATGGCAGCCGCGTGGAACAGGACGGGACGCACAGAATCGGTGAACGACACGGCCTTGTCTTCGCTATCGAAAAAGCAGCTTACACCCCAAACGACCGCAGGTGCCGCTTGCAGGGCAATCTCGAGCTCGGTGACAACGCCGAGCGTGCCGCAAGCGCCGATAAACAGATCGATGGCGTCCATTTCGTCAGCAACGAAATAGCCCGAAGCATTTTTGGTCTTGGGCATGGTATAGCCGGGAAGATCGAGCTCGAGCGTACGGCCCGCTGCCGTCACGAGCGACAGGTGGCGGCCCTGGGCAAAAGCCTCGCCGCGCTGAAGCTCAAGCAAATCGCCATCAGCCAGCGCGACGTGGAGTCCCGTGATATGTGGGCGCATGGGGCCGTAGGCGTAGCTGCGGGCACCGGAGGCGTTACATGCCGCCATGCCGCCCAGACAGGCAGACGCCTCGGTGGGATCGGTGGGAAAGAACTGCTCGGGGGCCTCTTGAAACTCATCGTAGGCCTTAAGCGATGCCTGGTCCCAACCAACGGTCGGCAGCACCTTCTTGCTCAGCTGCTTGCGCAGCTCCGAGAGCACAACACCCGGCTCCACGCGCAGTAGAAAGCGGCCTTGTTCATCGCGGCGAAGGCCCAAGTAGCGATTCATACGGGAAGTATTGAGGATATGCCCGCCGTGGGGCACGGCGCCGGCGGCAAGGCCGGTTCGGGCGCCCTGAACCGTTACCGGAACACACTCGGCATGGAGCTTTCCCAAAATGGCGCGGACCTCGTCTTCCGTTGTCGGAAACGAGATGCTCGAGGCCTCGCCCGATGTGCGAGACTCATCGCGACCATACTCTTCGAACTCGTCGGTGAAGGGTTTAATGGTTGCAGACACGCGAACTCCCCCTTTAGCTAACTACAGTGTTTGCAGGGAGATGTTACCGCATCGTTTCGTCGACGTGTTCGAGACCGTCTCCATAATTGGCGTTTTTTACGTTCGTGTAATTCGGTGAGCGGCTGGATTTCCTCGACAGACGATGCTTTTGACACATATGGCCCCGCCGTCGCCGACCGCGCGATTGTCGCTCGAAAAAAGTTGGAGTATTTTTTGCCGCCATTTACCTGCGGAGATGCCGATCCGTCAAGCATTTGGTCAGAAATTGGTCAAGTAGCGGCTGATACGGTCGGCGTCGACAGCCAAAACCGATAGAAGTTTTGGCCCAGAAGCAGGGAGGTTCCCATGGCATATTACTGGCCCCAGTACGGCATCGCCATCGAAGTCGACGACGATCCCCATCTCCTGCCTTTTGACGAAGAGGCATTCCCCGATACGACGGTCTACCACGTTACCACCGATGTGATCTGCGACCCCGAGTCGTTCTCGGCGCTCGCCCACCACATCGCGCATATCCACGACATCGAGCTCCCTCCCGACTTCGACGAGCTTGTCTACTCGCGCCGCCTGATGCTTCACATGCTCTTTGGAGCGGACCCGTCCACCTTTGCGCGCATCTATACCGCCAAGGATGCCGCATGAGCGCGAAGAAGCCACCCCACTTTGCAGGCCTGGGACATCGCAAGAAGCTCATCGTTGCCTGCCTGGCCATCGTCTGCGCCCTTGTCGCCGTAGGACTATACGCTTGGCAGTCGCAGCCCGTACCCGAGGCGGGCGCTTCGGTTACGACGGCGGAGGGCAAAACGCGTCAGGAAATCCAAGATGAGCTCGACGCCATCGTCCGCGACAACATGATGACGATTTCGGTCGCACCGGTCGCCCAGCTGCAGGAGGACGGCAAGCTGCGCGTCAACGTCCAAAACGTCCAAGACAATAAATTTCCCCAGCGATTCCGCGTCATCCAAAACGACGAGACCATGTACGAATCCGGTGTGGTCGAGACCGGCAAGACAATCGAGACGTGCCCCGCCGGCGACATCAAAGAAGGCGAGGCGTACATCGAGATCCAGGCACTCGATGCCAAGACCCTCGACAGCCACGGCAATCCGACACGTGTCAAGGTACGGGTTGAGCAAGCCGAGAACTAGCTTTCCGGCCGACGCGGCACCGCACGCAATTCACCAGCATTCGTCCAATCATCGCGGGGACGGCCCGCGGCGAATAGAAAGGAACGACCATGGACATCACCAGGAACATGAACGGAGCCAGAGCGCTCGTCGTGGGCGCAGGGCTCGCGCTCGCGCTCGCAATGGGCGCCGCACCGACGCCAGCTATGGCAGCCGGGCGCGTTGGAACCACGAAAGTAATGGTCAGGACCGAGATCGACAACGTTGAGTTCAAAGTTCCGACGGTTATTCCCTTCGTCGCCAAGGCCGACGGCACGCTTCAGGGCCCCTCAGAAGACGCGACCACCATCGACAATCATTCGGCCTACGGCATCCATGTCACCAACATGAAGATCGATGCCATGAACACCTGGACCATTGCTGCCGACGCCAAGACCGGAACCGCACAGAACTCCATCGACTTTAAGGTCGGCCCCGACGGCGCGCTCCAGAACGCCAGCGCCGCAATGCAGGGGACGGGCCTCGATCTTTCCAAGAATGCAGCCTTCGACATGGGCTACCAGGGCATTGCCGGTGGCACGGACAAAATTAAGCTCAAGACAAGCGGAAACGTCGCCCGCGTCACGCGCGACATCTTCCGCGTAACCGGCGAAGGCGATCAGGTTGCAACGATCACCTGGACGGTCGAGCCCGGTGCGCACACGGCATAAGGCCGTCGCCCTGGCCGCCGCCGTCAGCATCCTAGCGTTTGGCCCAGCCATGGCCTTTGCCCAGCAAGAACAGGCGCAGGCCGCCACGCAAGTGACGGTCGACCTCTCGGGGCTCGACCGCGGCGACCGCGAGGAACCATTGGCGCAGACAGGCGATGGACGATGGCTCTTGGCAGCAGGCGCCACAGCAGCAGGCGCGGGAACCGCCGGCCTCGGCCTGCACATCAAACGCAGCCAGAAACAAAACACGGACAGGCCGCACTAAATTAGCTAAGGAGACCCCATGGCATCGAAGAACCTTTTGCCCGTCGTCGCACTCTGCGGCGCGCTCGCAACCGGAACGCCTGTCGCCGCTTGGGCGACTCCTGTCATGGCAGACTCCTTACCAGCAGCCCTAAGCTCCGCATCAAATCCGTCGAGCGCCATTGCGTGCAAGCGTTTTTCGATCGCACAGGCTGCAATCTCAACCTCGGGATGCCTTCGTCGTAATACGGACGGTTCGATAGTCGTGGATATCAATCGTTCGAACAAGGCAAACGGCTCCCAGGCGGGGTACGCCGTCTGCACGTGGCGCTCGGTTGTGCTCGACGCAGATGGCGATCCATGCAATTTAGAGCTGCGCATCGACATCGCTTCGATCGATGACTCGGCGAACGGAGCGAAGGTCGCCTTCGACGGTACGTTTTTTGAGAAAGGAGGCGGTATATGTCTGGGCTGCGCCGCCGCGAATGCAGACGACACGCAGCCCACCCTCTCATTCACGGCATCGTTGCGGCTGACCAAAGCCGACACCGATGCCATCGCGGCGGGAGAAGCGTCCCTGCTGTTCTACGCCGTCAGCACCAAAGACACAGACGCTCATTTCGAGAAGCCAGCCGGATCACTCAGCCTTACACGAGGGATAGAGGCAGGCCCTATTGAAATCGATGCCCACGCGCAAAGCAGGCAACGCATTCTTGCCGACCCGGCGCTTCTCGAAATGGAGTGGAGCGGATCCGGAGCCATCGGAATTCTCCCCTCCGCGCTTGACGCCAAGACGCTCCCCTCAAACGACGAGCCCATCAACGCAACCATACAAGAAGAGAGCGCGGACAAAGAAGCAGGTGCGGGCGACACGCCATCGCCGACAAACAGCGTCCCAGCTTCTCTCGAAGCACCGAATGAGCCCGCTACCGATCCAAACGATCCCAAGCTCGCGGACAGCCTGGGGCTTGCTGATCCTCAAGAGATCGATGAAGGTAACTGCTGCGTGCTTGCCGCGCTCGACCACACAGAGGTCATCGACGCTGCGAACATCGAAGTTGCCGCCGCCAATCAGCCCGTCCGCAAGTCGGCTATCATCGCATTTCCTGAATCCATCGAAGTCGTCTTTTTGCCATCGGGCGAGGTCGTGGCCCCAACACTGCTCACCTTGTTGGGCGCCAAGAATACTCGAAACGAAATTAAAAAGGTCACGGTTGTCGACCCCGCAACCACCGCCAAGCTGCGTCTATACGCCGTTGCTCCAGATGGAGGCAAGACCTTGGAATTCGATGGCGACACACTCCTAGCCTGGCGGCGTCTGGACATTATGCAAGACGTCTCGTATCAGATCGAACTCGAAGGGTTTGATCGTGCCCGCGATGCCAATATCATCGCCGCGGCTATTGAATCCCCGCAGCGGCTTATGACACTGCGCTTTGAATACTATCCCTATGTCCCGACAACCACCTGAGGCTTAAATGCTGCGCATCATTCCTAACACCACTTATATAACGTATTAGATGAGTCGCGATGTGCCTCGCATTTCGTTCTGCTACGATTGCCACGTTGGCATCAATACAGGAGGGCTCATGCCGGGCTTGGGAACAATCATCAACGTTGTGCTTTTAGTTGCGGGCGGTCTTTTGGGATTAGCGGGCGGCCGCTTCATTACACCGCGCATCCAAGACACGCTCATGAAAGCATCGGGGCTGTGCGTCCTGTTTATCGGCCTTGGCGGCACCATGCAAAAGATGCTCCTTATCGATGGGAAGGCGCTAGCGACCACCGGCACCACCATGCTCATTGTCTCGTTCGCCCTCGGCTCGCTCATCGGCGAGGCCGTCAACTTGGAAGCCGCCATCGAGAACCTTGGCGAATGGCTCAAGCGCAAGACTGGCAGTGAGGACGATAACGAGTTCACCAACGCTTTTGTCTCGACATCGCTGACCGTCTGCATCGGTGCCATGGCTATCGTGGGATCAATCCAAGACGGCCTGCTCGGCGACTGGTCCACGCTCGCCCTCAAGGGAGCGCTGGACTGCATCATCGTCTGCACCATGACGGCCTCGCTTGGACGCGGCTGTATTTTCTCCGCCCTGCCCGTCGCCGTGTTCCAGGGGACGATTACGCTGTTTGCCGGCGCGCTCTCCCCCATCATGACCACAGCAGCCCTCGACAGCCTTTCGCTCGTAGGATCCATGCTCATCTTCTGCGTCGGCGTCAATCTCATCCGTCCTCAGACCTTCCGCACGGCCAATATGCTTCCCTCCGTCGTCATCGCCGTCATCTACGCCCTCCTGTTCTAAATCTATCAACGCAGCGGTATCTCGAACATCTGTTTGATGCTGTGCTATGATATGAGGTCACCGTAGCTGCGTTCGAGAGGAGGAGCGGTGGCCGACCAGGACATCAAGATGCTCATCGAGCGCATTATGGCCGAGGCCCGGACCCATCAGTCCGCCCGCTTCTCAAACGAAGTCTACGCAGACGAGCCGATTCTCAAAACCGGCCGACAGATGCAAAATTTCCTCCCCGACCAGTACCGCAAGATGCGTGAGATATCGCGTTGGCAAGAAGACCCCAAGGGCGGTGCGGGCCGCTGGCTTTCGGAAGCCGAGCTTTTTTACCGCCAGGGCCTGCTGATGGCCGACTTTGAGGACGACTGTCCCTACAACGGCACCTTTAAGTCGTACTTTCCCACCTACAACGCTATGAGCGACCGACAGCTGCGCGGCTACTTTACCTGGCGTGCCCAAGTGCGCTGCGGAACCGTCGAGGAAACGTCTACGTCTTTTGCCTTTCTGTATCTCTATGAGCTGATTTGCGGCATTGGCGTAGATGATCCGCTCGATGGTTTTAACAAGATCAAGGCTTTTTGGAATGTCTATCGCGCCTTCGAGCCCGGCATCGACCGGTTTGCGCGCGTGTGGCTGCAGGATTACGCCGTGTTCCACGGGCTCGACCCCAAGCTGCTTCGTGACTCTAAAACCGTCATGTTCGATAACGCCCTTATCGAGCTGCGACGCGCGGCACGAGACCTTGTACCAGCGCCGGCACCGTCCGGCCAGACCCCCAAACGTCGCAAAACCTCCGAGCCCACGCTCCCCCTTCCGCCCGATGAGGTGCGCGAGGAGCGACTCATGGCCGCCATCAACGCCCTCTCCACGTACAACCTAAGTAACTCGCGGCTCGACCGCAGCCACCACCGCGATCTGCGCCACGTGGCATGCACCGTGTATGTCCGTATGGCGCGCTACTATGACACGCACCGAAAGACCGGCATCGTGGCGAGCTTGTTTGGGGAGGAGACGGCCATGCCCTACACCATGTTTGCCTCGGCCGTATTCTTTGCGCCCGAGCGCCACGAGGACTGCGAATACCGCCTGGATCCTATCCATATCTACCGTTGCCAAAACGGCTTTTGGGAATGCATGCGTATCCACGGCAGCAGGCAAAAGAGCAGCAAACTCGGCGAAATGATGCGCGCCTGCGACCAACGCCTACGCCTGGCGCTGGACCCCGCCCACCCCCTAAAGGAGGAGAAGGTCCCCAAATATCTGACCAAGATCATCGATGACGAGATCGTGGCATGGCTTTCGTGGGATGCCGCGCACCAGCCCGTCAAGATCGATATCGATTTGAGTCAGCTGGGACACATTCGGAGCGCCGCCGCACAAACGCGTGAGGCGCTTTTGATCGATGAGGAGCGCGAGGACAGCGCGCCTGTGGAAGCCGAGGCGACGCTTATCGAGCAACCGAACACCGAGTCTGCGCCCGGCATGACTGCCGAACCTGGCAAGATGACCATACAGCAAGACGAACCCGACGAGCCGACTGTCTCCACCGAAGAGTTTGGCGTCGTGGCACCGCTCCTCGTGTCTGTACCCGCGCCCGTAACGCCCGCGCCCGCCGAAGCCGCGAACAAACTCGCGCCTGCCGCAACCGCGTATCTGCGTGCACTGCTCGAGCAAAACGCAGCGCAAGCGACATCGGCAGTGGCGCACTCGGGCAAGAGCGAGGACATGCTTGTCGACAGCATCAACGAGGCGCTCTTTGACCTGGTGGGCGACACCGTAATTGAATTTAGCGCGGCAGGGCCGCAGATTATTGAGGACTACGAAGCAGACGTGAGAGGATACCTAGACCATGAGTGATACCGCATCCGCAGCACCCCGCGTGCCCAAGCGCGTCGCTGCCGTCATTCTCAACTCGCTCAAGGGCGGCGTGGTCCCGCGCATCGGCCTTCCCTACATTACCGTAGGGCGCGAGGTCGAGATCCGCGCCCTGCTCACCGATCTGAGTCTCATCGCCGACGGTGGGGCGAGCTTCCGCTTCCTGGTCGGTCGCTACGGCGCCGGCAAGAGCTTTTTGCTCCAAACCATCCGAACGCATGCCATGGGCGAGGGATTCGTCGTCGCCGATGCAGACTTATCCCCCGAGCGCCGTCTGCAGGGCGGGCAGGGGCAGGGCCTTGCCACCTACCGCGAGCTCATACGCAATATATCGACCAAGACGCGCCCCGAGGGCGGTGCGCTCAACCTTATTCTTGATCGCTGGGTCGCCTCGTGCGCCGACGTCGACGAGTCGGTCGTCAATGCCCAACTGGCCCCGCTCGAGGAAATGGTCCACGGCTTCGACTTCACCCGCATGCTCCGCCGCTATCGCACGGCCGTATCCGAGGGCGACGAAGAAGCCATGAGCCGCGTGACCAAATGGATCCGCGGCGAATACCGTACCAAGAGCGAGGCTCGCGCCGAACTGGGGTCCTCAACCATCATCAGCGACGATGACTGGTACGACTACGTCAAACTCATCGCGCGTTTTTTGGTTTGCAGTGGCTACAAGGGCATGTTGGTGCTCATCGACGAGCTCGTGAATCTGTATAAGATTCCCAACGCCATCACGCGCCAGTACAACTACGAGAAGATCCTGACCATGTACAACGACACACTCCAGGGCAAGGCGCAGTACCTGGGCATGATCATGGGCGGCACGCCAACCTCCATCGAAGACCGCCGCCGCGGCGTGTTCTCCTACGAGGCCCTGCGCAGCCGACTCGCTCAAGGCCGCTTTGCACGCGAGGACCTTAAGGACATGCTCGCGCCCATCATCCGTCTGCAGCCACTCACCTACGAGGAGCTGCTGGTCTTGATTGAAAAGCTCATGCAAATTCACGCCGGCTACTTTGGCTGGACGCCCACGCTTACCGAGAACGACTTGGTGGACTTCCTCAAGATCGAATTCGGTCGCGTGGGAGCCGACACGCATCTGACGCCGCGTGAAGTCATTCGTGACTTTATCGAGCTGCTCGACATCCTATGCCAAAACCCCGACGCCAACGTGGCCGAGCTACTGCAAAGCGTTGGTGGCGACGCGCTGGCGCCGGCAGCCGCAACAGGCGACACCGATACCGCAGGCGGCGACCGTAACTTCGCCGAATTCACCATCTAACCTGCCAAAAAGGGACAGGTTTATTTTGGCAGGTTTTATCTGGGCAAACGTTGAAGCAGTCATGCAGCAAACCACTGCCCACCGCGTTGAGAGATTAGCTGTTGAAAGGAGGCCCCGTGAACGCCTTTGACCGCTACGCCCCGTTTATCCAAGACTTCATCTATTCCCACGATTGGGAGAGCCTGCGCTCCATTCAGGTTGCGGCGGCAGATGCAATCTTTAACACACAAGACAATGTGCTCCTGACGGCATCCACAGCTTCCGGCAAAACCGAAGCGGCCTTCTTTCCCATCCTGACTGAGTTTTGGGAGAACCCGCCCGCGAGCGTGGGCGCCCTCTACATCGGCCCCCTCAAAGCGCTCATCAATGATCAGTTCGTCCGCCTCAACGACCTGTGCGAAGAAGCCGACATCCCCGTCTGGCACTGGCATGGCGATGTCTCGCAATCACACAAGGCCAAACTCATCAAAAAGCCAAGTGGCATCCTACAAATTACGCCCGAGTCGCTCGAGGCGCTCCTGATCCATAAGCACATGGCGATCCCGCGCATGTTCTGCGACCTGCGCTATGTGGTTATCGACGAAGTCCATTCGCTCATGCGCGGCGACCGCGGCGGGCAAACGCTCTGTCTTATCGAACGCCTCTCGCGCATGGCCGGCGTGCAGCCCCGCCGCATTGGCCTTTCAGCCACCATCGGCGACCCCGAGCGCACGGGCGCCTTTCTCTCGCAGGGAACGGGACGCGACTGCGTTATCCCCCGCTTTGAAGAACCGCGCCGCGTGTGGCGCATCTCCATGGAGCACTTCTACAACTCGGGTCCCCAGGCACAGCAGCGGGGATTCGAGAGCATGGGTCCTCAAGAGGCCGAAGTGCTTGCATGCGAGCGCATTGAGGCAGCGGCACCCACGGCGCTGCCGGCCGGCACCCAAGACATGCGCCACAGCGGACAGCTCACACAGGAGGAGCGCCGTCAACGTCGCGAGCAGGCACGGGGCAAGGCCGCTCCCAAAGACCGTCGCACTTCCTCGGCCCCCGAGGGCGAAGTCGACATCCCACGAGCGACCGAGCAGGCGCTTCTCAACCCCACCGACACGGCGCCCGACAACGCCGACCCCGGTATGGGCTATATCTTTGAGCATACGCGCGGCCGCAAGTGCCTGGTCTTTGCCAACTCGCGCGAGGAGGCAGAGGCCGTGTGCTCCATGCTGCGCAGCTACTGCGAAAGTCGACACGAGCCCGACCGCTTTCTAATCCATCACGGCAACCTTTCGGCATCGCTGCGCGAGACGGCCGAGGAGCTCATGCGCGACGAGGAGCAGACGCAGACAACCGTCACCACCTCTACGCTGGAGCTCGGTATCGATATCGGCCGCCTGGAGCGCGCCTTCCAGATTGACGCGCCGTTTACCGTCAGCTCCTTTTTGCAGCGCATGGGGCGCACGGGACGCCGCGACCTTCCGCCCGAGATGTGGTTTGTCATGCGCGAGGAAGAACCCGAGCCGCGCACGATGATGCCCGAAACCATTCCCTGGAAGCTCCTGCAGGGTATCGCGCTCGTACAACTCTATCGCGAGGAAAAGTGGGTCGAGCCGCCCGAGCTCGATCGACTCCCCTACAGCCTGCTCTATCACCAGACTATGTCGACCCTCGCCAGCACCGGCGAGCTCACGCCGGCCGAACTTGCCCAACGCGTGCTCACGCTCAGTTATTTCCACCGCGTCTCAGCCGATGACTATCGCGTACTGCTGCGCCACCTCATCAAGATCGACCACATCCAGGTCACCGAGGGCGGCGGGCTGATCGTGGGTCTCGCGGGCGAGCGCATCATCAACAACTTTAAGTTCTACGCCGTGTTCCAGGAAAACGAGGAGTTCACCGTTCGCAGCGAGTCGGCCGAGCTGGGCACGATCGTCAATCCGCCCCCGCCCGGTGAGCGCATCGCCATCGCCGGACACTGCTGGATTGTCGAGGAAGTGGACTGGAAGCGCCACACTGTCTTTGCCACGCAGGTCAAGGGCCGGGTGCCGGCCTACTTTGGCGACTGCCCCGGAGACATCAATACGCATGTACTCGAGCGCATGCGCAAAGCGCTCAACGAGCATGCGGCATATCCGTATCTCATGGGCAACGCACGGGCACGTCTTGCACAGGCTCGCCATACGGCCGAGATTTCGGGCGCGGGGGCCAAGCCGCTTATTAACCTGGGCGGCGACACCTGGGTGCTCTTCCCCTGGCTGGGCAGCTACGCCTTTTTGGCGCTCGAGCGCTTGCTTAAGATTAAATGCGCCGCAAAGCTGGGCCTTCGCGGGCTCGATCCGTCGCGTCCATACTTTATGCAGTTCAAGATGAAGGCCGACAAGGAGACGTTCTTTGAGGTGCTCGCAGCCGAGGCCGAAAAGGACTTCGACCCCATCGAGCTCGTCTATCCCGGCGAGGTACCTTACTTTGATCGGTACGACGAGTTTGTTCCCGAAGAGCTCGTGCGCAAAGGCTTCGCCGAAGGTGTGCTCGACATCGAAGGCATGAAGCAGCGTGTCCGCAGCTGGCGCGACCACGCCTAAGACCAGTCTTTTTGGGACGGGGAGACTTACTTGTCGTGAAGGACGGTGCCGAGGAAGTCGGTGTCGAAGGGCACAGCTTCGGCAAAGGCGTAGTCGCCGTCGCTGGCGATGAGTAGATAATTCTCCTCGCCGCCGAACTCCGTATCGCCACAAGGCACCACCCAGGCGCGAGCGAACACCTCGACTGCCGTGGCAGCGCAGTCGCGCAGGAACGTCACGTCGCTCCCCTCGTTTGCGCTCACGATATTGGCAACGTAGATACCCCCGGGGTTCAGGCTGCCTCGCACCAAACGCAACGCCTCAACCGTCGCCAGTTTGCGTACGGGCTCGGCACCGCCAAAGCAATCGCTCACGACCACGTCGTAGCGACGATGTCCCACGCTCGTCACGCCCAGATACGAGCGAGCCTCGGCGGTTATCACCCGCAGGCGATCGCCCACCGCGTGCTCCAGCTCATCCAGGTAGAACCAGCGGCGCGCCAGGCGCGTAATCTCTCCGTCATACTCGATGACGTCCATGCGCAAGCCCGCGTGCGACATCAGAGCGAACTTGGGATAGGCAAACCCACCGCCGCCCAGCATAAGCATACGGTCGATGCCGTGGCCATAAGCATCGCGCATCGCATCCTCGGCCTCAAACACGTCGTCAAACGCACGATAGTACGCAAAGACGGGCTCCGCCCAACGCTCGCCGACGTAGCTCGCACTTTGGTAGACGCCGCCTTGTACCAACACGCGAATCTCATCGCCGCCCTCATCGTGCACGCGCTTCACACGCGCCAACCCATTGCGGGTCCTCGCAACCTGCAGACAGGCAGCGCGAACAGCGACGGCAGCCGCACCAAGCGCCGCAGCTCCCAGGGCAACGCCGGCAACGACGCCAGCAGAAACACTTGGCTTGTTCATCTAGAGCTCCTTTTGCAGATAGAGTCCATGGTCGTAAAAACCCAAATGGCGATAGTACTCGCGCGTACCGATCGCGCTGATCACGTTGATGTGCGTATAGCCCGCGTCCCGAGCAATATGGCACGCACGCTCCACCAGCGACCGCCCCAGCCCATGATGCTGAGCCGCCTGACCCTGATCGCCCACACGTGCCGCCATGCCATACACGTGCACCTCGCGAATCATTGCCTCGTCCGGCGTCGTCGGCAACTCGTCCGCATGTGCGGCAACAAAAGCGCGAACGGGCAGCGACAGGCGCAAAAAGCCGGCGATCTTGCCTTCGGGCGTCACCCACTGCAAAAAGCGTTCACGCGTCACCGGCGTCTCGTATGCGACCTCATCAAGAGATAGCTCATCCAAGTCGGCACCCGCGGTACTGATCTCGCGATAGCGAATCTCACGCACCGTCGCACCGTCACCCCGAGCAGCCAGGCGGTTCTCAACGAGCTGACGCAGGTTGGGCTTCTTGTTGCCCACCATAATGTCGTCGGAACTAAAATCGCGGATCATGCGACTGATACGGCAGAACGCCGGCGTCACCACGATGTCGTCGGCCAGCACGTCGAGCAGTTCTTCCTCGGTATAGGGGCGCCACTCGCCACGCTCGTAACAGCCCACCAGACGCGAGCCCTCGATGAGCGCGCACGGGTAGACCTTGACCTCGTCGGGCATAAAAGCGCCCTCGGTCATAAAGCGCTCGTAGTCGCGTTTATCCCCCTCGGGCGTGGCGCCCAGCAAGTTAAGCATAAAGTGAGCGTGGATCTTAAAGCCAAACAGGCGCGCAAGCGAAAACGCCCGCTCGATCTGAGCCACCGAAATGCGACGCTCGTTGATATCGAGCAAATGCTGGTCGAGGCTCTGGATGCCCATCTGAATCTTGGTGCAACCCAGGCGGCGGATAAGCGTGAGGGCCTGCGGCGTTACGGCATCGGGGCGCGTCTCGATAACGAGCCCCACCACGCGATGCTTCGCCGTCTCGTTGATGCGCTGCTGACGCTCAAGCTCCTCCATCGTTGCCGTCTGCCACTCGGCAACCTCGCCCCACGGCGTACCGGGGCCGTACAGACGACGCACCGCGCGGTTATACCCACCCACGGCAGCATCCACACGCTCCTGCTCGTCGGCAACGCCGGCAGCAAGCTCAGCCTCGTCTGTCGCAATGCCGGCAGCCCGATAGCGCTCGCGACGCTCCGCCACCACCGGCGGCAGCGCATCGGCGGGCGCGTCATCGAGCAGGCGCCCCGCCTCGGCACGGCTGATGCCCGGACGCGCCAACATGGGGTTAGCCGCCACACCAGCCACGGCATCGTCATTGAGCGCGCGGAAGAGCTCCAACATAAACCACGCCTGATACCCTTGCGGATAGTCGCTCCAGGTGCCACCAAGCACGATGAGCTCAATCTTATCGGTTGCGTGCCCCATCTGCGAAAGCGCGGTCAGACGAGCGCTCACCTGCAGATACGGGTCAAAGCAATTTTGCTCCGCACGGGCGCACGCCGGCTCGGCGTGCAGGTAGCTTTTGGGCATGCGCAGATCGTTGGGACAAAACAGGCAATCGCCCGAGCATGGCCAGGGCTTGGTGATAACGGTAATGGTCGCCACGCCCGAAGCCGTGCGACGAGGCTTCATACGCAGCACCTGCAGCAGTCGACGCTCCAGCTCGGCATCGACATTCCACCCAGCCCAACGAGCCGGCTCCTCACGTTTTACCCGCTGGTAGAACGGCAGCAGACGGCGCTTGGCCAAATCGCGTTTGTCGGCACCCTCACGGCGCGCCTCGGCATGTATCAGTTTGACGAGCGCTTTGTCGTCCACGGTCTCGCCGCGACGCAGAGCCTCGAGTATGTTCAAGATAATCTGTTCCATGACCCCATTGTAAAGGCAAAGGCGCCGGAGCCCGTCACGGCTCCGGCGCCTCCATCAAACAGCGCAGCTATGGTATATAAGTCTTCGATAACCGCCCGTCACTCTGAATCAAATGACATGTCGCCCGAACCGACCTCAAAACGATACGTAGCAGACTTATCGCCGTTATCGAATTCAAGATTCAAAATGGTCTCGCCGTCGTAGCCAAGCGGAAGGAAATCGCTCTCGAAGTCGCCGCTGCCCAAGGTAAGGCTCGCCTTAAAGCCCGTCGAGTTCGGAACCATCATCTCCACATCGCCCGAGCCCACACTCACGTCCATCGACTTCGCGGGGGCCTGGTAGAGCTCGAACGTCACATCGCCCGAACCGACCTCAGCACTGAGCGCATCAGTCACGCTGCCCGCAAACTCTACATCTCCCGCACTCAGGAAAAGGTCGAAACCATCACAGGTGACACCGGCAATCTGCAGATCACCCGAGCCCACGTGCGCGTTGACTCCCTTCAGATGTTCGGCAACACGGCGCGGCAGCTCGACCGTGACCGAGCGATCGATTGCCTTACCGTCATCACTTCCAAACTGGGAAACCTTGAGCGTCGAGTCCTCGACGGATGCGATGTTCTGCGTCGCGGCCTTGGAGGCATCCATACCATTGGCAACGCGTCCCCGCTCGATAACGCGAGCCTTGTTACCATCAATAACCTTGACGTCCACCGTAGCCGCATCGATATCGAAATCGAGGTAGCGAAACTCATCGGCATCAAAGGTCGTGCACGAAAGCTGCTGAGGCCGAGCGGAATAGCTGCCGTCATCCAAAAGATCGTCATCGTCAAACATATCGTCAAAATCAGACAAATGGCCAGATAGAATACCGGCCGTACGCACCATATCGGAATGAGCCAATAGCCGCGAAGTGCCAAAGACAAGCCCGATGATGAGCACAAACGCTCCGATGCCGACGCCCAAGCGTACCTTGGATTCATGCGAAAGCTTCATCATTCACCACCCTCTTTGGCAATCGGCGCAGCGGTAGTCGCGGTAGCCACGTCAGTATCAACCGGAGCGGAAACATTCTGAGCCCTAGCGACCGCCGGTGCCGGGCCAACCTGAATATCCCCACGCGCCCAATCACCATCGAGCGCACGTGCCACCCAGTGATAGATGGGAATCGTAAAGAAGATCAGTGCGGCAAAGGGGCCGGCACCAAACAGGAACATCAGCAAAAAGAACAGCAGCCAGCACACGGCCCAATACGGGAACGACTGGAACGGGCCCTTCACCGGAGTCGAGCCAACTGCGCCGCCACTCGTCACCTGCGCCGTAGCAGCATTGGCGGCCTGCGCACTCCAGCTTGCCGCTTGTGCCGCCTTGGCCGCAGCATCACTCGCCTGTGTTGCCGCCTCGGTGGCGCGCGCCGCCGCCTCATGGGTGCGGGCACGTTCCGCCGCCTCGGCCTCGCGCTGACGGGCGCGGTCCTCGTTCTCAAACTCGATATCGTCCTCGATCTCGTCGCTCGGATTGAGCAGCTCGTCCAGGCTCACGCCATAGAGCTTGGCGAGCGAGATCAAGTTCTCAGTATCGGGCGAGCTCTCCGCGCGCTCCCACTTACTGACCGCCTGGCGCGACAGCCCTAACTTTCGCGCCAGCCCTTCTTGGCTAAAGCCCTTGCTGCGACGAAGGTCGGCGAGCCGCTGCGCAGTTTCTACATTCATGGTTCCTCCTATGTGATGCCAGCCGTGCCGCCGGACCGTTTTTGTTCTTAAGGCACCTTGCACAGTTAAAAATCTATCCGCCACCGCCAAAAGCATGCCACCTATTCTAGTGAGATTTTTGACAACCGGCGGTTGCGGGTGCATATGAGCTGCGGAAATGTGTCCAAACAAAGCAATGACCCGTAGCTTGGTTGTCCCCGTTGCGGCGTTAACGGTAGTATGGTCGTACTGTTTATTCCGCACCGCCAACGGAGGGAGTTCCGCGCCGTGAACCGCGATTTCGCCTCATCGCTTATCCAGCTCAACAATACGTTCTATCGCGAGCACTCCGCCTCCTTCTCCGATACGCGCCAGGCCCCGTGGCCCGGCTGGGTGCGCACAATGGATATCGCGCTCGAACAGCTCGACGTCGCCACGATCGAGCATCCCGTCCGCGTCTTCGATCTTGCCTGCGGCAATATGCGATTCGAGAACTTTGCCGCCGGCGGCGCACTTGCCGCCAAGGGCGTCGACGGGGCAAACCCCTCGGCAGATGCCAGTTGCCCGTTTGAGTTCTACGGCGTCGACTCGTGCCAAGACCTGGCCATCGATGCACATGGCCACGCGCTACGCATTCCCAACCTGCACTTCCAGGAACTCGACGTGCTCGATGCCCTTATGAAGCTCAACCCCGCCGAGACGCCCGACGTGCTTTTCGACGCACCGCTCGCCGACATCTCGGTCTGCTTTGGCTTTATGCACCACGTGCCGTCGTGCGAGTACCGCGTACGCGTGCTCGACGCCCTGGTGCGGCAGACGCGCCCAGGAGGCATCATCGCCATCAGCTTTTGGGAGTTTATGAACGACGAGCGCATGGCGCGCAAGGCCGTTCGCGCCGAGGCCCGCGCCGAGCTCACCCCGCCGTTTGAGGGTTACGATTCCGCGCAGTTTGAAGCCGGCGACCACCTCATTGGCTGGCAAAACGACCGCCACGCCTACCGCTATTGCCATCACTTTGACGATCAGCAGATCACCGACCTGGTGCGCGGCGTCCGTACGTTCTACAAGAGCGGCGAGGTCCCCGTGCGTGAGCTTGAGCGCTTCCATGCCGACGGTCGTAGCGGCGAGCTCAACCGCTATGTGATTCTCAAGCGCCTGTAGGCATCGACGACTCGCCGCCGAGCCGCACCGCATCTTCCGGGCAAACTATGCCCGCCCTTTTTCAATCCATTGACGGAACGTGCAGCTATGCGTTCCATACTTATGACCAAGGAGCCTCATGGGAGCCGTCCACGTTCGCACGCCTAAGAACTTTGTGCTCGAGGAGCGCCTGGAACGCTACGCCGATGCGATTGAGACAAACCCCGAGGCTTATGCCGGAGATTGGCGCAAGGCCTGTGCGCCCGCAGGCAGCAAGCCCTTCGAGCACCTTCACCTGGATCTTGGCTGTGGCAAGGGAACGTACCTTGTAGAGCGCGCGGGCCACGAGCCAAACACCCTCTTTATCGGCATGGACCAGGAGCCCATCTGCATTGCCTATGCCGCGCAGAAAATCTGCGAGCAGGAGCTATCCAACGCACTCGTCCTGCCCCGAGGCGCCGCATCGCTGCCACAGCTATTTGCCGCAGGCGAGCTCGATGCCATCACCATCAACTTTCCCACGCCGCAGCCCAAGGCCAAGTACGCCAAAAAACGACTCGTCCATGTCGACCATTTGATGCTCTACCGCCCGCTCTTTGCAGCCAACGCCACCGTCACGCTGCGCACCGACAGCAAACCATTGCGCGATTACGCCCTGGGACAGTTTGCCGCGGCCGGCTACGACACGCTTTGGGTAAGTGACGACGTACGCCGCGACCATCCCGAGCATCCCGAGACCGAGTACGAGCGCCGCACGCGCGAGATGGGTGCCGCCGTCTATGGCATTCGCGCCACACCTGGAGCGCAGCCCAGCGATGAACAGCTCGCGGCGGGCCGCGCGCAGGAGCAAAGCCTTGCCTGCTACCTGCCCGAAAACCTCGATGCGCTCACCTATGTACCTCTGGGCATGGAAGAGGCCGTCGAGAACTTTAGAAACCGCGCCCGCAAAGGCAAGAAGCGCCTGCCGCAGGAGTCCTAGGGGCTTCTGATGGTCGCGGCGTCGGCAAACAAGTGAAAATAGGCGTCAGCGAACGACCCTCAAACCTAAGTGAGTAGACTTTTTTGCAATAGCCAAGCACAACCCGCATAACGAAAACTAAAACCGCAGGTAGAGCTCTTGCGCAAAAGCCATGTGCTCGCGATATTGCAAAAAGTCTACTCACTTAGCTGGCAACTGCACCAAACGGCCGGGCAGAACGCCCATTTCCTGCATTTTCTCGCGCGCTGGCACCCCGCGCCGCCGCTACGCCATAATAGTTGGCGGACAATCGCGAGAGAAAGCAACCACATGGCACAGACCACGACAGATACCGCCGCCAGCACCGTCTCCGGCGCCGGCGCCGCCAGCTCATTCTCGGGCGGCACGGGAACCGAAGCCGAGTTTGGCTCGCTCGGCGCGCTCTCCCCCACCTGGTGGGAGCCCGAGGACGGCAGCGAGCCCGAACCGTGGCTCACGCCCGACCAAGCCTTCGAACGCTTCTTTGAATGGACGAGCGATCGCGGCATTGAGCTGTGGGATCACCAAGAAGAGGCCCTCATGGACCTGGCTGCCGGCGACCACGTCATTTTGGGAACACCGACCGGATCGGGTAAATCGCTCGTCGCGCTGGGCATGCTCTTTATGGGCATGGCGCAGGGCAAGCGCTGTTATTACACGGCTCCTATCAAGGCTCTGGTCAGCGAAAAGTTCTTCGATCTGGTACAGGTGCTCGGCCGCGATAACGTCGGCATGATCACCGGCGATACGCACATCAACACCAAGGCGCCCGTCATCTGCTGCACGGCCGAAATCCTTGCCAACGATGCGCTGCGCGAGGGCGAGGACGCCGACGTGGGCTGCGTGGCCATGGACGAGTTCCATTACTTTGCCGACCCCGACCGCGGCTGGGCTTGGCAGGTGCCGCTGCTCACCCTGCCCCATACGCAGTTTATGCTCATGAGCGCCACACTTGGCGATGTCACTGCCATCGCCGCCTCTCTCGAAGAGCACACCGGCGCTGCTTGCGACTTGGTTGTCGACGCCCCGCGTCCTGTTCCGCTGAGCTACGACTATGTGACGACCTCCCTCGAGGGCACGGTCGAGCTCGCCATGCGCCGCGGCGAGGCCCCGCTCTATATCGTGCACTTTAGCCAGGATGCCGCCCTTGCGACGGCGCAGTCGCTCGCCAATTTTGGCATCGCCAGCAAGGAGCAGCGCGAGGCCATTAAGGAAGCGGCAAAGGGAACGAGCTTCTCGACGGCCTTTGGCAAGATTCTCAAACGCCTGCTTGGATGCGGCGTCGGCGTGCACCATGCTGGCATGTTGCCGCGCTATCGCCTCCTGGTCGAACGCTTGGCGCAGCAGGGCCTGCTGCCCGTCATCTGCGGCACCGATACGCTCGGCGTCGGCATCAACGTACCCATCCACACCGTGGTGCTCACCGCGCTCACCAAGTTCGACGGCTACAAGATGCGTCGCCTGCGCGCCCGCGAGTTCCATCAGATTGCCGGTCGCGCCGGCCGCTCGGGCTTCGATACCGAGGGCATGGTAATCGCCGAGGCCCCGGAGCACGAGATCGAGAACGCCAAGCTCATGGCCAAGGCGGGCGACGACCCCAAAAAACTCCGTAAGATTAAAAAGAAAAAGGCCCCCGAGGGTTTTGTCACCTGGAACAAGCAGACCTTTGAGCGTCTGATTGAGACGCAGCCCGAGACGCTCAAGCCGCGCCTGCGCATCACGCACTCCATGGTGATTAGCGTGGTCGAGCAGGGCGGCGATGCCCGAGCCCGCGTACACGACCTCATCGAGACGAGCCTGCAGACTTCCGAGGAAAAGGCTAAGCTCGAGGTTCGCGCCGACGAAATCTTCGCCACGCTCATCGATTCCGGCGTCGTCGTTCGCACCGAGGTGCCGCCCGCGCCTGACGCCCCGACTGACGCCGCACCAGACATCGACTATGCGCTGACGGTCGACCTGCCCGAAGACTTTGCGCTCGACCAGCCGCTCTCGCCATTTTTGCTTGCCGCGTTGGAGCTGCTCGACCCCGAGAGTGAGACCTATACCATGGATCTGATCTCGATGGTCGAGGCTACGCTCGAGGACCCCAAGCAGGTATTGCGCGCACAGGAGCGCGCCGCGCGCGACCACGCGATGGCCGAAATGAAGGCTGACGGCATCGAGTATGAGGAGCGCTTGGAGCGCATTCAAGACGTCACGTACGAAAAGCCGCTCGAGGATTTGCTCGACGCCGCCTTTGACAAGTACTGCCAGGAAGTGCCCTGGGCAAACGACTACCAGCTCTCTCCCAAGAGCGTTCTACGCGATATGCTGGAAAGCGCGAGCGATTTTAAGGGCTATATCCAAAAGCTCGGAATCGCCCGCTCCGAGGGCATTCTGCTGCGCTACCTGGCAGAGGCTTACCGTTCACTTGACCGCACCGTACCCATCGAGAAGCGCGACGAGCGTCTGCGCGACATTATCTCGTGGCTGGGCTTTGTGGTGCGCTCGGTGGACTCGAGCCTGGTGGACGAGTGGGAGAACGCCGGCAACCCGGCAGCCCTCGATGCTGCGCCGCCGCAGGGCATCGACGAGGTCGTGGCGGACCGTCGCGGCTGCACGCTGTTGGTGCGCAACGCGCTCTTCCGCCGCGTGACCCTTGCCGCCCGCGAGCACGTTCGCGACCTGGGCGAGCTCGACGACAACTGGGGCATGAGCGAGATCCGCTGGCAAAAAGCACTCGACGCTTACCACGAGCAGCACGAGGAAATCCTCACCGACGGAAATGCCCGCAGCGCCGCGATGTTTTCCATCGATGAGTCCGACGAGAAGACCGCGCACGTATGGCACGTGCACCAGATCTTTGCCGACGAGGATGGCGACCACGATTTTGGCATCATGGGCGATGTCGATCTGGACGCCACGCAAGACGGCGGCGAGGTCATCTTCAAAAACTACCGCGTCGGCTTTATCGAGGACCTGCTCGAGGACTAGCCGTACATACTGGAACGAAATGAAGTGGGGCCGCTGGTAACATCGCCAGCGGCCCCACTTTTGCACTATATGCTATGCCTTACTCGGCATCCTCGACCTCATATGAATCCGCCTCGGCGGGCTCATCGTTTGTCTCCGTCGCAGCCCCGCGCGCCTCGTCAAACGCCACCTTCATGGTCTTGTTACCCCAGGTGAGCTTGCGAATGGTAAGATCGTCGGCTTTCTTGTTGGCTAGGCGCAGATTGTTCTCGGAGGACAGCAACGCCTCCTTGGTTTTCTGCAGATGGCTAATCGTCTTGTCGATCTCATCGATCGCCGTTTGAAACTTGCGGCTCGCGATCTCGTAGTTGCGGCCGAAATCGTTCTTGAACTTCTCCATCTTGGCTTCGAAGTTCGTAACGTCGATATTCTGCTGTTTATACTCCGCTAGCTCCTGTTTATAGCGCAGCGAACCCATGGCGGCGTTGCGAAGAAGTGTAATCATGGGAATGAAAAACTGCGGGCGAATCACGTACATCTTCTCGTAGCGATAGCTCACGTCGACTATCCCTGCGTTATAGAGCTCGCTCTCGGGCTCGAGCAGTGTGCAGAGCACCGCGTACTCACAGCCTTTCTGGCGACGATCGTGATCGAGTTTCTTAAAGAAGTCCTCGTTTTTATGCTTGGTCGCGGTCTCGTCGTTCTCGTTTTTCATCTCGAACATAATCGAGATGACCTCGTTACCGCTCGCGTCGCACTCGCGGAAGATAAAATCGCCCTTGGTGCCCTCGGATGCATCGTTATCTTTCTCGAAATATGCATTGGGAAACGCCGTCATGCGCAGGCGATTGAACTCGGTCTCGCAGTGCTGCTCGAGCGACTCGCCCACCATCTTGGTGGACAGGCGGACCTTCATGTCCTTAAGACGCTCAATCTCTTCGTCCTTGTAGCGAATCAGGTCATCGCTCGCGCGCTTGGCCTGCGCAAGCTCGAGCTCGTGTGCCGCCTTGGCCTGCTCCTCGCGAGAATCGCGCACCGCCAGCTCGCTCGTCAGTTTGGCACGCGCCTCATCGCGCTCTCGTTCCGCCGCCGCGACTGCCTCCGACAAGTTCATTTTTGCCATCAGCTCCTGCTCGCGCAGCTGGGCACGCAGACCCTCGGCCTCTTGCTCAGATTGTGCCTTTGCGGCGGAAAACTTCTCTTGTACCGTCGCGCGGTAGTCAGCAAGCACGCGCTCGGCCTCGCTGCGAGCGGCATCGAGCTCACGCTGCGACTCTGCCGCGGCAGCGGCAAGCGCCATCTCCTGGGCCTTGTCAGCCGCTGCAAGCCTGGCCTGCAGCTTGGCAATCTGAGCATCACGTGCAGCTAAGTCGTTTTGAGCAGCGTTGCGCGCCGCCGACTCGGCAAGCTTGGCTTCGTCATCTTTGCGTCCCAGCTGCGCACGCAAATTGTCGATCTCGCGCTGAAGCTCGGCATTCTCCTTCTGAGCATCGGCACGGGCCTCAACCGCCGCACGCTGACTTGCGCTCTCGCGCTCTGCGACAGCGCCCTCGAGCTTGGCGCGCAACTCGGCAAGCTCGGCATCGCGCTTGGCGACCTCTTGTGCCAGCTGCTGAGCCGCAGCGTTCTTCTGCTCAACGAGCTGAGCGTTGCGCTGAGACTCTGCCTTTTGCAAGGCGACCGTCGAACGCGAGCGTTCAAGCTCCAGCGCCTGCTCGCCCTCGCGCTGGACTGCCCTCACACGCTCATCCAGATCGCGCGAAAACTCGGCATCGCGTACTTGCTTGACGATATCCGCATAGCCGGACGCATCGACCTTAAAGACTTCGCCGCAATGCGGGCACCTGATCTCATTCATGGCAGCTCCTCGATGGACGCAAATTTCAACCGACTATACTCTACCGCGCCGCGCGGACAAAAAAGGCGCCGCCGCCATAATGGCAACGGCGCCAGAACCACCACAAAGGTGCCTGTCCCCTTTGTGGTGGTTCGAGAATTACAGTCCAAAATAGCCGAGGATTTGATCACGACTTACGGGCTTGTAGTCATTGGCGTCGAGGCCCACATCGTAGCGGTAAATGGGGCGCTCGCGATCGCGGTTGCGTGCGTTGGTGCGGTCACCCCTGCTGTGGATATGCCCATGCAGCATAATGGCGCCACGTGCCTTGCCGTTCCAGCTGAGCATGGGGTAGTGGCTCATCACCAGACGATGACCCTTGGCATAGCCGGGAGCAATCTCCAGGTAATCGCGCACGTCTTCCCAAATTTGCGGGGCGTCGGGATCTTCCCAGTCGCCGTCATGGTTACCGCGGATGAGCGTCGCATTCTTGCATTCGATACGCTCGCGCAGGCGCACCGCCTCCGCCATGGGCAAGCGATACGTAAAGTCTCCCAGGATATAGAGGCGGTCGTCCGCAGCCACGCACTCATTGATGGCATCGATGACCTTGCGGTTCATCTCCTCGACCGAATCAAACGGTCGATCCATGTCGTGCAAGATATTCGTATCGCCCAGGTGCAGGTCGGCGGTAAACCACATCATCGTCTATGCCCTCATTTCGCAATGCATCCAACTCGTGCTAAGTATACAGACACAGCGATGCGGCGGTTAGCCAAAGAGCCCGCCGAACAGTCCGCGGCGGCACTCGTCCTTTTTATTCGAACCTTTGCCCTGGGCGTTCTTATCCTTTTGCTTTTTGCGATCCTGCTCCAGCTCATCGTCATCGAGTAGCATATCCCACTCAAACGGATCATCCGTCAAATCGAACAGGTCATCGTCGTCAAGCATGGCAGCCTCCCTTACCGATTAGCGGGCATCCACCACATAGAGGCCAACGCGCACCTGGTGCCACGGGCTGCGCTCGGGGGCAACCTGTTGCACGCGGGCCTCAAACACGTCCTCGTGGCCGTAATACATCATCAAGGACAGTGGACCGACCTCGTTTCCCGGAACGTAGCCAAGTTTGGTCTTGCCATAGTAGATCGCAACTGCCTCGGGGTCATGGGGATTATCGCGCTCGGCACACAGTGTCAGTTTATCGCCCGCTTTAAGATCGCCTAGGACCAAAGCGCCGTCGGCATATTGAAATCCTGCGATATGAAACGACAGAAGAACACGCGAAGGCTCGTACATAGCAGCTCCTCTAACGGCCGGATAAACCGGTGTGTAACCTTATTGAGAAGTCTACGGTCCCGTGCGGACACAAATACATCCTGTCTGCGTCCTTCAATCGTTTGCCTCAACGCTTGCGCGACAGAACGCTTGCAGATAAGATAGGAACACGGATGGCACCCGTTGCCGCGGGTCTTGCCAACTCCGATACACGTTTTCATCGTGAGAAGTGGCCGTCTTCGCTTACGCGGGGGCGGCTATTTCATTCGGCCGATAAACAGACCGAGTTCGATAGCCGCAATCAACAACGCCAATAACGAAATAACATCGCTTACGTTCATACCAAATCCCTTCTAAAGGGAGTTGGCCCATCCGTGCTCCATAACAGTAGTCTAACGCAAAATGCAGGTAATAGGAACACTTGTTCGTATTACCTGCGCCCTTTTCTAATGCACAAACATGCGCACGAACTTGTGCTTCCAGCTTGCGTAGGGCGCATACCGAAACGGCACGTCCAGCCAAGTTGCCTTGTTCACGATACTCTTCTTGTGGCTAAACGTATCGAAGCTCTCGCGTCCATGGTAG
>UQYA01000018.1 GCA_900545165.1 uncultured Collinsella sp.
TATCAAGGATGGCGTCGTTGGCGACACCACCCGTATTAAGGCTGCCCTGCCCACCATCAACTACCTCGTTGAGCACAACGCTCGCGTCATCCTCATGAGCCACCTCGGCCGTCCTGAGGGCACTGGCTTCCAGCCCGAGCTTTCCCTCGAGCCTGTCGCCAAGAAGCTTGCTGAGCTCTCTGGCCTTGACGTTGCTTTTGTTGCCGACACGTATGGCGAGAAGGCCGCCGAGGCTGTCGCCGCCGTCGAGCCGGGCAAGGTCCTCGTTCTCGAGAACGTCCGTTTTGACAAGCGTGAGAAGAAGAACGATCCCGAGATCGCCAAGAAGCTCGCTTCCTATGGTGACGTCTTCGTTCTCGATGCCTTCGGCACCGCTCACCGCGCCCAGGGTTCCGTCGTGGGCCCCGCCGCTTACCTGCCTGCCGTCGCCGGCTTCCTGCTCGAGAAGGAGGTCGACACGCTGACCAGCATCTTCGCTGATCCTGAGCGTCCTTTCGTCGCCATCGTCGGCGGTTCCAAGGTTTCCTCCAAGATCGGTGTCCTCGATCATCTGATCGATTCCGCCGACACCCTGATCATCGGTGGCGGCATGGCCTACACCTTCTTCCTGGCCAAGGGCTACAAGACCGTCGGTACCTCCCTCAAAGAGGAGGACTGGGTCGAGCGCGCTGCAGAGATGCTCAAGAAGGCTGAGGACAAGGGCGTCAAGATCCTGCTCCCGATCGATAACCTCGTTGCCGACCACTTCGGCGAGGACGCTACGGGCGAGGTCGTCGCTTCCGACGCCATCCCCGAGGATCGCATGGGCATGGACATCGGCCCCAAGACCGAGGCCCTTTACGCCGAGGCCATCAAGGGCGCCAAGACCGTCTTCTGGAACGGCCCCATGGGCGTTTTCGAGTTCGATAACTTCGCGCACGGCACCAAGGCCGTTGCCGAGGCTGTTGCCGAGCTCAAGGCCAACGGCGGCACCTCCATCATCGGCGGTGGCGACTCCGTCGCAGCCGTCAACAAGTTCGATCTTGCCGACAAGATGAGCTGGATCTCCACCGGTGGCGGCGCTTCCATGGAGCTCGTCGAGGGCAAGGCTCTCCCCGGAGTGGAGGCGCTTCTCGATGCCTAATCGCACTAAACTCATCGCCGGCAACTGGAAAATGAACAACGACGTTGCCGCTGCCGCTAAGCTCGCTGACGAGCTCGCCGAGGCTCTGCCCGAAGTTCCCGAGGGCGTTGAGGTCCTCGTCTGCCCGCCGACCATCGACATCACCACCGTTCACGCCCGCATGCAGGCTGCCCCCATCGCTCTCGGTGCACAGAACGTGTACTGGGAGGCAAAGGGTGCCTACACCGGCGAGTCCTCCTGCGACATGCTCAAGTCCGCTGGCTGCACTTACTGCATCATCGGTCACTCCGAGCGTCGTGGATATTTCCACGAGACCGACGAGGATATGAACAAGAAGGCCAAGGCCCTCGTTGCCGCTGGCATCGTTCCCGTCTTCTGCTGCGGTGAGCCCGAGGAGGTTCGCGAGGCCGGCACCTATGTCGACTTCGTCTGCAACCAGGTCAAGGCAGGTCTCGAGGGTCTCGAGATCAAATGCCCCAAGCAGCTCGTTGTAGCCTACGAGCCCATCTGGGCCATCGGCACCGGCAAGACCGCTACCGCCGAGGACGCTCAGGAGGTCTGCGGCGCTATCCGTGAGACCCTCAAGGAGATGTTCGGCGAGGAGCTCGCTAACGGCATCCGCGTTCTCTATGGTGGCTCTGCCAAGCCCGGCAACATCGCTGAGCTCGTCGCCAAGCCCGACGTTGACGGTGCCCTCGTGGGCGGCGCTTCACTCAAGGCTGCCGACTTCGCCTCTATGGTCGTCAAGGCAGGCGAGTAGGACATATGGCACAGCGTCATCTTCCTGCACTCCTGATCATCATGGACGGCTGCGGCCTGGCTCCGGCCGATGGCGAGAACGCCGTCGCCGCTGCCAAGACGCCCTTCCTTGATAGCCTGTACGAGAAGTACCCCCACACCACGCTCGGCGCTTCGGGCGAGGACGTGGGTCTTCCCGATGGCCAGATGGGTAACTCCGAGGTGGGTCACCTCAACATCGGTGCCGGCCGCATCGTGTTCCAGGAGCTTTCGCGCATCAACAACGCCATCAAGGACGGCTCCATTGCCAAGAACGAGGTCTTCGTCAAGGCTATGGACGACGTCAAGGCTGACGGCAAGACTCTCCACCTCATGGGCCTCATGAGCCCTGGCGGCGTTCACTCCCACATGAACCACGTCGAGGCTCTGGTCAAGATGGCTGCCGAGCATGGTGTCAAGACCGTTCGCGTCCACGCCTTCATGGATGGCCGCGACGTCGACCCGCAGTCCGGTGCTGGCTACATGAGCGAGTTCTGCGCCTTCCTGGCTAAGATCTCCGAGGAGACCGGTTGCGACGTTCGCGTTGCCACCGTCTCGGGCCGTTATTGGGCCATGGACCGCGATAATCGTTGGGAGCGCATCCAGCGCGCCTACGACGTCATGGTCAACGCGTCCGATGCCGATGTCGACCCCGTTGCCGGTATCAAGGCCTACTACGAGAAAGATCCGCGCGGCGATGAGTTCGTCGAGCCCTTCGCTGCCCACAACGAGGGCATCCACGAGGGCGACGCGGCCATCTTCTTCAACTTCCGTCCCGACCGCGCTCGTCAGATGACCCGCGTGTTCACGGACAAGGAGTTCGACGGCTTTGAGCGCGAGCAGATCAAGCTTTCGCACTTTGTGACGATGACCGAGTACGATCCGACGTTTGACGTCGAGGTCGCCTTCCCCAAGACGTTCCCCGAGAACGTTCTGGCCGACGTTATCGCCGCCAATGGTCTGAAGCAGCTGCACACCGCCGAGACCGAGAAATACGCCCACGTGACGTTCTTCCTCAACGGCGGCATCGAGGAGCCCAAGGAGGGCGAGGAGCGCGTGCTCGTCGCTTCCCCCAAGGTCGCTACCTACGATTTGCAGCCTGAGATGAGCGCTCCCGAGGTTACCGAGAAGCTTGTTGCCGCCATCAACGAGGATCGCGCTGATTTCTACATCGTGAACTTCGCGAACTGCGACATGGTTGGTCACACCGGTGTCTTCGACGCCGCCGTTAAGGCCGTCGAGGCTGTTGACGATGCCCTGTCCAAGGTTGTCCCGGCGATTCTCGCCAAGGGCGGCTTTGCGCTGATTACCGCCGACCACGGCAACGCCGATCACATGTTTGACGTTGCTTCTGACGGTTCCAAGCATCCGTTTACGGCTCACACCACCAACCGTGTGCCGTTCATCATCGTTGATGAGAAAGCGCAGCTCACCGGTATCGAGGACGGTCGTCTTTCTGATATCGCTCCGACCATGCTCACCATGGCTGGTATTGAGCCTTCCGCCGAGATGACGGGTCGCGTGCTCGCCACCGAGGCCTAAGAGAAAACAAATACCGTTTTCTAGCAAGGGGGGTGTCCATATTCGGGCAACCCCCTTTTTGCGCTAATTCTTCCCCGTCCCCAAATGGCAGGTGGGGGAATGTCGGGGGTTGTGGTACAGTACTGGAGTTTGAATTGTTCTATTAAGGAGCTTATCTATGGGTCCGTTCCAGATTCTTCTGTTTGTCGTTTGGGCTGTCTCTGCCGTGGCGCTGACGATTCTCGTCCTGATGCATTCCGGTAAGGGCACCGGCGTTTCGGATATGATCGCTAGCTCGCTGTATAACTCCAGCTCTGCCACGGGCGTCATGGAGCAGAACCTCGATCGCCTGACGGTAATTATGGCCGTCGTTTTTGCCGTGTGCGTCGTCCTGTGCATGTTCTTCTTCCCGCAGGGCATCGTTGGCTTCTAAGCACGAACCGCATAAATACTTGAAAAGGGTTCCGCATGTGCGGGACCCTTTTTGTTTACATATTTGTAACAGAGTCAAAATATCCCCACATACTTCGCCCAACTAAAGAAATTCTCGACCGTTGACCGGAATTAGCCCCAAATCGTGCATAAAATGCGCTACTGTATTGAAAAAACGTTGGTCTGTTGTGCATAACCAGCCATAGCAACGGGCGGCGTTTTGATGGTTCGGATCGGATTGTCTCGACATATGTCCGACTGAACATTTCTTTGTCCTATCTCATAAGGAGGATGGCATGGCTGATTCTATGTTCCACCAGCCCGTTATGGGTCGTCGCGCCTTTGTTGGCGGCACCCTTGCTGCGAGCTCCATGGCTTTTCTTGCCGCATGCGGCAAGAAGGGCGGCGACACTTCCGGTTCTGAGTCCGGTTCGACGCTGAACTTCTACATCAACAACCCGGTCTGCATCGACCCCTACAATGTCCAGGAGGACCAGGGCACTCAGGTCGAGTACCAGCTCTTTGACGCTCTGACCACTTATGACGCCGAGAAGGGCGAGATCGTTCCGCTGGCTTGCGAGTCCTTCAAGGCCAACGACGACGCCACCGAGTTCACCTTCAAGATCAAAAAGGCCAAGTTCCACAACGGTGATGACGTTACCTCCAAGTCCTTCAAGCTCGGTTGGGAGCGTCTGGTCAACACCAAGTCGGCCATCGCTACCGAGTACGGTCCTTCCGAGGTCTCCTATCACCTTTCCATGGTCGAGGGCTATGACGACCTGCTTGCCGGTAACGCTACCGAGCTCAGCGGTGTTACTTGCCCCGACGATGAGACCCTCGTCGTCAAGCTGGCTTCCGCTTACGCCGACTTCCCCTTCGTCGCCTCTCACCCGGCTCTGGCCCCGGTTCCCGAGTGCGCCGAGTCTGATGCCAAGAGCTTCTATCTTGCGCCGGTCGG
The DNA here is from genome assembly GCA_900545165.1 of uncultured Collinsella sp. Taxonomy (GTDB): domain Bacteria; phylum Actinomycetota; class Coriobacteriia; order Coriobacteriales; family Coriobacteriaceae; genus Collinsella. The sequence goes on from UQYA01000018.1 coordinate 4,812, forward strand.
TAACGGCCCGTTCATGATGGACGGCAAGTGGGAGGATGGTCAGGAGATCAACCTCAAGAAGTTCGACGATTACTATGGCGACAAGGCCAAGATCGATGGCATCCACTTCCAGGTCATCAAGGACATGGAGACCGCTTACAAGGAGTTCCAGGCCGGTAACCTCGATGTCTGCGACGTTCCCGTTGCTCAGATCGACGCTGCCAAGAAGGATCGCGGCGTGTCCAAGGACGGCTACACCATGGGTGACGGCGAGCGCATGCTGCTCGGCGCCGAGCCTTCCACCTACTATCTGACCTGCAACAACACGGCCGAGCCGTTCAACAACGCCGACCTGCGCAGGGGTATCTCCCTGGCTATCAACCGTGAGGCCATCTGCAAGACCATCTTCAAGGGTACCCGTACCCCTGCCGACGGCATTGTTCCTCCGGGCATCGATGGCTACAAGGAGGGCGCATGGGAGTTCTGCGCCTACGACGTCGACAAGGCTAACGAGTACCTCGACAAGGTCGCTCCTGCCGGTGCCAACGGTGACCGTGGCATTAACGTGACTCTGTCTTACAACCAGGACGGCGGCCACAAGGAGATCATGGAGTCCATCATCGGCGACCTCGCCAAGGTTGGCGTTACCGCTACTTCCGATACCCCTGAGTGGTCTGCCCTGCTCGAGCAGTACCAGAACTTCAACTATCAGTTCGGTCGTCTGGGCTGGGTTGCCGACTACCCGATCATGGACAACTTCCTGTATCCGCTGTTCCACTCCGACTCCCTCGGTGGCGACAACCGTTCTGGTTACAACAACCCCGAGTTCGACGCCAAGCTCGACGAGGCTCGCACTACGGTTGACGACAAGGAGCGCGTCGCTAAGATGCAGGAGGCCGACGCAATGGTCGCTGCCGACTGCCCGGTCATCCCGGTGATGTTCTACACGCACGCCATCGCCGGCTCCGATCGCATCAAGCACCTCTATGTCGATCCGCAGAAGCACGCCGATCTGGGTACCGCTGAGCTCGCCTAAGAGTTTGCAGCTTCCGTGAGGGTCAAGTATTTACGTAGACCTCATGGGAAACATACAGTTCTCCCTAACCTGGGGTAAACTGGCTGATGGTAATTTTGGGATGCCGGTCTGGCGATCGGCATCCCATTTAGGTTAATCCCTAGATAGGGGAGTGGTATGGGTAAGTACATCGTTAAACGTGTGCTTCAGTTCATCCCGGTGTTTTTGGGCGTCACGCTGATTCTGTTCGCCCTCCAGAATATCGTGCCGGGAGATCCGATCAAGCTGATCGGTGGAGACAAGGCTCTGTCCCCCGAGGTGGAGCTTCAGCTTCGCGTCCGCTATCACCTGGTCCAGTCGGACGAGGACGGCAACGCGATTCTTGACGAGAACGGCGACCCCGTTCAAACGTCGCTCGTGGACCGTTACTTGTATTACATGAACGGCCTGCTTCATGGCGATCTGGGCAATTCGTATCAGCGCAAGCTGCCGGTTACGGAAATCTTTGCCCAGAAGTATCCGTATACGGTCAAACTTGCCGCGTGCGCCATCGTGCTCGAGGCAATCATGGGTATCGGTGCGGGTATCATTTCGGCGGTAAAGCGTTATTCCTTCTGGGATATTTTGGTAACGCTCACCACGTCGATCCTCGTTGCGGTCCCGGCCTTCTGGCTCGGTATGTTGCTGCAACTGTTCTTTGGCGTCATTCTCAAGGACGCCACGGGCGGTGCATTCTCCATGCCGATCTCGGGTGCCGGCGGTGCCAGCTCTCAGTATCAGGATTGGATGCACTATGTGCTTCCGACCATTACGCTGGCTTCGGTTTCGACCGCTTATGCTGCCCGCATTATGCGCTCGCAGCTGCTTGACGTCATGAACCAGGATTACATTCGTACGGCAAAAGCCAAGGGTCTCTCCAATCGCGCGATCATCATCAAGCATGCGCTTAAGAATGCACTCATCCCCGTCGTTACCTATATTGGTGTCGACTTCGGTGGCATGCTTTCGGGCGCCATCCTGACCGAGACGGTCTTTAACTGGCCCGGTATCGGCTATGAGGTCTATCGCGCCATTAGCATGCGTGACTGGCCCATTGTTATGGGCGGCGTTACGCTCATCGTCGTCGTCGTCATGGTGATCAACCTGCTCGTCGACATTAGCTATGCATTCCTCGACCCGCGCATCCGCCTTGGCGGTCCGTCGGATAAGGCCTAAGGGAGGTACGTCTCATGCAGGAAACTGATTCTCAGTCTCAGGAGCAGGCTACCGCCACCAAGGCCGCATCTGCTCCCGCCAAGTCCCGCACGCTGTGGGGCGACGCTTTTAAGCGTCTTCGTAAGAACAAGCTCGCCGTTATCGGTGTCGGCTGGATCATCATCGTCGTTGTGGTTGCCCTGACCGCAGATCTATGGGCTAAGCCCTGGCTCGGTTCCCCGACGGCTTCCGACTCGACCACCATGGCCGAGACGTCGCTGCTGGCTCCGTGTGCAGAGCACCCGTTTGGCACCGACGCCCTTGGTCGTGACATTCTCGTCCGCGTTATCTACGGTGCGCGCGTTTCGCTGTCCGTCGGCATTATGGCCACCGCGATCTCCACGCTGATTGGTCTGGTCATGGGTGCTCTGGCCGGTTTCTACGGCGGCATCTGGGATACGATCATCATGCGCTGTGCGGACATCTTCCTGGCGTTCCCGTACGTGCTGTTCGTTGTCGCCATGATCGCCGTTATCGGCCGTGGTCTTCAGAACGTCTTTATCGCCATCGGTATTCTCGGCTGGCCTTCGATTGCGCGCGTCTTCCGCTCTGCGATCTTGACCGTCAAGGAAAACGACTATGTTGATGCTGCGCGCGCGATGGGTGCATCTGATGCTCGTATCGTTGTGCGTCACATCTTCCCGAACTCCGTCGCCTCCATCGTGGTCTACGCGACCATGAACATTGGTGGCGCCATTCTGACCGAGTCCGCTCTGTCCTTCCTCGGCATGGGCGTTATTCCGCCTACGCCTTCGTGGGGCTCCATGATTCAGGACGGTCAGCAGTATCTTCTGACTGCTCCCTGGATGATGGTCATGCCCGGTCTGGCAATTCTCTCGACGGTGCTCGCCTTCACCCTGTTGGGTGATGGTCTGCGCGACGCCCTCGACGTCAAGATGAAGGACGCATAAGGATGAAGAAGAACAAGAACTATGTGGACCTGAAGGACCAGCCGGTTCCCGAGGGCCAGCATCTGCTCGAGGTCGATGACCTTAAGATGTATTTCCACACCGAGGATGGCGTCGTTCGCGCTGTCGACGGTGTCTCCTACACGCTCGATCGCGGCGAGACCCTGGGCGTCGTCGGTGAGTCCGGCTCCGGTAAGTCCGTGACCGCCATGACCATCATGGGCCTTATCTCGATGCCTCCGGGAAAGATCGAGGGCGGCGACGTTCGCTATCGCGGTCGTTCGATCCTCGAGATGACCGAGGAGGAGATGCAGCACATTCGCGGCAACGACATCGCGATGATCTTCCAGGATCCTATGACCTCCTTGAACCCGGTCTATAAGATCGGCAAGCAGGTGGGCGAGGGCCTTCGTCTGCACCGTGGCTACTCCAAGCAGGAGGCGCTCAAGCGCGCTACCGAGCTTTTGGACCTCGTGGGTATCCCCGAGCCCGAGAAGCGCGTCAATGAGTATCCGCACCAGTTCTCCGGCGGTATGCGTCAGCGTGTCATGATCGCTATGGCTCTTGCCTGCGATCCCGATATCCTGATTGCCGACGAGCCCACGACTGCCCTGGACGTTACCATTCAGGCTCAGATTATTGAGCTTATGCAGGAAATGCAGGAGAAGAACGGCAACGCCATCATCATGATTACCCATGACCTGGGCGTCGTTGCCGATATGGCCGATAAGATCATGGTTATGTACGCCGGCCGTCCCGTCGAGTTCGGTACTGCTGAGGAAATCTTCTACGAGAGTCGCCACCCCTACACCTGGGGTCTTATCCGCTCCATCCCGGAGCAGGCCATCGAAGAGAAGAAGCCGCTTACGCCGATTCACGGCAACCCGCCTTCGCTCATGAACCTGCCTGAGGGCTGCGTCTTCTCTCCTCGTTGTCCCTATGCGACGGACAAGTGCCGCAAGCAGCGCCCCGAGCGCGTTGTCACCGAGTCTGGTCATTACTCTGCGTGCCACTACTCCGGTGACCCCGAGTTCCTCAAGAACGCTCCTGAGACGTCCCGTACGCGCAAGGATTCCAAGAAGGGAGGCGAGGCGTAATGGCAGATACCAACGAGCGTACTCCGCTACTGAAGGTCGAGCACCTCTCTAAGGAGTTCCCCGCTGAGTCCGGCATGTTCGCCAAGCGTTTTTCCAAGCGCGTCGTCTCTGCCGTAAACGACATCTCTTTTGAGATTTATCCTGGCGAGACCTTTGGTCTGGTTGGTGAGTCTGGTTGCGGTAAGTCCACGACGGGCCGCACCATCATGCGCCTGACCAAGCCGACCGCCGGTAAGGTGTTCTTCCGGGGTAAAGATGTTGCCGAGATGAGCAAGCATGAGATCAAGGACATGCGTCGCGAGATGCAGTTCATCTTCCAGGATCCCTATGCTTCGCTCAATCCCCGTATGACCATCGGCGAGATCGTCTCCGAGCCCATGACCATTCACGGCGTGGGCACCAAGGAAGAGCGCATTGAGCGTGTCCGCGAGCTTCTCGACGTTGTCGGACTGAACCCCGAGCACATTAACCGCTATCCTCATGAGTTCTCCGGCGGTCAGCGTCAGCGTGTTGGCATTGCCCGCGCGTTCGCTCTGAAGCCCAAGCTGATTATCTGCGACGAGCCGGTTTCTGCTCTGGATGTGTCCATTCAGGCCCAGGTTCTTAACCTGCTCAAGGAGCTGCAGGACAAGTTCGGTACCGCATATCTTTTTATCGCCCACGACCTGTCCGTCGTGCAGCACATCTCCGATCGCGTTGCCGTTATGTATCTGGGTAAGATGGTTGAGGTTTCGGACTGGAAGACGCTCTATAGCGAGCCTCACCATCCGTACACGCAGTCGCTGCTGTCTGCCGTGCCGGTGCCCGATCCTGATATCCAGAAGACGCGCAAGCGCATCATCCTCGCTGGCGATCCGCCGTCACCGCTGGATCCGCCGACCGGCTGCCGTTTCCACACGCGCTGCCCGATCGCGCAGAGTATCTGCTCTGAGAAGCTTCCCGAGTTTAAGGAAGTCGCACCGGGTCACTGCTGCGCCTGTCACTTCGCGGAGCCGTTCCCGATCAAGGAATCGCACATCGACCTGTAGTCGGTTGTTATCGTTCGGGCCCGTCCTGAAGTTACTTTTCAGAACGTCCTCGGACTTGCAAGAAACCCCCGCTGCGCACTTCGTGCGGCGGGGGTTTCTTGCGTCCTGCGGAGTGTTCTGAAAAGTAACTTCAGGGCGGGCCCTGCGGTAACTCGGCAGGGGGAGTGCGATTCCTCGATCGCTCACTTAATCTGATGAGAAATTGAGTGAGGCCGGAGCTTTAGCTCCGGCCTCCTCATATAAGGGCTCGGCAAAGCCGAGCCACCAAATTTTCATCAGCCCCCAGAACATGTTTGAGAACGGTGCCTGGAGTACGTGTCCCTAGGGCAGGAATGAGGTTGCTTTCCAACGCATTCCGCAGGGGGCGGCATTATTTTGTAGCGCGAAGCGCGGATCAAAATAATGCCGCATGCCCGAGGACGCGTTGGAAAGCAACCTCATTCCTGCCCGAACAGGTCCGTCTACCTGCGCATTTACAAATTCGTAAACTTTTTTGAAAAAAGTGCTTGCACAGTTCTCGAATCATAGGTTATTATCTTCCTCGTTGAACGCGCGGGTCCAACAAAGCGAACCGTGAATCAACATCATAGCATGTCGGAGTGGCGGAATTGGCAGACGCGCTAGCTTGAGGTGCTAGTGACCGCTTTTTGGTCATGCGGGTTCAAGTCCCGCCTCCGACACCATCGCATTTGAGAAGCCTCTTCGGAGGCTTTTTTGTTACCGATAGACGGTGGGGTCCACGATGGAAACGCTTGAACGCAACGAGTGGGCAGACGTTGCCCAACTAGTCGAGATCACGAGCGATGCTGTCATCATCTGCGAGCTCGACGGAACAATTCTGCATGTGAATAATCGCTTACTTGGTTTGATGTGCGAGGAACGCGCCGACGTCATCGGTGGAGATGTTAAAGACGTCCTGTACTCGTCCGCTTTTGAACGTGCGACGGAACATCGTCTGCCATTTGAAACTGATGGCTCCGAGAACGAACTGATGCTCAAGCTGAGTGACGGCTCTTTTATCCCCGTCTTGGTTCGTGCGGGCTCCGTAACGCCTCCACGCATCTTTGGGCGCCGCGCGCCACGTGTCCTGGTGGCGCTCCATAGCATCGAAGAACAGTATTCGCACGACCGTCAGCTCAAGCGTGCGTTATCGGAGCTTAGAGTGGCGAACAAGCGCCTCTCTGGCACGCTCTCGGTCATTATGAGTACCGTGGGCTCCGATGAGCTGCCCAGCCTACTTGATACCGTTTTGAACCAGCTTGTAGGAACGCTCGATGCTTCGGGTGCCGCTATCTATTTTTCTGAGAGCGGCGGTTTTAAACTTCGCGGTGTTTCCAAGGAGCTGTACGACAGCTACCTGCCTGAGTTTTTGCCGTATGGCGCTGGCATTCCGACGTATGTTCTTCGTGAGTCGCGTGCCTGTCGCTTGTCGATTCAACAGGACCTTAAGGGTGATAAGGCCGCCTCCGGTATGTTTATGGACTTGGACAATCGTTCTAAGCACCTATTGCGCATGCAGGATATGCCTCCGTACCGCAGCGAGATCTGTCTTCCCGTTTTTTACGGTACGCAGATTCTTGGCGTGCTGGAAGTTGGTTGGAAACGCCCTCAGGCACCGCTCGCCTATGACGTTAATGTACTCGAGGTCATTTGCGATTACCTGTCTATCCAGCTGGTCGGCATGGCATCGAGCCTTCGCTCCCGTCGCACGGCCGAGCTTGGCCGCTCGCTCAATGTCTTGCGTGATGAGTTGTTTACCTTTCTAGACGATTCCGCCGCGGCTACCCAGGCGGTATCGTCCGAGATCTGCAATATGCTTAACTGCCATTTTTGCCCTGTTGAGTATGACGCCAGTCTGGATTCCTACGTCATAGATTTTGAAGGCGGCAGTCGCGTTGCTTTGCCGGACGATCCCGAGAAGCTTTTCTTTTCCACGACGGCGCCAGCGGCACGTCTGGGGGCTGGACCTGATGGCTTTGAGGCATCTGTTTTGGGAGGTACGAGTGCCGAGGACCTTAAACACGTCCGTATAACTCGCGTTGACGAATCGATGCCTATGGGAGGCTGGCTTAGGGCGCATGGTCTGCCTTGTCAAGGTCTCTACGTCGACTCCGGCATCGAGGCGGGGTGCCCGCGCTCTGAGGGTGATGGCAAGCACAGTAACGACGCGATTGTTCCTGCTTCTGTCGCGAAGAGCCCGACGACGCGCGCGCTGCTGCTTCGTGATGGTAGCCAAGAGCCGATTGATGATCTTGAATATGACTACTTGGTGCACTTGGCGCATGACTTTGAACTGATCTACGAAGGCGAATCTCAAAAGCGCGAGGAGCGCCATATCGCTCAGACCCTTCAGATCGGCATGAGAAATTCCCTGGGGGATGTTCCGGGTATCGCAACCGATTCGGTGTACCTGTCGGCCACGAACTCGGCGTTGGTCGGCGGCGATTTCTATACGCTCATCCGTCTTCCCGACGACTGCGCCGTCATGATTTTGGGCGATGTGTCTGGCAAAGGCATTGAGGCTGCATCGATGTCCGCGCTCGTCAAGACGGCCCTGACGGCATATGCCTGGGAGGGCGCTGGACCGGCCCGCATGGCACGCTCCCTTAACAGCATGCTCATGGGCTTCTCGAGGGTCGAGACGTTCGTGACGGCCTTTATCGCCAAGATTGACCTTAAAGCCGGACGCGCAACGTATTGTTCGGCGGGCCATCCTCCGACCATGGTCATCAGGCCAGAGTCGATGCCGCTGGGTGGCGGCGAGGCCCGTGGGGGAGAGGTCGAGCTGCTTGGATGCCAATCGGGCGTAATCGGTGCTTTTGAGAGCATGGTGTACGAGACAGGCGTGTTTACGTTCGCTCCTGGTGACATGCTCTTCATGTATACGGATGGAACGATTGAGGCCCGCGATCGCACCGGAGCGTTCTTTGGCGAGCAGCGCCTTCGTGACCTTCTGCTCTCTGTCTCGGGTGAGGGCGTATCGGGAATCTGCGGCAAGGTCTTGGGCGAGCTTGACCGATTTACCGAATCGGCGCTGGACGATGACATTGCATTGGTGTCCCTTGAGTTTTTACGGGGTCGTTCATAGACGACGCTGGGCGGGCTGAATCCGCACGGTTGGGGAAACGAATGCATCGAGTGGGCTTTTTTGGGAACCATGGTCGTATGAATGAGTGGAATGACATAGCGGTTTTGACGCCACCAGGCGATATCGACATCGCCACGGTGCCTGCGCTGCGTCGGCGGTTGGATGCTTTGATTGGCCGCGGCGTGCGCCGTGTTGTCATCAACTGTCAGGCTGTTAGCTTTATCGATTCGACGGGCTTGGCATTCCTGCTTACGCGCGCTCGTGAGCTCATGAGGCGAGAAGGCCTGCTTTCGCTCGTCAATGCATCAGGTGAAGTTGTTCGCTTTTTGGAGATTGCTCGTCTTGTCGATATCCTTCATGTCGCGGGGCCGGCACGGGAGTCTATTCCCGCCATCCCGGTGGGGGAGCTGCCTCGCTGGAGTAAGAGCGTCGAGGTCCGTCAGGGTATCGAGAATCTTCCATACTACCGACATCGCATCGCTGAACTCCTTGAATCGCTTCCGTTGCGCCGTGACGAGCGCTACGATGTCGCATTGGCGTCGGGGGAGGCGCTGGGTAATGCCTATGACCATGCGGGCGGTATCGGGTGCGTCCTGACGGTTCAGGCCTATGGCGATCGCGTTGTGGTTGAGGTGCTTGATCGAGGTGCCGGCTATTCTATCGATGAAACGAGCGAACCGGTCGCATCTGAGGAGCGCGGTCGTGGCATCAAGCTTATGCGTATGCTCGTCGATAACGTGGAGGTTGCTCGTCGTACGGACGGCGCCGGCACGCGCGTACAGATGGTGAAGCTGTTTAGCGGAGCGCTGGAATCGTGTGCCTAGCCAATCGCTTTAGCGCGTTTAGCTACTAAGAACATGCGGCAGACAAGTTTTTTGAAAAAAGTACTTGCGTCTTTTGGACAACTCGCGTAAATTAATAACCCGCAAGCGGACATGGCTCAGTTGGTAGAGCACAACCTTGCCAAGGTTGGGGTCGCGGGTTCGAGCCCCGTTGTCCGCTCCATTGCATTTCCGGACCGTTTAGGCGGTCCTTTTTCGGCGAAGTGGCCAAGTGGTAAGGCAGAGGCCTGCAAAGCCTTTACCCCCGGTTCGAATCCGGGCTTCGCCTCCAGGCAACATCCGGGCGCTCCGGCGCCCGTTTTGTTTTACATATGCGGACATGGCTCAGTTGGTAGAGCACAACCTTGCCAAGGTTGGGGTCGCGGGTTCGAGCCCCGTTGTCCGCTCCAACTATCTTACGCGGTTCTAACGAACCGCGTTTTTTGTTGACGCTGCGCGGGCCCCGGACACCCCATCTTGCCCCTCAATCGTCGGTCGCGTACATAAAGTACGCTTCCCTCCTCTTTCTCGGCAACCTGGGGCACCCGGAGCCCGCTCACTGTCGTGGCCGGGAAAGTGGGTCTTCCGTTCTTTTCACTAATCGGTCGATTCGTCCCAGGAGGCTTGAACCCGAGAGGGGTCGAGCATTTTGGGTCGTGGCTGTGGCGTTGTTTGCCGCGGATGTCCGCTTTGGGCGTATCATCGTGGGCATCTCGCAAAACCTCGTTGCAAGGGAGACTTATCCCATGGCTACAGAAAAGTCCTCTTCGCGCTCATGGATGTCCGATGCCGCGATCTATCAGATCTACCCGCGCTCGTTTAAGGATTCGACTGGTTCGGGTCTGGGCGATATCGCGGGCATTACCCAGAAGATGGACTATCTTGAGCGGCTGGGTATCGAGGCCATCTGGCTGAGCCCGTTTTACCCATCGCCTCTTGTCGATGGTGGCTATGATGTGGCGGACTACTGCGATGTCGATCCACGTCTCGGCTCGCTTGACGACTTTGATGATATGATCGCTGCGGCTCACGCGCGCGGCATCAAGGTCATCGTCGACATCGTGCCCAACCATTCATCCAGCCAGCACCCCTGGTTCAAAGCCGCTCTTGCCGCCGGCCCCGGATCGCCCGAGCGCGCCCGTTATATCTTCCGCGATGGTCGCGGCGAGCATGGCGAGCTGCCTCCCACCAATTGGAATGCCAACTTTGGCGGCCCCGCATGGACGCGTGTTGCGGATGGTCAGTGGTATCTGCACATGTTTACGCCCGAGCAGCCGGACTTTGACTGGTCATGCCCTGAGGTTCACGCGCTCTTTTGCGACGTCCTGGCGTTTTGGAGCGATCGAGGCGTCGACGGCTTTCGCATTGATGTGGCGCAGGGTCTCGCCAAGGATCTCGACCGCGATGACCTCGACCGGTGGCATCTCGCCGAGGGCGATGACATGGTTGACGACGGCACCCACCCGCTGTGGGACCGCAATGAGGTCCACGAGATCTATCGCGAGTGGCGCCGCGTGTTCGATCGCTATAATCCGCCGCGCAGTGCCGTTGCCGAGGCATGGGTGCTGCCCGAGCGCCAGTATCTCTACGCGCGTCCCAGCGAGCTTGGCCAGACATTCAACTTTGAGTTTGCCAAGGCCACTTGGACCTATGATGACATGCACACTGCAATCGAGAAGGGCTTGAAGGCAGCCGTCGAATCCGATTCCGCCTCGACCTGGGTACTCTCCAACCACGACGTGCCGCGCGTGGCGACACGCTATGCCCTGCCGCAAATCAAGGCGACGCGCTACCACCAGATTGCGCTCGACTGGCTCTTACGCGACGGGTCGTCTTATGACGAGGACCGTGAACTCGGCGAGCGCCGCGCGCGGGCGGCCCTTTTGCTTGAACTGTCGCTTCCGGGCTCGGCATACGTGTATCAGGGTGAGGAGCTCGGCCTTTTTGAGGTGGCTGATATCCCGTGGGCTGCACTCGAAGACCCTACTGCGACCAATACGCACGGACCGAAGCGTGAGAAGGGGCGCGACGGCTGTCGTGTGCCCCTGCCGTGGGTGGCGGCGGACGATCCCGCGCATGGCGGATCGTTTGGGTTTTCGCCGGCAGACGCCGATGCGGCGCCCCATCTGCCGCAGCCTGCATGGTTTTCCGATTATGCTGCCGATAGGGAAGAAGTGGACCCGACATCGATGCTTGCGCTCTATCGTGACGCCCTCTGGCTGCGGCGCAAGCTGCGCGGGTGCGCCAACGATCTTGCGTGGCTCGATCTTGACGGGCGCACCGGTCTTGCGGATGGTGCCGAGGGCGCTGAGGGCGGCGTCATCGCCTATCGCCGCGATAACGGCTGGGCGTGTGTGACGAACTTCGGTGCAGCACCCGTGGAGCTGCCGGCGGGCAGGGTCCTGCTCACCTCATCACCGCTTGCAGACGGCAGGCTCGCACAGGACAGCTCTGCCTGGATCATGCTCGGTGAGATGTAGGGGCATCTCGCTGCGAGCCTGCGTTTGTCCACGCCTTTCGTGACGACTGATGCCCTCGCGAGAGCGTCGCAAAACTTTTTAAAAAAAGTTCTTGCATTTGGGTGGATCATCCCGTATATTAAATCCTCGCAGGCGGACATGGCTCAGTTGGTAGAGCACAACCTTGCCAAGGTTGGGGTCGCGGGTTCGAGCCCCGTTGTCCGCTCCATTTGGGCGTTTAGCTCAGGGGGAGAGCGCTTCCCTGACACGGAAGAGGTCAGAAGTTCAAATCTTCTAACGCCCACCAAATGTTCGCAGCTCAGAGGCTATGTCCTCTGGGCTGTTTTTGTTTTGCCACCAAGCACGCCGCCAAATAAGCCACCAAATATTGATCCAAGGTCTGTACGCGATGGTCTTCGCGTCCCGTAGAGGTGCCGGCAGATTGCATACGTCCTGGCCGATCGTGACCGCAACATGTTGGTCAAGCACAATCTTTTGGATTCTTTTGGCGTGAGCGGCTTGGTTTTGGTAGGATTTGTCAGCGGCTTGACTAAGGGGGTTTTATAACTGCTATGCAGGTAGCCGTGTTGGTAACGTTTTACCGACTTGCCAAGAACCCCTCATTTTTAATGCGTCTGCAAAATGACTAATTGCTTTGACCTGCTGAAACACTATATGTTGTGTTTGACCTAAAAAAAGAATACAGGATATAGATGCGTCTTTGTCGTATGATAGATGGCGGACAGAGAACGAAGACCTTAACTGCCTCTTTTGAACGTGTCCTTGAGCCGCTTGATCGGCTCCAGGGAATGTCCGCATGGAGGCTTATGGTTTATCGAGAACACAGATTGCGCGACGGCGCCGCAAGACAGGGGCAAGCCCTGCCGGGTATCGTTTGGCTCTGAAGCGCGATGAGGCTACGATGCGAAAGAGGCAAGAGGATGAAGATCATCAAGCGCAGCGGCACCGAGGTTGTCTTTGACATCGATAAGATCGTCAATGCCATCCGCGCCGCAAACTTGGAGGTCGAGGAGAGCTCTCGTCTTACCGACCGCCAGGTGGTTTACGCGGCACAAAACGTCGCCGAGGCATGCGAGAACGCGGGCCACACCGTGTCGGTCGAGGAGATTCAGGATCTGGTCGAGGACGAGATCATGCGTCTCGACTGCTACGAGGTCGCTCGCCATTACATCATCTATCGCTATGTTCAGAGCCTGAAGCGCCAGAAGAACACGACCGACGACAAGATTCTGTCGCTGATTGAGTGCAACAACGAAGAGGTCAAGCAGGAGAACTCCAACAAGAACCCGACCGTCAATTCCGTTCAGCGTGACTACATGGCCGGCGAGATCTCCAAGGACCTGACTCAGCGTGTGCTGCTGCCCCAGGAGATTGTGGATGCTCACAATGAGGGTCTGATTCACTTCCATGATTCGGACTACTTTGCCCAGCACATGCATAACTGCGACCTGGTGAACCTGGAGGATATGCTCCAGAACGGTACTGTTATCTCGGGTACGCTGATTGAGAAGCCGCACAGCTTCTCGACCGCCTGCAACATCGCGACGCAGATCATCGCCCAGGTTGCTTCCTCCCAGTACGGCGGCCAGTCTATTTCGCTGACCCATCTCGCCCCGTTCGTTGAGGTGAGTCGTCAAAAGATTCGCGGCGAGGTCGCTCGCGAGCTCGAGGAGCTCGGCGTTTCCGCATCTCCCGAAAAGGTCCGCGAGGTTGTTGAGGATCGCCTGCGTGACGAGATCCGTCGCGGCGTTCAGACGATTCAGTATCAGGTCGTGACCCTTATGACCACCAACGGCCAGGCGCCGTTCGTGACGGTCTTTATGTATCTTAACGAGGCCCGTACGCCTCAGGAGAAGCACGACCTTGCCATGATCGTGGAGGAGACGCTTCGCCAGCGCTACGAGGGCGTTAAGAACGAGGCCGGCGTATGGATCACCCCGGCATTCCCCAAGCTTATCTATGTACTCGAGGACGATAACGTTCACGAGGATTCCCCGTACTTCTACCTGACCCAGCTGGCTGCCAAGTGCACTGCCAAGCGTATGGTGCCCGATTACATCTCCGAGAAAAAGATGCGCGAGCTCAAGCTGTCGAAGGGCGAGACCGCGGGTAACGGCGACTGCTATACCTGCATGGGCTGCCGCAGCTTCTTGACGCCCGACCGCTCGGGCAACGGCTTTAACAACGTTGCCAACGCGCTGAACTACGACCCGAACAAGCCCAAGTACTATGGTCGCTTTAACCAGGGCGTCGTGACCATCAACCTGCCCGATGTCGCGCTGAGCTCGCACCAGGATATGGATAAGTTCTGGAAGATCTTCGACGAGCGCCTTGAGCTGTGCCACCGTGCCCTGCTGTGCCGTCATGAGCGCCTGATGGGTACGCTTTCTGACGCCGCACCGATTCTGTGGCAGTACGGCGCCCTCGCTCGTCTGAAGAAGGGCGAGACGATCGACAAGCTGCTCGTGGGCGGTTACTCCACCATTAGTCTGGGTTATGCCGGCCTGTACGAGTGCGTCAAGTACATGACGGGCCACAGCCACACCGAGAAGGAGGGTACGCCGTTTGCCATGGCCGTCATGCAGCGCATGAACGACAAGTGCGCCGAGTGGAAGGCCGAAAGCGATATTGACTTCTCGCTGTACGGTACCCCGCTTGAGTCGACGACCTACAAGTTCGCCAAGTGCCTGCAGCGTCGTTTTGGCATCATCCCGGGCGTGACGGACAAGGGCTACATCACCAACAGCTACCACGTCCACGTGTCCGAGGAGATCGACGCATTCGACAAGCTCAAGTTCGAGGGCATGTTCCAGCAGCTTTCGCCGGGCGGTGCCATCTCCTACGTCGAGGTTCCCAACATGCAGGACAACCTCAAGGCTGTCATTCGCGTGATGCAGTACATCTACGACAACATCATGTACGCCGAGCTCAACACCAAGAGCGACTACTGCCAGGTGTGCGGCTACGACGGTGAGATCAAGATTGTCGAGGATGACGGCAAGCTGGTGTGGGAGTGCCCTAACTGCGGCAACCGCGATCAGGAGAAGATGAATGTTGCCCGTCGCACGTGCGGCTACATCGGTACCCAGTTCTGGAACCAGGGCCGAACCGAGGAGATTCGCGACCGCGTGCTGCATCTCTAATACCGCTCCGGGGCTGAGCCGGGAGGGCCGCTTGGGCATTTGCTCGCTATTTCGGACAGTCCTGCGCAAGACGAAGGCCACATTAAGTGGCCTTCTTTGCGTGCGGAACTCATATCGAGCAAAAGCCCAAGCGGCCCTCCCGGCTCAGCCAAGTTGACGTAGCTGAGATACGGCATGCGGTCTGCTCACTCCTCGAAGTTCTAAGCGGAAATGAGTTGACTTGCAACAACGCTTTGCTTGCGATGGCGGTTGAGTTGCAACAAGGTTTTTATTGGACCTCGAACCCTATACTCGATGTTCGCTTCGTTCATTGAGTTACCCTTTGCATGAGGCCGGGACATATCGTCCCGCCCGCAGTTTCGCAGGCCGAAGGCCGAGAATGTTTGAGGACGGGATGATATGTCCCGGCCTCCCGGGAGAGTTACCTATGAATTACGCGAACATTAAGTATTTCGACATTGCTGATGGGGAAGGTGTTCGTACTTCTCTGTTTGTGAGTGGGTGCCGTCGTGGGTGCAAGAACTGCTTTAACTCTGTCGCGTGGGACTTTGCTGCGGGCGAGCCGTTCGATCGTGCCGTCGAGGACAAGATTATCGAGAGCCTCGACCATCCCTTTATCGATGGCCTGACGATTCTGGGCGGCGAGCCTATGGAGCCCGAGAATCAGGCGGGACTTGTTGACTTTATCGAACGCGTGCGTGCGGTCTATCCCGAGGGGTCGGGCAAGACCATTTGGTGCTTTACCGGCGACGTGCTCGAGGAGCTTATGCCGGGTGGCCGTCATCATACCGAGGTGACGGACCGTATCCTGGCCTGCCTCGACATGTTGGTGGACGGCCCGTTTGTTCAGGATCTGTACGATATCTCATTGCGCTTTAGGGGCTCGAGCAATCAGCGCGTGATTGATATGAGCGCCACGCGCGCCCGTGCTGTGCGCGAGGGCGTTGCGCTTTGCGACGCTGTGGAGCTTTGGCGGGACGATCCGGTCTATTCGACCCATACTATGTAGCTTGTGGCCGATGCCAAAGGGCGTGGTACCATAGCGCGAACGCAAAATCGGAAAAGTGAGGCCCAGATGGTCGATCAGGAAAAAGTCGAGGCCGCCATTAAGCTGTTGCTTGAGGGCATAGGCGAGGACCCAACTCGTGAGGGCCTGCTGGAGACCCCGGCGCGCGTTGCCCGTATGTATGGTGAGATCGCCGGCGGTATGGATCAGAGTGCCGAGGAGCACCTGTCCAAAACCTTTGCCGTCGCTTCGAACGACTTGGTTATTGAGCGCGACATTACGTTTTACTCGCTGTGCGAGCACCATCTGCTGCCGTTTTATGGCAAGGCCGCCATTGGTTATATCCCTAACGGCCGTGTCGCAGGGCTTTCTAAGCTTGCCCGCACGGTAGAGGTCTACGCCCGTCGTCTGCAGCTGCAGGAGCAGTTGTGCGCACAAGTTGCCGATGCCCTCATGGAGTATCTCGCTCCCCAGGGAGCGATTGTGCTGATGGAAGCCGAGCACATGTGCATGACGATGCGCGGCGTGCAAAAGCCCGGCACCAAGACCGTGACGCTCGCTCGCCGCGGCGTCTTTGAGACTGATCCCGCGCTCGAGGATCGGTTCTTTAGGATGCTGGGCCGTTAGCATGAGGGTCGTCAACGACTTTACATCGAAGACCGATGAGGGGACGTCGCGTCGCGGCTTTATGGCTTCGGGCCTGACTCCCTTTGGTGCCATGCCTCGCATTGATTACATTTGTGCCAACGGGCTGTTCCGTCGGCACCTGGGCAACATTGCACAGTTGGAATCGGGGCGCATCTTCTGCCGCCACGGTATTGACCACCTGCTGGATGTCGCTCGCATTATGTGGATCAAGAATCTCGAGGAACAGCTCGAATTTGACCGCGAGGTCATCTACGCCACGGCACTTCTTCACGATATCGGCAAAGATGAACAGTATGAATCGGGTATATCCCATGATGTTGTAAGCGAACGCGTCGCTGATGCGATTCTCGGCGGTATGCCCGATGACGTAGCGTTTGAGCCGGCCGATGCCGCAGCCATTAAGACGGCCATTCTGGGCCATCGAAAGCTGCGCGTGAACAGCCAACCGCTCGAGCGCCTGCTCTATGCAGCCGACAAAGCGTCGCGCGCCTGCTTTGCATGCCCCGCGCGCAATGCTTGCAACTGGAGCGATGATAAAAAGAACCTGTCGATTCGCGTGTAGTTAGTTTACGCGGTCGGGGTTCTAAACGAAGGAGACGATCGCGATGAGCAACAAGAAACTGCCCGAGAATGCAACCAAGACTGAAGGCGCCGAGCTCGCCCGCCGTGGAAGGGGCGAAATATCCACCGCAACGGCGGTTCCCCACGTGAGCTATGACGATCTGCGCCATGCTGACCGCATTACTATCGACGGTCTCGAGGTCTTTGCCAACCACGGCGTATATCCCGAAGAGAACGCGCTGGGCCAGAAGTTCATCGTGTCCCTGGTGCTCTATGCCGACCTGCGTGCAGCGGGGGAGCACGATAACCTGGACGCCTCGATTGACTACGGCTCGGTATGCCACGATGTCGATGGCTATCTGCGCGAGCATACGTTTAAGCTCATCGAGGCTGCAGCCGAGGGTGTGGCCCAGATGCTGCTGCGTCGTTACCCCCTACTGCTTGGCGTGCACGTTAAGCTCGATAAGCCTTGGGCGCCCGTCGGTCTTCCCCTGGCAAGCTGCGGTGTCGAGATCGAGCGCGTGCGCTAACCGGTTCTAATATGTCTCTATGGGTGGCTGCTTGAGCCGCTGGGACAGTGCTCTATTGTTGGGGCAGTACGTGTCGAGCAGGGCGTGAAACCGCTGATTGTGGCTTGGCTCGAGCAAGTGGACGAGCTCGTGGGCGACAACCATGTCAAGGCACTCGACGGGGTAGGCGGCAAGTTCTCGTGCGATGCGAATGGCGCCGGTTTTGGGCGTGCATGATCCCCAGCGCGTTTTCATGCTGCGCACGGAAACGCGGGAAACGGCGACACCCATTGCGATTTCGTATGCGTGCACCATATCCCGCAGCGCCGATGTGACTTCGGACGTATAGAGCTGGTCAATATGGGCTTGGATCTCACTGGGCGTTAAGCCGTCGAGGGGCGCGTTCCACTTGGCCTGCGGACGTTCGTCTGGCTCGTCGGTACCCATAAAGCTTGCGAACGTGGCTTGTTTGGGCCGCGGTGCGGGTGACTTAAAGTTGTGATCGAGCGCATCTTGTACCGTGATGGGCTTGCCCCAAAGTGCAATGATGGACGAGGGGCTGAGCGGCTCTCGCGCCGTCGCCTGACGTTGCTCGCGCTGGGCAAGCCGGCTGATAATCCAGGCGCTGTTGCGCTTCACAAACGCTTCGATACGCTCGCGGCTGGCGCCGAGCGGTGCGCTGGCGTGGACCTCACCGCTCGATGTGACGCGCAGGTTGAAGTTTTTGACGCGCTTTTTGGTAACGACGACGGGGATGGGAGTCCCATCCGGTTGGGGTAGGAAAAGCGTAAATTGCTGCGTCAAAAGTGGTCCTTCAGATTGGGGACGGGCCGGCATGTCGACCGTTCGGCATGCCGGCCCGCTCAGGGGATGTGAAATTAATAACGCTCAAAGAAGGCAAGGGCATTATCGCTGCAGAGCTTCTGCATCACGGTCTTGCCAAAGTGCTTGGAGAGCATGTTCTGGAACTCGGGCATCTTGCTGGCATCGGAGAGGAAGGCGGGCACCGTGGCACCGTCCCAGTCGCCGCCGAGCGCGATGACGTCCTCGCCGCCCAGGTCGAGCCAGTGCTCGATATGTGCCGCCAGCTGGTCGAAGGTGACGTCTGCGGCTGTCTTGTCGGTTGCGTCGTTGGAAAGGAACTCGCTGCAGTAGTTGAGGCCGACGATGCCACCCATGTCGCGAATGGTGCGGAACTGGTCGTCGGTGAGGTTGCGCTTAACGCCGCAAACTGCACGAGAGTTGGAGTGGCTGGCGACGAAGGGACGTGTGGCGTGGGCGACAACCTCGTCAAAGCACTCATCGTTGAGGTGGGAGACGTCAAGCACCATGCCGGCGTGCTCCATCTGCGTAAGTGCCTCGATGCCGGCGGCGGTGAGGCCGGCGTGGGTATCGTGTCCGCTCGCGAGCGGTCCCTGCGCATTCCAGCTGAGCGATGACATGAGTACGCCCAAGCTCTTGAGCACCTCGATCAGCGCGGGGTCCTCGGCAAAGAACGTGGCGTTTTCGATGGTGTGGATGCAGGCGACCTTGCCGTCTTTGAGCGCGGGGCGAATGTCTGCCGCGCTGCGTACGTTGACCATGCGGTCGTGGTTGAGCATTGCCTGGCCGCTCATATGCGCCATGATCTGCGCCTGGAAGCGCGCGGCGTGGGCGGTGGGAATCTCATCGGGGACAAACGTGGCGAAGCACTGTGCCCACGGCGTGTTGCCGATCTTTGCGAGCGAGATGGCGCAGGCGTTGCCCTCGATGAGGTCGAAATCTTGCGGATGCGTTTCGTCGCCGGGGAAATAACCGTCGGTGCCGGCGGTAAAGCGCAGGTCGAGATCGAGCGTGGCCCAGCCGATTCGGTCGGCGGTGTCGCAGTGTAGGTCAAATACGGGATATGCCATGGTTCCTCCGGTTGCAGCGTTTCTTTGCAAACTGTCATTGAATTGTATGACTAGGGTATAGTTAGCGCCATATGTTCACGGCGGCCCGCGTTGTGCGCCGCCCTTATCACGGAGGTTACCATGTCCAACCAGGGCAAGAAGGTCAAGACCCATTATCGCGGCACGCTCGATGACGGCACGCAGTTCGATAGCTCCTACGATCGCGGCGAGCCGCTGGAGTTCACCTGCGGCGCCGGTCAGATGATCAAGGGCTTCGACGCCGCTGTTGTCGACATGCAGGTGGGCGAGAAGAAGACCGTGCACATCCCGGCTGCCGATGCCTACGGCGAGCACAATCCCGAGATGGTTATTACCTTCCCGGCCGAACAGGTTCCCAACATCGAGCAGATCGAGAAGGGCATGAAGCTTTTCCTGTCCACGCCGAGCGGTATGCCCGTCCCCGCCGTGGTCATCGACGTTACGCCCGAGGCCGTGACGCTCGACGCCAACCACGAGCTGGCCGGCAAGGACCTCAACTTTGATATCGAGCTCGTCGAGGTCGAGGGTTAGAGTATGCCCGAGCGCTTGGTTTCGACGACATGCTTGGGAAATCTCAACGATCCGTCCTATGAACTCCTGCTCCGCCGGAATTTGGGCGGCGTCTTTGAAGTTGACGAGCTACTGCTCGATTGGGACCAGGCTGACACGCGCGCGTTTGTGGGTGTGACGGAGCTGGGGCGCACGGTCGATGTTCGGCTGGATGCTGCCGACGGCGGTCGTCTTACCGACGGCGACGTGCTCGCCATCGACCGTTCGGGCATGGTGCCCGTGGCGGTTGTCGTGCGCCTGCGCAGTGCCGAGGTTTATTTGGTCGAAGTCGACCGCATGGACCCGATTGCGCTCGCGCATGCGTGCTGGGAGATCGGCAATATGCACGCGCCGCTTTTCCGAGGCGATTCGGACGAGTATACCGTGCGCATGTATACGCCGGTGCAGCCTGTTTTGGGCCGCATGCTCCGGGGCGTCGAGGGCGTTTGGCTCTCGGTGGTTACCCGTGAACTCGATGCGGACCGGCGCTTTGCGTCGAGTGCGGCGGATGCCGTTGTGAGTATGGCTCCCGACTTTACGATCGTAAAAAAGGCGCGCGGTTAACGTGCGTATGAGTAAGACGGACTTTGAGAGGCAGCTATTCAAAGTCCGTCTTTCTGTTGATGAGATGCTGTGGGGGAAAGCATATGGGTCTTGAAGGAATCAAGCTGATTGCATGCGATTTGGACGGCACGTTGCTGCATCCGGGGGAGCGCGAGCCGCGTTCCGAGGCCTTTGAACTCATCGATGAACTGCATCGTCGCGGTATCGTGTTTATGCCGGCGAGCGGCCGTCAATATGCGAGCTTGCGCTACCTGTTTGCCCCGGTGGCCGATGAGCTCGCCTATGTATGCGAAAACGGAGCCCTGGTGATGAGCGGGGGGCGTGCCGTTGTCAAGCGTTCCATGGAGCGTAGCCTTGCTATGGATATCGCGAATGCCGTGGTTGCGTATCCCCATGCCGACGTGACCCTTTCGTGTGAGGGACACCTCTACACCATGAGCGACAACGATGCGTTCGTCGACCATTTGCGCTATGAGGTC
>UQYA01000019.1 GCA_900545165.1 uncultured Collinsella sp.
GCCGGCGATCATGTGGTCGCGAGCTCTGCCATTTACGGCGGTACGTATAACCTGCTCGCCCACACCATGGGCCGCATGGGCGTGACCTGCACGTTCGTCGCCCCCGACTGCACCGATGAGGAGCTGGAGGCAGCCTTCCAGCCCAACACCAAGCTCGTCTTTGGCGAGACGATCGCAAACCCCGCCCTTGCCGTGCTCGATATTGAGCGCTTTGCCAAGGCCGCACATGACCACGGCGTGCCGCTGATGGTCGACAACACCTTCCCGACGCCCGTGATGTGCCGTCCCTTTGAGTGGGGCGCCGACATCGTTACGCACTCCACCACCAAGTACATGGATGGACATGCTTCCTACCTGGGCGGCGTGATCGTCGACCACGGCCAGTTTGACTGGATGGCTCATGCGGATAAGTTCCCGGGTCTCACCACGCCCGACGAGAGCTACCACGGCGTGACGTATGCCGAGAAGTTCGGTCGCGAGGGTGCCTTCATTACCAAGGCCACCGCGCAGCTCATGCGCGACCTCGGCCCCATGCAGAACCCGCAGGCGGCCTTCTTCCTGAACAGCTCGCTCGAGAGCCTGCATGTGCGCATGCCGCGTCATTGTGAGAACGGCCTGGCCGTTGCCAAGTTCCTGCAGAGCCATCCCAAGGTGCGCTTCGTGAGCTATCCGGGTCTGGAGGGCGATAAGTACTATGACCTGGCTCAGAAGTACATGCCCAACGGTACCTGCGGCGTTGTGAGCTTTGGCTTTAACGGTGGTCGCGCGGCGGCCGAGACCTTTATGAAGAGCCTCAAGCTCGCCCAGATCGCCACGCACGTGGCCGATGCCCGCACTTGCTGTCTGCATCCCGCTAATGCCACGCATCGCCAGATGAACGATGAGGAGCTCATCGCCTGTGGCATCTCCGCCGACATGGTGCGCCTGTCGTGCGGCCTCGAGGACACGGCCGATCTGATTGCCGACCTTGAGCAGGCACTCGAGCAGTGCTAGGCTAGCGTTCGCATAAGGCGCCGATGCTGGCAGAAAGCTTCGGCGACCTTTTGTTCCGATTCCGTAGGCGGGACCCCAATCGCGGCTGTTTGCAGGCGATCGGGGCCCCGTTTTTTTTGCGTTAGGCCACTCGAAAGGATGGATATGGAGAAAACTGCAGAGCAGCTGCGCCGCGAGCACATTGCTCTAGAGGGCGACACCCATGGCAAGAATAAATGGGCGATTCTGTTTACCGTGCTCATCATGACGTTTATGGTGTGTCTGGATTCGACCGTCGTGACCGTGGCGCTGCCCGTGATGCAAAAGGAGCTGGGCGTGGGCCTCGATCGCATTCAACTGGTGAGCTCGGTGTACCTGCTTGCGACTTGCGTGGCTATGTTGCCGTTTGGCCGTCTGGGCGACGTGCGTGGCAAGGTGAATGTGTTCCAGCTGGGCGTCATCGTCTTTTCGGTCGGTTCGCTGCTGTGCGGCCTTTCGGCCTCGCTTGAGGTTCTTATCCTAGCGCGCATTGTTCAGGGCGTCGGTTGCGCGGCGGCCATGGCTAACAACATGGGTATCATCACCGAGTCGTTTCCGGCGCGCGAACGAGGCCGTGCCATGGGTATTCTCGCGACCTTCGTGGCCCTCGGCATGATGTGTGGCCCCGTGCTCGGCGGCATGCTGGTGGCAAGCTTTCCCTGGGAGAGCATCTTCCTCATCAACCTGCCCATTGGCGTGATCTCGTTTATCGTGGGACTCTACACGCTGCCGCATGTTAGGCCAGAGGCCGGCGAACGTCCCATGCCCCTTGCCGAGGCCGCCCGTCGCTGCTTTGCAAATTCGGCCTTCACCATCAACCTTGCCTGCATGCTCATCGTGTTCGTTGGCATTGGCGCATCCGAGTTTATTCTGCCGTTCTATTTTCAGGACGCCCACGGCTTTGGTTCTGATATCTCTGGACTACTCTTTTTGGCGCTGCCGATGGTGAATGCCTTTATCGGCCCGCTTTCGGGTACGGTTTCGGACCGTGTTGGCTGCGAGGGCCCCACGGCGGTCGGCCTGGGCGTGTACGTGTGCGGTCTCTTTGCGGTAAGCACACTCGACGAGCACTCTGCTATCCCTGTGATCGTGTGCTGCGTCGCATTTATGTCGTGCGGCACGTCGATTTTCCAGAGCCCCAACAACTCGCTGTACATGGGCTCGGCTCCGCGCGAGGCGCTCGGTTTTGCGGGCAGCTTGGGCAGTTTGGCGCGCTACGCCGGCATGGCACTCGGTATTACGGTGGCGTCGAATATCCTATATGGGCAGATGAGCGTGGCGATGGGCGAGGCCGTGACCAGTTTTGTTGCAGGCCGTCCGGATGTGTTCCTGTTTGGTTTCCGTTCGGTGTTCTACGTGCTTATGGCTGTGGCCGCTGTGGGCTTTGCGCTTGCCATGGTGCGTTTGGTGAAGATGCGCGCCCGCCATTAGCTTGTGGGGGCAGGCTTGCCATGAATCGGGCCTATCTACCGGTCTTGCGGCTTTGTGGTGCGATGCGGCTTGTGGGGCGGGCGGGGGTCGGTCCGTGGTAGACTATCGAACAACGTTTATTAATCGCGCGGTATCGTTGCCGCGAGAAGGGGTTGCGCCATGCAGGAGCTTGAGGATCGTATTCGCCATGACGGCATCGTAAAGGCCGGTAACGTCCTTAAGGTTGATGCCTTCCTCAACCACCAGTGCGACGTTGAGCTGTTCGACCACATGGGTGCCGAGTGGGCCCGTCTTTTCGAGGGTGTCGAGATCAACAAGATCCTGACGATCGAAGCTTCGGGCATTGGCATGGCTTGCATTGCAGCCCAGCATTTTGGCGGCGTGCCAGTGGTCTTTGCTAAGAAGGCGCAGTCCATCAACCTCGACGGCGAGCAGTATGCCACGACCATCTATTCCTTTACCAAGCAGAAGGAGTACCCGGTTATCGTGGGTAAGCGCTTCCTGTCCGAGGGCGATAAGGTCCTGATTATCGACGACTTCCTGGCCAACGGCTGCGCGCTCGAGGGCCTTATCAAGATCTGCGAGGCCGCGGGCGCCGAAGTTGCTGGCATTGGCATCGCCGTTGAGAAGGGCTTCCAGGGCGGTGGCGATAAGCTCCGCGAGCGCGGCTTCCGCGTCGAGAGCCTGGCCCGTATCGCCGATATGGACTGCGAGACCGGCGAGATCACCTTCGCCTAAGCGCGCAACACAAGCGATTGGTATGCGATGTGACAAAGGGACTTTCCCTTTGTCACATTTTTTGTATGAGGGGAGGTGTTGATATGGATGAGAACACGATGGGATGGCGCGAGTATGCGCGCTATGCCGAGATGTCGGTCGAGGAGCTGGCGCGCGATTGCGAGGTGCAGGTGTTTCGCGCGACGGGTCCGGGCGGACAGGGCGTGAACACGACGGACTCGGCGGTGCGCATGAAACATATTCCTTCGGGGATTGTCGTGACGGCGCGTGAGAGCCGCAGCCAGTTTCAGAATCGCGCGAGCTGTCTGCGTAAGCTGCGCGCTGAGCTTGAGCGTCGCGGGCGTCCACCGCGTCGACGCGTAAAGACCAAGGTGCCTCAGCGCTCTCGCCAGCGCAGGCTCAACGACAAACACTTCAACGCCATTAAAAAGGCCAACCGTCGCAAACCGGGCAGCGACGAATAGCCTCCTCATAAGTTGCGGTGAAATAGGGACTGTTTTGCGGCTTTAGATGCATAAACAGTCCCTATTTCACCGCAACTTAGGTGGGGTTAGCGGGTGGGGTGCCAGACGTGGAGGGCGCCGGCGAGGATGTCGACCTCGATGCGCGAGGCGACAACGGGCTCGCCGTCGGCCTGAATGGGGTAGTCGGGCTCCTCAAAGGTGAGCTCGGCATGGCGACAGCGGCGCATGCGAACCGGCGGCAGCTTGGTATGGTGGCCATCTTTGGCCGAAAGGAACATGGGAAGCGCGACCGCGCCCGGAACGGGGCCGCAGGCGTAGCAGACGTCGAGTATGCCGTCACAGGGGTCGGCGTCGGGACAGATGCGATAGCCCGAGCCATAGGTAGGACCCAGCTGAATCGCCATGATGATCGCCCTTACGCGCTCGGCGGGCGCCCCGTCAAAGCTGACTGTCATGGGGTAATTGCGATAGCGTAGGCCAAACTGCTCAAGTCC
The DNA here is from genome assembly GCA_900545165.1 of uncultured Collinsella sp. Lineage (GTDB taxonomy): Bacteria > Actinomycetota > Coriobacteriia > Coriobacteriales > Coriobacteriaceae > Collinsella. Next base: position 4,139 of record UQYA01000019.1, read on the forward strand.
CGAAAGAGTGTAGAGCGGCGCGCCGGTGAGGCTCGTCTTTTTGCGTAGCTCGGTGGTGCCAAGGCCGATGGCGGCATCGATGCCGACCGAAAGCGTCTGGTCGTAGTACTCAACGGTAGCCTCGCCGCTGCCGCTTGCGGGGTTCCATGAGCGAATGCGCCCGATGTCCTGGTGCTGCAGCTCGCAGGTGAGCAGCGCGCCAAAATCTTTGCCGGAGAAATCGTCGATACCGAGCGTCTGGGCAAAATCATTGCCGGAGCCTACGGGCAGGACGGCAAGCGACGGTCGAACAGCCTCTTCTTGCGCCATCAAGCCATTGACGACCTCGTGGATCACGCCGTCGCCGCCGAGTGCGATAACCGTGCGGTAGCCCTGAGCCTGTGCGGCCAGTTCCTTGGCGTGCCCCCTTCGCTCGGTTAGCACCAGGTCAAACTGGGATGCGCGTGCGGTCATGTCCAAAAAGCGTTGCAGGCGCTCGGCAACTTCGCGCGCCGCACCCGACTGGGCGGCTGGGTTGGCGATGATGAGCGTGCGGCCAAAATCAGTTGCGTGCATGGGGCGACTCCCGGCGTATGCCGTGACGGTGCGGTCGCGCTCAGGTCGAATTGCCCCCGATTGTGGCTGCACGTCGAATACTTACGTCTACTCTATCAGGTCGTTGTGGCGCTCGATAGCATCCGCTACCGTACCGCCCTCATCCACAATAAGCGAACGGCGCTTGGGCGAGATGATGCGCTGGGCGGGGTACACGCCGCGGTGTCCGGCGGTTAGGTAGCTGATAAAGGCCACGATGACAAAGAACCCGGCTGCCGTGCCGTGGAACAGGTCGATGGCCATCATACAGGTGGTGATAGGCACGTTAAGGCCGGCGCAGAACACGCCGAGCATGCCCAGCGCTGCCAGAAAGCTGGGATCGATTCCGACGAGGCAACCGATCCAGCCGCCGAGCGCCGCACCGATACCAAACAGGGGCGTGACCTCGCCGCCTTGGAAGCCGGCGCCCAGGGTGAGCGCTGTGACGACCAACTTGATGACTGCGTCCGCCAGGGTGGTGTTGCCGGCAAATCCGGCGCCGGAAAGCCACGTGGAAAGGCCGGCGTAGTCCCAGGCGTCGAGGAGGGCATAGGCGGCCAAAACCACGAGTGCACCTATGAGTGCGCGAATAAGGTAATTGGTGATAAAGCGACCGTACAGGCTCTTGACGGTTCGAACTGACCAGGCAAAGAGGCGTGCCGTCAGACCGAAGATAATGGCGCTGATAACAACGATGACAACCGTCCGTGGTGTCATGTTGGGAACGCTGGCGATAACATTCGCCTCGTACTCGGTACCTAGGGCGAGTGATGTAAAGTAGCCGGTAAATGAGGCGACCAGGCAGTAGATGCCCGCCGTGTAGTCGATCTTGCCGATAAAGCACATCTCCATGCCAAAGAAAGCTCCGGCAAGGGGCGAGCCGAATACGGCGCCAAAGGCCGACGAGATGCCGGCGAGCATGAGGTCGTGGTGGTCATGCTTTTTGAGGTGGGCGAGGCTCGAGATGTTGCTGGCGATGGTGCCGCCAATCTGCACCGCGGCTCCCTCGCGACCGGCCGATCCGCCCGTTAGGTGCGTGAGCGTGGAGCAGACGAAGGTGAGGACGGCCATGCGCATATGGATGAGGCGTGTGCCCAGAGCGGAGTCGATGACCAGGTTGTTGCCACGCTTGGCGGCAAGACCGTGGTTTTTGTACACCCATGCGGTGGCAACGCCCACAACGGGAAGCAAGGCGTAGACCCACACATGGTGCTCGCGATAGTCGGTCGCGATATTCAACGAGGCCAAAAACGCCCAGGCGGCAACGCCCATGGCGAGCGAGACAATGACGACGAGTGCGAGTAACTTGGCGCTCGCGAGTAGGTTGCGGGCGTTGCGGCGCGTGTCGGCAGCCAAGAGATGCTCGGAGCGGGTGAGCTGATGCCTGCCTGCCGTGATGACGTCGTTCAGGGAGAAAAAACCGCCGTCGTCGAGCGGCTGGGAATGATCCTGCGCCTCGTTTGCGCTTTCGGGTTTGTCGTTATGAGCCATACGTTCCTCTTTTAGGTTGCAACGAAAGCATTATAAAACGCGGTAAACGCGATGAGCCGGTGGGTTGGTTTCCATTCTGTTTCGCGGCCTGCAACCGACAGGTGTATTTGCGGATATAGGCCGAGTCTCGGTCGCGCGTCGGGGGATTATACTGAGACAAGCATAAAGAATCGGCGCGCCTGTTGTGCGCCGTGGCATTAAGAGGTGCATATGGCAGAGAAACTCATTCCGCTGGATGACGCACAGTCGATTATCCTGTCGCATGTTGCTCCGACCGATCTCGTCGAGATTCCCGTGTGGCAGGCGGCTGGTTTTCCCTTGGCCGAGGATGCGGTGGCCGATATCGATATCTCGCCGTTTGCCAACAGCGCTATGGACGGATATGCCGTGCGCTCGGCGGACTTGGTGCAGGCATCTGGCGAGGCGCCGGTGACGCTCGACGTTATCGGACACGAGGCCGCGGGCCATGTGTTTGAGGGCGCAATCGGTGCGGGCGAGGCGGTCCGCATCATGACAGGCGCGCCGGTGCCTGAGGGTGCCGATGCCGTAGTGAAATACGAGATCGTCGACGTGCTCGATGGCGACGGCAACGAGGGCTCGCACGTGAGTTTCTCGGCGCCTGCTAAAGTGGGGGAGAACGTTCGCTCTGCTGCTGAGGAAGCCCATGCCGGCGATGTTGTGATACACGCCGGCGAGGTCGTGGCTCCGGCGGGCGCGGGTCTGCTGGCGAGCGCCGGATACGCGAGCGTGAAGGTGCACGCTGCCCCGCGCGTGGGCATTATCTCGCTGGGCACGGAACTGGTCGTACCGAGCAAGGTGCCGGCGCGCGGTCAGATTCGCGACTCCAACTCGTCGGCGTTGATGGCCGAAGCACTTGATGCCGGCGCCGAGCCCGTGTTCTACGGCATTGCGCCCGATGATGAGCAGGCGATTGCCGAGCTGGTGCATCGTGCCGTGCAGGAGTGCGACTTTGTCATTACGAGCGGCGGTGCCTCGGCGGGCGACTACGACTATGTGACGGCGCTGGTCCAGCGCGAGGGCGAGGTGCTCTTCGATCGCATCTCGATGCGCCCCGGCAAGGCCATCACGTTTGGCTTGCTTGGAGGTAAGCCCTACCTGGGGCTTTCAGGCAATCCGGCCGCGGCGTATGTAGGCTTTGAGATGCTTGCCCGTCCGGCGATCCGCAAGATGCGTGGCTTTGCCGAGGGCGTGCGTCCCGTGCAGCAGGCGACGCTCACGCACGGCGTGAAGAAGCGCCAGGACCGACGCTTCTTCGATCGCGCCACGGTTTTGCGCGACCCCGAGACCGGTGAGCTGTTGGTGACCGAGGCCAATACGCAGAATTCGGCGCTGCTCGGCACGATGCAGCGGGCCAATTGCCTGCTGCGTATTGACGAAGGACCGTGCGAGCTCAAGGCGGGCGACGTCGTGGATGTCGTGCGTGTCGACCTGCCCGAGGGAACGGTGCTGTAGGAGGAAGACTATGGAGCTGAAGATTTCGATTGTGACGTGTTCGGACACGCGCGATCTTGCGCAGGACGAGGCGGGTGCCGCGCTCGAGGAGCTTATCGAGGCGCATGGCTGGGCGGTCGCCTCGCATGTGGTCGTGCGCGACGACGTCAGCGAGATTGGTGATGCCATTGCGGAAGCCGCCGATGAGTGCCACGCCAATGTCGTGCTCACCTGCGGCGGCACGGGGCTTTCGATGCGCGACGTGACGCCCGAGGCGACGCGTGCCGTCTGCGACCGTGATGTGCCGGGTATTGCCGAGGCGATTCGTGCGTACTCGATGACCAAGACGCGCCACGCAATGCTCTCGCGTGCTATTTGCATGCAACGAGGTCATACACTTGTCGTAAACTTTCCCGGTTCTACGAAGGCCGCCCGCGAAAGCTGGGAGGCCATAGCGGACCAGCTGGAGCATGCGGCTCAGATGACAGCGGGCGGCGGACATACCAACTAGGTGGTTTACCTGCGGCGGGGCGACCTGAACGGCTGCTTCGCTTTTGTTTTCCGCCGAAGCGACGCCGAGGTGCACGGTAACTTGAAACTATATTCTCTGACGAGAATAATTTCTCACTATCATTATTCTCGCAGAAGTATAATCTGATTGTAGATTAAAGCCCGCGGTGGGGTACCCGGGCACAAGGTCCGAAAGGGTTGAATATGTTCGATATGGTTTCTCGCCGCGGTTTTGTCTCGCTTTCTGCTGCCGCTGCCGCCGGCCTTGGCCTTGCTGGCTGCTCGGGCAACAAGACGTCCGAGCTCGCTGGTTCCGATACCGGCTCCGCCAAGTCTTCCTCTAAGAAGAAAGCTGTCGAGCTGCAGGTCTTTGCCGCCAACTCGCTCGAGAAGGCCCTGCCCGAGGTTCAGGAGCTCTACACCGAGCAGACCGGCACCACCTTTGCCGACACGCAGTTTAAGGCGTCTGGCGACCTTGTCGAGCAGATGCGCGCCGGTGCCGCCGTCGACGTGCTCATCACGGCTTCCAAGGGCACCATGGACGACGCCGAGGCCGCCGGGCTCGTCGACGCCGACACCCGTGAGGATATGTTCGTCAACGACCTCGTGATCATTCGCGCCGAGGGCTCCGACACCAAGGTCGAGGCCATCGCCGACGTCGCGAATCTGGACGGCAAGATTGCCATCGGCGACGCCAAGACCGTTCCCGCCGGAAAGTATGCCAACCAGGCTCTGGCCTCCGTGGGCCTCTACACCGGCACCGAGGGCGACGACGGCGAGTATACTCCCGAGATCGCCGACAAGGTCGCGCTGGCCGATAAAGTGGGCACCGCAGCTGCCTATGTGTCCACAGGCGACTGCGTGGCCGGTTTTGTCTACAGCTCCGACATCTTCCGCTACGACGGCATCGAGGAGGCCTTTGTGTGCCCCGAGGATTCGCACAAGCCCATTGTGTATCCGGGCGCTGTCGCCGAGAGCTCCGAGCATGCCGACGAAGCCAAGGCGTTCATCGATTTCTGCCTGACCAACAAGAAGGCTCAGAAGATTTGGGCTAAGTACGGCTTTGAGCTTTCCGCGTAGTGCGGCTTGGCGCGATAATTCCATCGTTTTGTGTTTCACTTCGTCCTTGTATTCGCTTGGAGCTTTTCGTGCTTAATAGATTCCGCATGCTTGTCGCCTGTGCTTTGACCTTCGCGCTTTGCTGGGTGCCGGGATTTGCGTTTGCTGGGGATGCTGAGGACGGGGCCCAGGTTGCTGCGACTGCTCATGGGCTTTCCTATGGGATCGAGGGTTTCGAGCGATTGGCCAAGGGGACCGCTCGTGCCATGGAGGGCCAGCCTGAGGGCTACCGGTTTCCCGTTGACGAGGACGTGGACCTTGTAGTGGCGCCTGCTGCCGATCGCGTTGTGGCGTGGATATCGCCCAAGGCGGTCGAGAAGTATGGATTGGATCCGCAGGACAACGAGTGCGTATCGGGTCTCAAGTCCCTCGTCTGTGAGCTCGACAGCGCAAACTGCATGGGAGGTGCGCAGCTAGGGGACGTGGATCTTCCTTGGTATGTCACGGCGGAAACAACGTTTGATGCCGGCGGGTATACCTATGGCTTTGACGAGCGCGGTGCGGATGGGGACCGCTATGTGGTGATTGCATCAGCCTCGGGTGATGCCAAGGGCGGCGCGCGTTGGCTTGATAGCGCTCACATGGTAGAAGCATCGTCTGTCGCGTTGCGGGATGAGCAGGGGCCCTTGACCTCTCTGGCTTCCTTTTTGGGCGACATCGACTATCGCCCGTTTTGGGTGTCCATTAAAACGAGCGGTCTTGCCCTGGTGATCGCGTTTGCGCTGGGCCTGTTCGCCGCGTGGAAGACCATGGGTACGACGAGCCGAATCAAGGGCCTGCTCGATTCGGTCTTTACCATCCCTATGGTGCTGCCGCCTACGGTGTGCGGCTTTTTGTTGCTTATGCTGTTTGGTCGCTCGACCAGTGTTGGCCAGTGGCTTATCGCGCACGGCGTCTCGATCGTCTTTACGTGGCCGGCGGCGGTGATCTCTGCCGTGGTGGTGTCTTTCCCGCTCGTCTATCGTACGGCGCTCGGAGCCTTCGAGAGCCTCGACACGCAGATGCTCGATGCGGCGCGCACACTGGGCTGGTCCGAGCGTCGCATCTTTACCAAGCTTATGATGCCGCTTGGCTGGCCCTCGATTGCCGCCGGCACGGTGCTCGCCTTTGCCCGCGCGATGGGCGAGTTTGGCTGTACCCTGTTCTTTGCGGGCAACTACGCCGGTATTACGCAGACCATCCCCATTGCCATCTATTTTGAGTGGATGGGCGGCAACACGTCGGTGGCCCTCTTTTGGGTCGTCGTCGTGATCGTGTTTAGCTTCCTGGTCATCCTGTTCATCAACATGTACACCGCTCATTCGCAAAAGTATCGCGAGCGGGGCCTTTCCCGTGCGGAGCGCAAACAGGTCAAAGATTTCGCCGGACAGGGCGATTCGCTCGACCCAGTCGGCGGCGATGCGCTGCGTATCGATCGCGAGGCGCTGGCTGAGCTCATGCGCGATGAGCCCGCTATGCAGGGAGGTCGATAGGCCATGTCACTCGTTCTGGATATTAAAAAGCGCTATCCGGAGTTTATGCTCGATATGCAGCTTGAGGCCGGTGAGGAGCGTGTGGCGCTGCTTGGTGCCTCGGGCTGCGGCAAGAGCTGCACGCTGCGCTGCATTGCCGGTGTGGAGACGCCCGACGAGGGCAAGATCGTCGTTAACGGCGTGACCTTTTTTGACTCGGCGGCGGGCATCAACCTGTCGCCCCAGGAGCGAAAATGCGCCCTGCTGTTCCAAAACTATCAGCTGTTTCCCAACATGACGGTGGCCGATAACGTATGTGCCGGCGTAAAGGACGCGGGCGACGCCGCGGCGCGCAAAAAGCTTGCCGAGCGCTATCTGGGCATTTTCGGTCTGGCCGATTTTGCCGACCGCTACCCCGCGCGACTCTCGGGTGGCCAGCAGCAACGTGTGGCGCTTGCGCGCATGGTGGCGGCGCATCCGGGCATCTTTATGTTCGACGAGCCCATGAGCGCGCTCGATTCCTATCTTAAGAGCGCGCTCGAGCAGAACATGCTCGACCTGTTCGATGTGTGCAACCGCACCGTCCTCTACGTGAGCCACGATATTGACGAGGCATGCCGCCTGTGCAAGCGCATTTGCGTGATGCATAACGGACATGTGGAGGAGATCGGCTCCGTCGAGGACGTGGTCCGCCGTCCGCAGACGCTGGCGGCGTTGCGCCTGACGGGCTGCAAGAACACAAGCCGGGCGCGCAAGGTCGGCGGCGAAGAAGTGGAGGCCCTCGACTGGGGCATGACCTTTAACGTGGGTCGCGAGGTTCCCGATAATGTGGCGTACCTGGGCATTCGCGCAAGCTACTTCCATGTTGACAATCGCGCGGAGCGTGGTCGCAACAGCTATGACCTGCATGTGGCCCGCGTGAGCGATTCGCGTTTTGAGCGCCTGGTGCTGCTGGACGTGCCGCGCGCCGATGCGCCCACACGTCTGCAGTGGAAGGTCAACAAGGTGGGCGTGCCTGTCGACGAGCTGCCGCAAGCAGGCGAGACGCTACGCATGCACTTCGATGCGAGTAAGATCCATTTGGTTTGTCGATAGCGCCGGGTAATGCCGTCGGGGATATAGGCCTCGGCGGCTTTGTCTTGCCGTTCGCCGAATGAAGGATGACAAACTCTTATCAATAAAGATAATTATTTATTAAACTACGGCACGCGACGCTGTCGTACGAATGTCAACGGTGTTCGCATGGTCGACGACCGTTGATATAGTTGACCTCAACTTGTAAAGGAGGGTGCGCACATGCCGCAGACGACATACATTCGCCGCGTTGCCGCGCGCGCCCTGTATATGGCTCGGAGTCGCATATGAGCAGGTATGTTCACGGCTCCGGGAGAGACGACGCACAACTAAATAATCGACCGCAAAGCAGGTTCCCTAAAATACCGGGTTTGAGTGCGCCTGGATTGTCACCATCCGTGGTGCATCCATGCCGTCGTATCTCGTTTTTGGTTCGAGAGGGGACCCGTTATGGCTGAAGCTCTCGATTTTCATCCGATGTGGCGGAGCTTGGGTATGTCGGCCCTTTGATGGCCCCATTACGTATCGTTGCTTTTGCCGGGCGGTACCCCGATGCACCGCAAGGCGCTTTCCGGCTTTGCATATATTTGTCCGTTTGTTCAGCTATGAGAGGATTTTTATGAACAACGACCTTACCCAGGCGGGCATTTCCCGTCGCAGCTTTGTAGCCGGCCTTGGCACGCTTTCCGTGTTGGCCGGACTCGGCCTCACTGGCTGCGGCGGTTCGGGCGCCGAGAGCGGTAGCGCCGCTGCCTCCGGCCAGGATGTGGAGTATCGCGACGAGCTGCAGATCGCGTTACCGGCGAGCCCGGACGGTCTCGATCCGCACACCACGTCGTCGCTTGTGACCATGGACATCATCTGCAACGTCGTCGAGCCGCTCTTTGGCCTCGATAGCGACTACGAGCCCCAGCCCGTGCTGGCCAAGGGCTATGAGGTCTCCGACGACGGCCTGACCTACACCATCAAGCTGCGCGAGGACGTTACCTTCCACAACGGCAAGGAGTTTGGCTCCGAGGACGTCGTGGCTTCGATGAACCGCTGGCTCACCGTCAACGACCGCGCCGCGAGCCTGCTGCCCGGCGCCACCTTCGCCGCCTCGGGCGACCACGAGGTCACCTGCACGCTGACCGAGCCCGCCATCGACTTTCTGATCATTCTGGGCAACCACTCCCAGTATCCGGGTATCTTCCCCTCCGAGGTCATCGAGGCCGCGGGCGATACCGGCGTGACCGAGTACGTGGGTACCGGTGCTTACAAGTTTGTGGAGTGGAAGCAGGACCAGTACGTCCATCTCACCCGCTACGAAGACTATGTCGCCGCTCACGGCAAGGCTTCGGGCTACACCGGCAAGGTCTCCGCGCCCACCAAGGACATCTACTATCAGTTCGTGACCGAGGCCTCCACGCGCGTGAGCGGGTTTGAGACCGGCGAGTACGATATCGCTGGCGAGATCCCCACCGAGAACTACCACGACTTCGACGGCAACGACGACGTTAAGCTCTACACCCATAATGCCGGCGTTCTGACCGCCTTCCTCAACATGAACGAGGGCGTCTTCGCCGACGAGGAGATCCGCAAGTGCGCCCTCATGGCTATCGACTGCGAGGCGGCCGCTCTTGCCGCCTATGGCGAGAAGGAGCTCTTCAACATCGATCCCAACCTTGGCAACCCCGAGAACGCTCAGTGGGCGACCGACGCGGGCAAGAAGTACTTCAACCAGGCCGACGCCAAGGCCGCCAAGAAGGCTCTGGCCAAGACCTCCTATGCCGGTGAGACGGTCAAGCTGCTGACCACCCCCGACTACAAGGATATGTACAACGCCACCGTCGCGCTGCAGGAGCAGCTCGAGAAGGCCGGCTTCACCGCCGAGGTCGACAGCTACGAGTTCGCGACCTTCATGGACATCCGCTCCGGCAAGCCCGAGCAGTGGGACCTCTTTGTGGCCTCCACCAACTACAAGCCCATCCCGGCCCAGTCCCTCTCGGTCTCCAAGGCCTTCTATGGCCTGTCCGACGAGAAGGCGCTCAAGCTCGTGGCCGAGACCCGCACCGCCAAGGACACCGACGCCGCGGCCAAGAAGTGGGCCGAGGCTCAGGAGCGCCTCTACGAGATCGCCGTCATCGAGCCGCTTTGCCACTACGCTTCCATCACGGGCACCCAGGCAGACGTCGAGGACGTCGAGGTGCTCGACGGCGCCATCGTTTGGAATGCCAAGCGTCCGGAGTAATGCAATAGATGGCGTGGCGGCTTGAGGGGTCTGGTCCCCTGTGGCCGCCATGCCCTGTCCACGTTCAGAGGGGAAATAGACGCCTCGCATGTTGAAGTACACGCTCAAACGTATAGGCGCGATGGTTCCGGTGATGCTCATCATCTCGGTCGTCGTGTTTTTGATTATCTATCTCACACCGGGTGACCCGGCCTCTTCGATGCTCGGCATGGAGGCTTCGGCCGACCAGATCGAGCGCGTCAACGATAGCCTGGGACTCAACGAGCCGCTGCCGCAGCGCTACGTTGAGTGGATGGGCGGCGTGCTTACCGGCGACCTGGGCGATTCGTATTTTATGCGCCAGCCCGTCACGCAGGCGATCGCCGAGCACTTTGGCCCCACGCTATCGCTCGCGCTTCTGGCACAGCTCATCGCGCTGCTGATTGCACTGCCCTGCGGCGTCGTCGCTGCCCTCAAACATGGGTCGCGCACCGACGCGGTCTTGCGTGTCGTTGCTCTTTTGGGCGTGGCGATACCCGGCTTTTTGATGGCGCTCATGCTTATGTGGCTGTTTGCCGTCACGTTGCGTGTGTTCCCGGTGGCCGGCTATGCGCCGCTATCGAAGGGCTGGTTCAGCCATTTACGCTATCTTGCGTTGCCGGCCATATCGCTTGGATGCGTGCAGGCGGCCCTGCTCATGCGCATGACCCGTTCGAGCGTTATCGAGGCCATGCAGCTTGACTGCGTCAAGACGGCGCGTGCCAAGGGCGTCTCCGAGTTTCGCGTGGTGCTGGCCCATGCCCTGCGCAACGCAGCGCTGCCGATTCTCACTTCGGTCGGCTATTCTTTTGGCGCCCTGATTACGGGCGCCGTGGTGACTGAGGCCATTTTTAACATCCCCGGTTTGGGCCAGCTGGTCACGAGCTCTATCGAGCGTCGCGACTATCCGGTGATTCAGGGCGTGCTGTTGGTCATCGCCTTGTTGAATTCGGTGATCAATCTGGTCGTCGACCTTGCCTACGGCGCTTTTGACCCGCGCGCTCGCAAATGGGGCGATGCATGATGGCAAACGTTAAGAAGGCTCTTGCCAACAAGGGGTTTGTGGTCGGTGGCTGCATTTTCCTGGCGATTGCGCTGATCGCGCTCGTCGGTCCGCTGGTGTGGACGGTTGATCCCAATGCGCAGGAGATGACGCTGCGACTTTCGGCACCTTCGCCCGCGCATCCCTTTGGCTGCGATGACTTTGGCCGCGACCTGCTTGCCCGCGTCATCGTGGGCGCGCGCGTGTCGCTTGGCGTTGGCATTGCCGTCACGCTCGCGACGAGTGCGCTCGGCTTGGTGATTGGTACCTATGCGTGCTACAACGAGAGGCTCGACCATATTCTCATGCGCATCTGCGACGGCCTTATGTCCATTCCGGGCGTGCTTTTGGCTATCGCACTCATGGCCATGATGGGCGCCTCGGTCTGGAACGTCATCATCGCGCTCTCCATCGTCTATACGCCTAGCATGGCGCGCATCGTGCGCTCGCGTGCGATGGTTGTCAAGGAGGAGCCCTTTGTGGAGGCCCTGCGCGTGCAGGGCGCCTCGACCGCGCGCATCGTGTGGCTGCATATCGTGCCCAACGTTATGGCACCCTTCCTGGTGCAGGCGACCTTCGTCTTTGCCGAGGCCGTGCTCTCGGAGGCCGCCCTCTCGTTTCTGGGTCTGGGTATCAAGGCACCCGACGCCAGCTGGGGAAACATCCTGCAGGCAGGCAAGAACGTGATGCGCAAAGCCTGGTGGATGATCTTCTTCCCGGCTATCGCCATCATCGCGAGCGTGCTTTCGCTGAACCTTGCCGGCGACGGCCTGCGCGACGCCCTCGATCCCAAGACCAAGGAGGACTAGCCCATGAGCGAACATCTTTTGGACGTGCGCGACCTGTGCATCTCGTTTGTGGGCCGCGATGGCAACGCGCTGGAAGCCGTCAACAAACTCAACCTACATATCGATGCCGGCGAGATCGTTGGTGTTGTCGGCGAGTCCGGCTGCGGTAAGTCGGTGTTTGCCCAGAGTGTCATGCGCCTATTGGAGCATGAACAGAAGATGGCCTATGAGGGCCAGATTGTGTTTGATGGCGAAGATCTGCTGGCGCGCCCGCTCAAGCGCATGCGCGAGGTGCGCGGCTGCGACATTGCCATGATTTTCCAGGACCCTTTGAGCTCGCTTAACCCCGTCATGACGGTCGGGACCCAGGTCGTCGAGGCCGTGCGGGCCCACCATAAGGTGAGCCGACGCGAAGCCCGCAACGAGGCTCTATCGCTGTTGGAGCGTGTGGGAATTCGAGATGCCGCGGCTCGCTTCGACATGTATCCGGGCGATTTTAGCGGCGGTATGCGCCAGCGCGTGATGATCGCCATGGCGCTTGCCGGTCATCCGCGACTGCTGATTGCCGATGAGCCCACCACGGCACTCGACACGACGACTCAAAAACAGATTTTGGATCTCCTGCGCGACCTTAACAGTTCCGAGGGCATGGCGGTGCTTTTTATCAGCCATGATTTGGGCGTCGTCACGAGCATCTGCTCGCGCGTGCACGTCATGTATCTGGGCCAAATCGTAGAAGAGATTGATGCCTGCGGCCTTATGGAGCGCCCGAGCCACCCATATGCCCAGGGGCTCATCGCGAGCATTCCGCCGCTCGAAGGCGAGCGAGTTGACACGTTGGCGGATATTCCGGGCACAGTGCCGCCGCTTACGGCAATACCCTGTGGATGCCGCTTTGCGCCTCGTTGCGCCCGGGCGGACGAGCGCTGCCGCGCGCAGGAGCCTCCGCTGTTTGCCGTGAATGCGTGTGACCGCTCTAAATGCTGGCTTGTCGAGAAAGGGGAGTGCCATGGCTGTTGATAGCGAAGCCCTGCTTAGGGTCTCACATCTGACTAAAGCCTATCCCATGCCGGGCTCAGGTTTTAAGCGTCAGGCCTTTACCGCCGTGGACGATCTGTCGTTTGAGATCGCGCCGGGCGAGGTCTATGGCCTGGTTGGCGAATCCGGATCGGGCAAGTCGACGACTGGACGCTTGATCTGTGGTCTCGAGCGTGCGGATTCCGGCTCGATTGTCTATCGCGGGCACGACCTCGCCACGATGTCGGAGCGCGAACGCAAGCCGTTTCGCCGCGAGATCCAGCTGGTATTCCAGGATAGCTCTACGGCTTTTGACCCGCGCAACCGTGTCGGCCGCATTTTGGAGGAGCCGCTGATTATCGCCGGCGTGCGCGATGCGGATGAGCGCCATGGGCGCGCGCTCTCGGCCCTGACCTCGGTCGGTCTTCTGGCAGAGCATTATGACCGCTATCCGCATGACCTTTCGGGGGGACAGCGTCAGCGACTCAATCTGGCACGGGCGCTTATTTGCGAGCCGCGCCTTGTGGTATGCGACGAGCCGGTCTCGGCGCTTGACGTGTCCGTTCAGGCCCAAGTGCTCAACTTGCTTCGCGACCTGCAGCGCACGACGGGTGTGGCGCTGCTGTTTATCACGCATGATATGCGTGTGGTTCGGCATATGTCCGACCGGATTGGCGTGCTCTACCACGGTCGTCTTGTCGAGGAAGGCGCGGCCGAGGACGTGATCGCGCACCCGAGCGATCCGTATACGCAGGAGCTTATCGACGCCATTCCCTAGAGGATGCTTCCTTTTGGGTATGGCGTGGGTTTGTTGTTTAATTGTCGGTATATCGGTGCAAGAGAGGGGAACTACTATGGCCGATATCGAGGAACAGCCTTTGCCGCGCACGTTTGAGGAGTTCAACGAGCAACGCAAGGCGGCGTTTATTCGCGTCAAGGATTATAAACAGGCGGGTAATCGCCTGGTCGGCTTTTTGTGCAGCTATACGCCGCTCGAGATTATCGATGCCGCGGGCGCTGCAAGTGTGGCCTTGTGCGGTACATCCGACGAGGTGATTCCCGAGGCCGAGAAGGTGCTGCCGGCAAACCTGTGCCCGCTCATCAAGTCGACATACGGTTTTGCCTATTCTCAAAAGTGCCCGTTTACGTACTTTAGCGACATGATCATCGGCGAGACCACCTGCGACGGCAAGAAGAAGATGTACGAGCTACTCAACGAGCTCAAGCGCACGCACATTCTGCATCTTCCGCAGGGTCGCGATCGCGCCTACGAGCGTGAAGGCTGGTACGAGGAGTGCCGCCTGCTCAAGGAGGAGCTTGAGGGCTTCTACGGCATCACGATTACCGACGACGACCTGCGCGCTGCCGTCCGTCGTCGCAACCGCTTGCGTGCGGCCCAGCTCGAGATGTTTGCACTGCAGGCCAACCAGCCGGCGGCCATGAGCGGCGTCGACCTGATGAGCACCATGTTTGCCGGTACGTTCAGCTTTGATATCGAGGCCTATACGCAGCAGCTGGAGCAAAAGGTCGCCAAGCTGCGCGAGGCCTACGACGCGGGCGAGCGTCCGGTCGCGGCGGATGCCAAGCGCATTCTGATCACCGGCTGCCCGGTGGGCGGTGTGATCAACAAGATCGGTCGCACCATCGAGTCCAACGGCGGCGTGGTCGTGTGCATGGATGACTGCTCGGGCGAGCGTACGGCCGCCATGATGATCGACCCGGACGCGCCCGACATTCTGCGCGCCATCGCCGACCGCTACCTGGATATCAACTGCTCGGTCATGACGCCCAACGACGGTCGTATGGAAAACACGCTGGCCATGTGCGAGAAGTATCACGTCGATGGCGTAGTGGAGAGCGTGCTCCAGGCGTGCCACACCTTTAACGTGGAGAGTGCGCGCATGCAGGAGGCTGTCGAGGGTGCGGGTATTCCGTACATGAAGATCGAGACCGATTACAGCAACGGCGACATGGGCCAGATCGAGACGCGCATCGCCGCCTTCATCGAAACCCTCTAGCTTCCTCAGGCACCGGATCTTGCCCCTCAAACCGTCGCTTGCGTACCCAAAGTACGCTGCGCTCCTCTTTCGGGGCAATCTCCGGCACCTGAGAAACCTAGAGCTAAGGCGCCTGAACGCGCCACTGTCTATGATGTTTAGATTGGGAGAGAGCCATGATAGGGATCGGGATCGATATCGGGTCTACGGCGGCTAAGGCTGCTGTGGTCGATGGAGAGGGTTCGGTGGCGTGGACGTGCGTGCAGCCAACCGGGTTCTCCTCGGTCGATGCTTCCGAGCGGCTGCGCAAGGCACTGGTAGCGGCCGGCTATGACGTGACAGCCGACGACGTGCGCGTGATCGCGACTGGCTACGGCCGTGTCGCCGTGCCCTATGCGCACAAGGTCGTGACTGAGATCACCTGTCACGGCACCGGTGCCGTGCGCCTGTTTGGCGACCACGGCACCGTGATTGACGTGGGCGGTCAGGACACCAAGGTCATCCAACTTAAGGGTGGCCGCGTGGCCAAGTTTGCCATGAACGACAAGTGCGCCGCCGGTACGGGGCGCTTTTTGGAGATCATGGCCGATCGCCTGGGCATTTCCCAGCAGCAGATGGCCGACCTGGCGCGTACCGGCGAGCCCACCAAGATCAGCAGCATGTGCACGGTGTTTGCCGAAAGCGAGGTCATCAGCCTGATCGGTCGCGGTGAGCCGCGCGAGAACATCGCCCGCGGTGTGATTGAGAGTGTCGTGTCGCGCGTGGCGACCATGGCCGGGCAGGCCGCGGGCGCCCCGTACTACCTGACCGGCGGCCTGTGCGAGAACGCCTTCGTGGTGGAGCGGTTGGGCGAGCTACTGGGGTCGCCGGTGACCACCTCGCCCCAGGCTCGCTTTGCCGGAGCGATCGGCGCGGCTGTCCGTGCCTCCGCCTTGGCCTAGGGGTGTACCGCGACATGCGCATCCTCAACATCTCGGCCCAAAAACCAGATAGCACCGGCAGCGGCACCTACCTTGCCGCGCTTGTGCGCGAGCAGATCGAGACGGGGCATCGCGCCGCCGTGCTTTGCGGCGCGGCACCGGGTGATACCCAAGGCGAGCTGGACCGGCGTGCTGCCGTGTTTACCGTGCCGTTCGAATCGCCCGAGCTGCCGTTTCCCATCTGCGGTATGTCCGATGTCATGCCCTATCCCTCCACACGCTATCGTGACCTGACGTCTTCGATGCTCAAGGCATTTGAGCGGGCATTTGCTGCTGCGATCGATCGGGCTGTGGCTGAGTTTCGGCCCGATCTGGTGCTCTGCCATCACCTGTATCTGGTGACCGCATTGGCGCGCGAGTGCGTCCGGTGCGTGCCGGTTGTTGCCGTGTGCCATTCGACCGACCTGCGCCAGCTGCGTTCGCATGCGCTCGAGCGCGATCGCATCGTACGTGCGGTTCGTCGGCTCGATGCCGTCTTTGCGCTCCATGCTGAGCAGGCTGAGCAGATTGGCCTGGTGTGCGGCGTCGATGCCGATCGTATCCACGTGATTGGGACGGGCTACGACCATCGCGTCTTCTGCCGCGACGCAAGCGTGGCGAGGCAGCCGGGATCGCTTGTGTACGTGGGCAAGATTTGCTTTAAAAAGGGCGTCGAGTCGCTGGTTCGAGCTGTGTCATTGCCGATTGACGATGACGTCCGCCCATCTGGCTTGGTACTTGTGGGCGGCCGCGGGGACGATGCCGAGTACGCGCGTATCGAGCGCTTAGCCGCGGCCTCGGATGTGCCGGTGACGCTGGCGGGGCGCCTGGATAGCGATGAACTCGTGCGTGCCTACCGCAGTTCCGACGTCTTTGTGCTGCCTTCGTTTTACGAGGGTCTGCCGCTCGTGACGATCGAGGCCCTCGCGTGCGGCTGCAAAGTTGTGGCGACCGATTTGCCCGGCGTTCGTCCCTGGATGGAGGCGATGCTTCCCGGTGCTCCCGTGACGTGGGTGGCGTCGCCGCGTATGACGGATGTCGACACGCCCGTGGCGGCCGACCTTCCGCTGTTTGAGCGCGCGCTGGCAGATGCTATCGCGCAGGCGCTTGCGGCGCCGCCTTCGACGTTCGAGCCGTCGGCGGTCTCTTGGGAAGCGTGCCTGGGGCGTATACTTAAAGTCGTTGATTTGTTGGAAGGGGGTTCGTATGGCTAAGGACACCATGAGGCTCACGTCCATGACGGCCGCGAGCGGTTGAGCCGCTAAGTTGGCCCCCGGAGCCCTCGCCCAGGTCCTGGGCGACTTACCCAATGTGCATAACGACAACTTGCTCGTGGGGTTCGATACCTCCGACGATGCGAGCGTCTTCCGCGTAGGGGAGAACCTGGGGCTCGTGCAGTCCATCGACTTCTTTCCGCCGATGGTCGACGACCCGTTTCTGTTTGGCCAGATCGCCGCGGCAAATTCGCTGTCGGACATTTACGCCATGGGCGGGCGGCCGAGCCATGCCATGAACCTGCTTTGCATACCCAGTTGCCTGGGCATTGAGGTTGCCGGGCAGATTTTGGCGGGCGGCGCCGACAAGTGCGTCGAGGCCGGCTGCACCATCGCGGGCGGCCACACCATCAACGACGACGAGCCCAAGTATGGCCTGTCCGTGAGCGGCTTTGTCGCGCTTGACCGTATGCTCGCCAATAGCGGTGCGCGCGTGGGCGATGTCCTGCTGCTGACCAAGGCGATCGGCTCGGGCATCATCACCACGGCCATTAAGGGCGAGCTCATCGAGCAGGACGAGGCTAGCCCGATGTTTGACTCGATGCGCGCCCTCAACGAGGCGCCGATTCGTCTGGCCGAGGGACTCGAGCTTCACGGCTGTACCGACATTACGGGCTTTGGCCTGATCGGGCACGCGTGCGAGATGGCCGAGGGCTCGGGCGTGCAGATTGAGCTTGCGTCGGGGGCGGTGCCGCTCTTTGATCAGGTGCTCGACATGGCGCGTCTGGGCATTATCCCCGCGGGCTCCTACCGCAACCAGGACTTCTTTGGCCCGCGCGTGACGGCTGACGATGACCTGGAGCCGGGCATGTTGGATGCGCTGTACGATCCGCAGACTTCGGGTGGTTTGCTTATTGCGGCGCCCGCGAAGGATGTGGATGAGCTTGCGCGTCGCCTGGATGCCGAGGGGCGCATCGCGGCCGTCGTCGGGCGCGTGTGCGAGGCGGAGCTGGGCGGTCCTGCCGTCCACGTTGTGCATTAAGGAAAACCGTTTATGCGACTGCCTACTGTTCTGGGCGGTCCCTTTTGAAAGGATGTAACTATGTCTACCAAAATTGAAGTCAATGCCATGGGCGATGCCTGCCCGCTGCCCGTCGTCAAGACGCTTAAAGCCCTGAAGCAGCTCGATGGCGAGGGCGTTGTCGTGACCTCGGTCGATAACGAGACCGCCGTCAAGAACATCTCCAAGATGGCGCAGGAGAAGGGCTGCACGGCCTCGGTCGAGAAGGTTTCTGACGCCGAGTGGCACGTGACCGTGGCGACCTCTGGCGCCGTGGCCGTTGTGGACCCCGAGCAGGACGGTGCCGCTTTTTGCGACGCAAGCGCCGGCAAGGGCAAGCTCGTCATTTCCGTCTACACCGACTGCATGGGCCGTGGCGACGACGAGCTGGGCCACAAACTCATGAAGGCCTTCATCTTTGCCGTGACGCAGCAGGAGGAACTGCCCGCGACCATGCTGTTCTACAACGGCGGCGCCAAGCTCACCGTCGAGGGCTCGCCAGTGCTCGACGACCTGAAGGGCCTGGCGGAGCAGGGCGTCGAGATCCTTACCTGCGGTACCTGCCTCGACCACTATGGCATTAAAGACCAGCTCGCGGTGGGCGAGGTCACCAACATGTACGTGATCGTGGAGAAGATGGAGCAGGCTGTGCGCGTCGTGCGCCCGTAGCGTATTGGTTGGAGTTGCCATGAGGGAGAAGCGCCCGGCGCTTGTCATCACGTTTCCCACCACGGCGGCCGCCATGGGCTGCGAGTCCTTGTGCATCGAGCGCGGCCTTCCCGGGCGAACGATTCCCGTGCCCGGGGAGGTCGCTGCCGGCTGCGGTCTGGCGTGGAAGGCGTCGCCTGCCGATGAGGAGCTGCTGCGCGCCGAGCTTGCCGCAGCGGGCGTCCCCACCGAGGCTTTCACCGTGATTGATATGTGGGAGGTCGTGCGATGATCTACCTGGATAACGCGGCGACGACCATGCGCAAGCCGCAGACGGTCATCGATGCCGTGACGCAGGCGATGTGCTCGCTCGGCAATGCCGGACGCGGCGCGACGTCGGGTGCGCTCGATGCCGCTCGTACGATTCACGCTTGCCGTGCCAAGCTCGCGCGCCTTTTGGGTTGCCCGAGGGCGGACCATGTGTGCTTTACGTCCAACTCAACCGCGGCGCTCAACACCGTCATCAATGGCGTGGTGCGCCCCGGCGACCGTGTGGTCACGACTGTGCTCGAGCACAACTCGGTGCTGCGTCCGCTCAACCGCCTGGCAGCGGAGCGGGGTGTGACCGTTGAGTATGCGGGCTGTGACGCGAACGGCGTGCTCGACTACGACGAGCTCGAGCGGCTGGTCACGTCGGGCACGCGTGCCGTGGTGGTGACGCATGCCTCCAACGTGACCGGCAACGCGGTCGACATTGCGCGCGTAGCGGCCATGGCCCATGCGGCAGGTGCGCTTGTGATCGTCGATGCCTCGCAGTCTGCCGGCACGGCGCATATCGATATGCAGGCCATGGGGCTCGACGTGGTGTGCTTTACCGGCCATAAGGGGCTCATGGGACCTCAAGGCACCGGTGGCCTGGCCGTGGCGGAGGGCATTGACGTGGCTCCGTGGGCCATAGGCGGCACGGGCGTGCACAGCTTCGACCCACTGCAGCCGCTTGAGTGGCCCACGCGCCTTGAGGCG
Source organism: uncultured Collinsella sp. (assembly GCA_900545165.1). Lineage (GTDB taxonomy): Bacteria > Actinomycetota > Coriobacteriia > Coriobacteriales > Coriobacteriaceae > Collinsella. The sequence goes on from UQYA01000019.1 coordinate 23,805, forward strand.
GGCACGCTCAACGGCCACGGTATCGCCGGCCTTTCTGCCGGCCTTGATTTTATTGAGGCTCAGGGTGGAGTTGAAGCGATTGCGACTCACGAACGCGCCCTGGCCGATCTCTTTCTCGCTGGCGTGCGCGAAATCCCGGAGATCAAGCTCTACGGCGCCTTTGACC
>UQYA01000020.1 GCA_900545165.1 uncultured Collinsella sp.
TGTCCTCGTTGTCTGCCGGAACAGTGCCGTCAGCGATTTCCGACTGGGATACGGAAGACTGCCCCGCGGTGCCTGCCCCACTCCGCTCGGCATAAGCCTGCGCAATCTCGGCGACCATATCCGCCTCACGCACCTGCGCGCAAACGGACACGCCCTTCGCACGAAGTGCCATGCCCAAACGGCACGACTCTGGCATGTCAAGGTTGAGCTGAACGAGTTCATTCGCCCGCGTCAGAATCTCATCGGGCGTGCCCAGCATGGCAACTCGTCCCGTCTGAAACACGGCGACACGATCGGCCTCGGCAGCCTCTTCCATAAAGTGCGTAATCATCACGATGGTCATGCCGCGAGCGTGCAACGCGCGGCAAGCCTTCATGAGGCCCTTGCGTCCACGCGGATCGAGCATCGAGGAAGCCTCGTCCAATATGAGCACGCGCGGTTCCATGGCGAGCACGCCGGCAAGCGCCACGCGCTGCTTTTGGCCGCCCGAAAGCGCATGGGTCTCGTGGCGCTCAAAGCCCACCAGGCCCACGCCCTTCAGTGCCTCGCGTACGCGCTGCGCAATTTGCGCCGATGGCACGCCGAGGTTTTCGGGACCGAACGCAACGTCATCTTCGACAAGCGTTGCCACCAGCTGATCATCGGGATTCTGGAACACCATGCCCACGGTCGAACGAATGTCGTAGACCAGCTCGGGGTCGGACGCATCCATGCCGTTGATGCGTACCGTGCCCGCATCGGGCTGCAACAGTGCATTCAGATGCTTGGCAAACGTCGACTTGCCCGACCCATTGCCACCGAGGATGCAGAAAAACTCACCGTCCTCGATGTTCAGATCGACACCGTCGAGTGCCGACACGGCACCGTCATAGCTAAAGGAAACGCCCCGACACTCAATCATGCGCGGCCTTTGACCTGGTCCTTTTTAGGCGTGATGAGGTTGGAGACCGCCTTGTACACCGCAAGCGTCAACACCGAGTTGAGCACGGTCTTGATGAGGTTGAACGGCAGCACGGCGGGAATCATGAGCGGGGCGATCACATCGACCGAGCCATACCAGAACCATACGCCAATGGTAAGGTTTGCAACCATAGACAGCGCCGTAGCGGCAATGACGCCGAGCACCAAGCCAATCACAGCACCCTTATAGGTATGCATCTTCTGGTACACGATAGCCGCGGGCAGAATGTAGCCCAGCGTGGCAACCAGGTTCATAAGCGCGCCGACCCAGTCACCCGTGGTAAGCGCGTGGATAACGATCGCCATGGCGGCAACAGCGGTGCCGGCACCGGGGCCATATGCAAACCCGCACACCATTGCCGGCACCAGCGACGGGTCATAGGTCAAAAACGGCGCCGAAGGAAGGATGGGCAGCTGCACGTACATAAACAGGGCGCCCAAGGCACACATCAGCGCCATGGTAACGAGCTGTTTGGTGCTCCACCTATTCGTGTTCTCAAAATGGATATGCTGCGACTGTTCAGACATAAGATCACCTGCCTCTTTCATCCGGACTCTAACCGTTGGTACTGGGATCTCACCAGTTCAGCCGGCATGCGAACCAACGCACACACGGGTCGCGGACTCATCGGCTCGGCCGCAGACACCTCGCCTGCGCCACGGCCCCCTTTGGCACCGCCCGATTTACCGCCAGTGGGGAATTCCACCCCGCCCTGAAACAGCACTTGCAAGTGTAGCACCAGTAGGCTTTCGCGCAAGTATGCCAAGGGTAATTTATGGTAGGGAAACGCCCCACAAATACGCCCGGGATAGAGCGGCGCAACAACAATGCTGCAGCACGCTAACAACTGATCGCAGGCAAGTACGAAAGATCAAGAAGGGCAGTCAACACAGAATTCCCCGAAGTGCAAAGGGCGCGATTCCACAATCTAACCCGAATTCCACCACAAATTGCTGAGTCAATGGATGTAGACTCAAGCCAGACAGAGAAATTAGGTTTTCCGCCATCTCCCTGTCCTCCGTTTTTTGAAGACCTCCGACAGTGGCTCCAATCTTTAGCCGGAGTACCACAGCTCGGGGGTCAATTCATGTAGCAGGAGATATCATGACAAGAACCGCTGTCCTAATCGATGGAAATTTCTTCCTGAAACGAGCGCGCAGGCTATGGGGAGACACTTCACCCGAAAAGCGCGCATCGGAATGTCATGCCTATGCCCTGCGGCACATATCCGCTAAACGAAAGATGACGCTAGAATACGGCGACCGCTCCCTATACAGAATCTTCTTCTACAACTGTCCACCACTAGAAAACGGCACTTTTAAGCAGCCCTGGGACGAACACAATACCGTGTTCAGCCGGAAGCATCCCTCCAATGTATGGATGTCCGATTTCCACGCAGCCCTCGGGGAGAAGAGGAAAGTTGCGATGCGCATGGGCGAACTACGCTCAGCGAACGCGCATTACAACTTGAAACAAGAATCGCTCAAGAAGCTACTCAAGGGTGAGTTGACAACAACCGACCTCGGGCAGGAAGATTTCACCCTCGTTGGGTTAAAGCAATCCGGTGTTGACATGAGAATCGGACTCGATGTCGCCTCGCTCGCCCATGGGAGAACTGTTGATCAAATCGTTCTCATAGCTGGTGACACAGACTTCATCCCAGTCGCAAAAACGGCCAGAAGGGCAGGACTCGATTTCCTAATCGATCCGATGGGCCACCATCTGCCTAGCGAGCTCATTCTTCAATCTGATGGCATCGAAGATATATCGAATGAGTTCGATCCTGCCAAAGTCAGATAGCAAGTAAGGGGCCGTCCCGCGGGACGGCCCCTTTCATAAACCTCGAGCAAGCCGTCTACCCAAGAACTTGCAAGACGCGAGTCGAGACGAGCCCGCCACTCAATTGAGCAGACAGTCGATTAAAGTCGAACAAATGAGAGATTTCGAAAAGTTGAACAATAATTCAGCACAAAAAGGACCCCTTGTCCGCGGCTCCAAAGGAGCAGGACAAGGGGTCCCAATCTAACCGAGGACGTTCCGGAGAGAAGTCCCCGTCCCGCCCCCGGATTCCCGGTGGGAGTTCTAGACCTTGTCGGCCTTAGTACATACCGCCGCCCTGCTGACCAGCGGTAGCGGCAGCGATAGCATCCTCAAGCTGAGTGTTCTTGGGCACATCGGAGACGGTAGCCTCGGTGATGAGGATCAGGCTGGCGACAGAAGCAGCGTTCTGCAGGGTGACGCGGCTGACCTTGACGGGGTCGAGGACGCCCATCTCGATCATGTCGCCCCACTCGCCGTTGGCAGAGTTGAGACCCTGGCCGGCGGGCAGCTCGGCAACCTTGTCGACCACGACAGCGCCCTCAAAGCCAGCGTTCTTGGCGATGGTAGCGACCGGAGCAGTCAGAGCCTTCTTGACGATGTCGACACCGATCTTCTCCTCGGGGTCGTCGAGCTCAACGGCGTCGAGCGCAGGAGCAGCGTCCATGAAGGCGACGCCGCCACCGGCGACGATGCCCTCCTCGACAGCAGCGCGGGTAGCCTGCAGGGCGTCCTCGACGCGGTGCTTGATCTCCTTGAGCTCGGACTCGGTAGCAGCGCCGACCTTGATGACGGCAACGCCACCGGAGAGCTTGGCCAGGCGCTCCTGGAGCTTCTCACGGTCGAAGTCAGAGGTGGTGTTCTCCATCTCGCCCTTGATCTGAGCGATACGAGCGTCGATGGCCTCCTTGGAGCCAGCGCCACCGACGACGACGGTGTTGTCCTTGGAGATGGTGACGGACTTAGCGGTACCGAGCATATCAGCGGTGATGTCAGCGACCTTCACGCCCAGCTCGTCCAGGGCAGCCTGGCCACCGGTGAGGACGGCGATGTCCTCGAGGATGCGCTTGCGGCGATCGCCGTAGCCCGGGGCCTTGACGGCGCAGACGTTGAGAGCGCCACGGATCTTGTTGAGGACCAGGGTAGGCAGAGCCTCGCCGTCGATGTCCTCAGCGATGATGAGCAGGCCACGGCCAGCGCGCTGGACAGCCTCGAGAACGGGCATGATGTCTTGAACGCTGGAAATCTTCTGGTCGGTGATGAGGATGTACGGATCCTTCATCACGGCCTCCATGCGGTCGTTGTCCGTGACGAAGTAAGCGGAGACATAGCCCTTGTCGAACTGCATGCCCTCGACGGTGTCGATGGTGATGTCGAACGTCTGGGAATCCTCGACGGTGATGACGCCGTCCTTGCCCACGACCTCCATGGCCTCGGCGATCTTCTCGCCGACCTCGGGGTCACCGGCGGAGATGGTACCGACGGAAGCGATCTGCTCCTTGGTCTCGACCGGCTTGGCCTGCTTCTTCATCTCGGCGACGGCGGCGTTGACGGCCTTGTCGATGCCGCGACGGATGGCCAGCGGGTTAGCGCCAGCGGCGACGTTGCGCAGACCGTCGTTGACGATGGCCTGAGCGAGCAGGGTTGCGGTGGTGGTGCCGTCACCCACGGTGTCGTTGGTCTTGGTAGCGACCTCCTTCACCAGCTGAGCACCCATGTTCTCGATGTTATCCTCGAGCTCGATCTCCTTGGCGACGGAAACGCCGTCGTTGGTGATGGTCGGGGCACCGAACGTGCGCTGCAGCGCAACGTAGCGACCCTTGGGGCCCATGGTGACGGTAACGGCGTCGGCCAGAGTGTTGACGCCCTTGGCAAGCTTAGCGCGGGCATCGGTGTTGAACGTAATGTTCTTTGCCATGGTAGGTAATCCTCCAAAAGAAATGTGACTCGCGCCGCCGCTTCCGAGTCCTATGCGGCGGGCGCGTTCAAAGACGAATCAGAGATTCTGACGAGACTAGGCCTCGACGACAGCATAGATGTCGTCGGCGCGCATCAGCAGATACTTCTCGCCGTCGACCTTGACCTCGTTGCCACCGAACTTACCGTAGATGACAACGTCGCCAACCTTGACGTCCATGGGGATGCGCTCACCCTTGTCGTTGACCTTGCCGGCGCCCACGGCAACGATGGTGCCGCGCTGCGGCTTCTCCTGAGCGTTGCTGGCGATGTACAGACCAGAAGCGGTCTTCTGCTCGGCCTCGTCGGGCTTGACCAGAACACGATCTGCAAGCGGCTTCAAAGACGACATGCTTGTCTCCTCCTTTTTGGGCCGCGCGGTTATACCACGCGAATTAACCCTTTTTGTTTGCGTACGCGTTGAATGGTACCCACGAATGGCGGGTTATACAACACGGAGTCAAAAAATCTTATTTTTTGGCACTTAGATTTTCTGAATGCTGGGGGATAACTTAGCGATGCCTCCCGTGTGGCTCCGGAGGGGCGGGGCGTAAGGTTTCCTGCTCGGGCAGTCCTGCTCGCACGAAGGCCACATTAAGTGGCCTTCGGCTCGTGCGGAACTCGCGATAAACCTTATGCCCCGCCCCTCCGGAGCCACACGGGAGGCAGGTTAACTAATTCGGGCCCGACATTCAGAAAAGTCAGTGCAGCAAAATGGCGATGCGGATAGGAACGTGGGTATGGTTTTCGCTGCGCGCACGGGTCCCCTGGGAAGCACCGTGCATTTTTGGGAGTATTCAGCAAGCCAGGACGGCTGCATACGCGCCGGACATACCTTATTGGTCCCAAGAACGCCTTCAGCGGGCGGTTTTGGTCGGTGGGCAGACCCCGTTGGGACAAATGGGCGTACTTCGCGCCGTACCGGAGCCCAAAATGACGTCAATCTCCGCAACGTTACTCAGCCGCAGCGGCACCGGCAGAGCTCGTGGTGCTGAATACTCCGTTTTTTGCACGGCACGGGCGGGGGTACATCAGGATCAGGAAGAACATCCCAGCCTTTTTATGCAATCTGTAATGGGAAGTATGCAAAACACTAAGAGTCAGCATTGCTGATGTCCAAATTGAGCGCACGAGGCAGCAGCACCTCAACCCCGCGCCCAAATCCAACAGAGCGGGGACGCTCCTAACGAACCCCCATCGGCAAACAAATGCGGCTCGAGCGCCATCCCAAAATAGACTGCCCGAGCCGCGTTTAACGGTGCGGTATGAACGTCAGTGCTCGTAGATCAGGTTGCCGGCTAGGTAGGTGGCTTGGACTTTGGTGGCTTGGAGTTCTTGGGGGTCGATGGTGAGCGGGTTTTGGTCCAGGACTACCAGGTCGGCATACTTGCCGGGCTCCAAGCTGCCGAGGTTTTGCTCGTCGCCTGCCGCATAGGCGCTACCCAGGGTGTAGTTGCGCAGGGCTGTAGCCGCATCGATGCGCTCGCTGGGAAGCCAGCCGCCCTCGGGCCAGTGGCTGCGAGGGTCTTGGCGCGTGATGGCCGTGTAGAGCACGTTCATGCTGGTAACGGCTGTGATGGGGCTATCGGTGCCGAAGGCTTGGCGGATGCCGCGCTGCTTATAGGTCGCAAACGGCCACATGATGCGGCTGCGCTCCAGGCCCAGATCGCGCTCCGGTCCACCCGGGTCGAGTGTAATGTGACAGGGCTGGCTCGAGGCAACGACGTTAAGCTTGCGTAGACGATCGATGTCCTCGGGCAAGAGGTTCTCCAGATGCTCGAGCGTGTTATGGCCGTGCTGGGGCAGGCCGTACAGTTCGGCGGCCTCCTCAAAGATATCGAGCGCGGCATGGATGGCACCGTCGCCGATGACATGGATGCGCACGGTATGGCCGCGCTCCGCGGCCGCCAGAACCAGCTTGCGCATGCGCTCGGCAGGAACCGTCAGGCGACCTTGATCGCCCGGGAAGCGCGGGTTGGTATAGGGCTCGGTGAGATAGGCCGTGTGTTCGCTCGACACGCCGTCGAAGAACTGCTTAAAGCCTGGCGCCGAAAGCAGCGCGTTGTTCGCGTAACGTACCTGCAGCTCTTCCAAGCGTGATTGGTCATCCAGCAGCGTGGGAAACAAATGGGCTCGGATGCCCAACTTGCCGACTGCCTGCAGTTTGTCGTAGACGTCGTCGCGGATAAAATCGCAGCCCGGCATGGGCATGAGCGACATATCGCATATCGAGGTGATGCCCTGCTCGGCCATACGCCTCATTTGATCGGCGTAAGCGCTTGCAATGCGATCCTCGCCCAGCCATTCAAGACAGCGCGGCAGCAGCTGCATAGCAGCTGCCTCGTGGGCGATACCCGTAAGCTCACCGTTTGAGTCTTTGTCGTAACTGCCACCCGCCGGAGGCTCGCTGTCGCGTGTCACGCCGAGGGCTTCGAGTGCGCGGCTGTTGAGCCAAAGCGTGTGCCCGTCGCCCGAATACATAGCGCAGGGACGATCGGGGAATGCCGCATCGAGCGACGCCTTGGTAGGATGCTCGGGCGGGTCCCAACGGTAGTCGCGCCAGCCCTGCGTCACAACCCAAGCGTCGTCGGGCAGGTCCTGGGAAAACTCGAGCGCATGTTGCACCAGCGCCGCCTCGGACGTGCCCATATCCATGAGCATGTACGGCGAGGAACCGACCGAGGTATGGAAGAAGTGCAGATGAGCGTCATGGAAACCGGGGCAGACAAACTGCTCGCCGCAGTCGATAACCGACGTGGCGGCGGGAGCGGCGGCGATCACGTCATCGGGCGCACCGACTGCGACGATACGGTCGCCTGCGATGGCAATCGCCAGCTCGCGGGCGGTATCGATGCCGTCTTGGGCGGTAAAAACGTTCTTGGAGCGGATAATCCGATCGATATGTTGCATGGGCATCCCCATCTCTGGCAGGAAATTCAACACCCCCGAGTGTACTCCCCCGCCCTTGTAACAAAACCCCAAGCGGCAAACGGCAACTTTACCAGCCCTAGCGGCAGGTGGCATACTGGAGAGAGCCTGTACGATTTTGCGATCAACCCAGCAAGGAGCAAATCGACCATGACGAAGACCAAGGCACAGCAGATTATGGCGGCGACCGAGGCTCGCGCGGCTGACGACGTCACCGCAGCCATCAAAGATATCGCTACCGAGTTTGAACCATATATCATCAAGCAGCGCCGGCACTTCCATAAGCACCCGGAGCTGAGCCTTGCCGAGGAGCGCACGACCTCCGACATCGCCAACCAGCTCGACGCCATGAATATCCCCTACGAGCGTCCGCTCAAGACCGGCTTGGTGGCAACGCTTCGCGGTACCGCGCCGGATGCCTACCGCGAGGACGGCACGCCACGCCGCCGCATCCTGCTGCGCGCCGACATCGACGCCCTGCCCGTCACCGAGCAGACCGGCGAAGAGTTCGCCAGCGTCAACGAGGGCTGCATGCACGCCTGCGGCCACGACTGCCATATCGCCATGATGCTCGGCACGCTGCAAATCCTGCGCCATATGACCGACGACATCCACGGCGAAGTTCGCATCGTATTCCAGCCCAGCGAGGAAAACGGCCAGGGCGCCAAGCTCATGATCGGCACGGGTGTGCTCGACGGCGTCGATGGCGCCTACGCCGCGCACATTTGGAGTGAGGTCGACGCCGGCACCGTGAGCTGCGAGCCCGGTCCGCGCATGGCCAATACCGACTGGTTCCGCATCGACGTCCGCGGCACCTCGTGCCATGGCGCCATGCCCCAGCGAGGTCACGACGCCGTCATGGTTGCCGCCGAGATCGTCAACGCCCTGCAAACCATCGTTTCGCGCGAAATCAGCCCCTACGAGCCGGCCGTCATCACCGTCGGCGAGCTGCACGGCGGCACCGCGCGCAACGTTATCGCCGGCACGGCCTACCTCGCCGGCACAGTGCGCACCTACGGCGATTCGACCCACGAGGAAATGCCGGAGCTCATGCGCCGCATCGTGGAGCATACCGCGGCAGCTCTGGGCGCCGAGGCAGAGCTCACCGACTACACCATCGCCAACTACAAGGTCGAAAACGACGCCGCCTCGAGCGAGCGCTGCCGTCAGGCTGTAATCAAGTGCCTGGGCCCCACCGGCCAAGGCCATTATCGCGGCACGCTTTCGGGCGAGGATTTTTCGGAGTACCTGCGTCGCGTACCGGGCGTGCTCGCCTTTGTAGGTACGCGCAACCCCAAGATTGGCGCCACGTACGCCCAACATTCCTGCTTCTACAAGATCGACGAGACCGTGCTGGCAAAGGGCTCCATGGTGGCCGCCCAGTATGCTATCGACTTTTTGGCCGAGCCCACGCAAGAGGAGCTCGACGGCCCCGCGATTACCGCGGTCGCCGAAACCAACCCCGATCTGGCCGCCAAGTTGCGCTCTGCCAAGGCGACGACCGCCGAGGCTCGCGACGCCATCCATGATGCCCGAACGGCTCGCCATGCCGCGATCAAGGGCATCCACGACGCACGCGCTGCTGCACGCCGCGAGGAGAAGCACGACGAGTAGTCGTCACACCCATCCATAACAGCCCGGCTAAAGCAGAGCGGGGGCGGACGTTTCGACACGTCCGCCCCCGCTCATTCTTCAAGCGCTATTTCTACTATTTCTACCCTGTCCCCAAATGGCAGACGGCATGGCTACTCGTCCTGAGGTTCCTCGTCGGAGCTTGGCTCGGACGCCGACTCAGGTGCAGGTGCCGGCTCAGGCGCAGGCTCAGGTGCAGGCTCGGACTCAGATGCCGTCTCAGGCTCGGGCGCCGGCTCAGGCTCGGTCGCGGGAGCGGGTGCAGGTGCCGGCGAAGCATCCGGAGCACCGTAACCCGAAGGGGTGGACTTCTTCTCGAAGGGCAACACAAAAGTCAGGACGTCGTCCTTATCCTCATCGGCCCACTCGCTTGCATAGCGTGCGGCCCAATAGCCAACGGCACGGTGCTTGAGCATCTTGCCAAAGACCGTAAGAAATACGGTGACGAAAGCGACCAGCACCAAGAACAGCGCGAGCGTGACGCCGCCGCCGGTAACAATTGCCTCAATACCCGTAGGACGATAGTAGTAGCTATACATACCGACAGAGGCAATGGCGCCAAAGACGACCGTCAAGATCCATGTGACAACGTTGGCGACCAGGCCCGTCAAAAACTCGGGAAGGAACGAAGCACAGAACAGCTTGGTCTTGTTGTGCTTAAACGCCGCCCAGACCCTATCGAGCGAAAACGCGCTCTCGACACGCCCGGTCACCGCAAAGTGCATCACGGCGATGTCGGCGAACATCTTAAAGAAGACACCCAGAATCGCCGAGGCAATTAGCGCCAGGACAAGCAGGCCGAGCGAACCGAACAGCGCAGCCTCGAGCGCATAAGAGCCGTAATAAGAATACGAGCTCGCGGCGCCAATTACCACGCCCTCCACCAGCGAAAGCACTACACCGATAACGGGAATGGCAGCGATAACCTCGAGCACGACCGAAATAACGCTCGAAAAGACTCCGAGACCAAACGACGTGGAACGCATGAGTGGACGGTCCATGCCGTCATCGACCTTGAGCGACAGATCACGGCCCCACTCGATACCGAAGCCGGAACCGCACACACTCGCAATGCAAGCTGCCAAAAAGCCGATGGCAGCCGCAATGCCGCCAATAACGGGAATAAACAACACGAGCACCGACACAACGCAAATCAGCGCCGGCAAAAACGCGATTTGGCATACACGCTGAAGCACGCCCGGAGTCTTGGTCATATCTTGGAACGCCTGAGCCACACAGCCCTTTGGCACATTCGCCACGGGCGGCTGCGGAACAAACTGCTGGGGCTGAGGCTGTCCCTGGGGAGCGGGGCCAGCGGCACCGGCATTAGGAGCACCACACACGCCGCAGAACTTGTCGTTATCGCCCATGGGGGCGCCACACTGCGAGCAGAACATAGAATCATCCCTTCGTATCTTGAACGAATCACTTGGATCGCAAACGATGTCTTTAGCATCATTATTGCCCAATGTGGGGTCAAATACTCAAAGATGACCGATTTGCAAGGTACACGGCGCCAGCAGGCGGTTCGTTGAATACGTCTGTGCTAGTTCGTTCCGCGGAAGCCCTTGCCGACGATCTCGGAGCTGTCGACGATCGTGATAAAGGCACCCGGATCGACTTCGCGCGCATAGCGGCGCAGTTGCACGGCCTCGCGACGGCTCAGCACGCTCATGATCACCGTCACGCACTTGCCCGAGAAGGCACCGTAGCCGCGACTGATGGTCGCCGTACGGTTGAGATGCTTGACGATAAACTCCTCGACCTTAAGGGGCTCGGAGCAAATGACCGTGCAGACTTTGCGCAGGTGAATGCTCTCAATGGCTTTGTCGACCACAAGCGTCTTGGCAAACAGGCCGAGCACACAATACAGACCGACACGCGGGCCATACAAAAAGGCCGCGATGGCCACGATGCCGATATCAACCAACAGCAGCGCGCGGCCAATCTCGAGCGTCGTGCGGCGCTTGAGGATCATGGCAAGAATGTCCGTGCCGCCCGTCGAGGCGCCAATATCAAAGACAATAGCGCTGCCGAGCGCCGGCAAGATGACGGCAAAGCACAGGTCGAGCCACATATCACCCGTCAGAGAGACATCGGTCGGAATAAAAAGCTCAAACAGCGAAACATAGGCCGAAAGCGCAAACGAGGCGAAGACGCTCCACAGGATTGCCTTGCGCTCCAAAAAGATAAAGCCCAAGACGACGAGAACCGCGTTGATAATCCACATAAAAACGCCGACGGGCAGGGTCGGGAACAGCGTGGACAGAATGACCGACACGCCCGAGGTGCCGCCAAAAGCAAAGTGATTAGGGGTTTTAAACGCAACGATGGCGAAGGCCGTAAGAATCAGGCCCAGATTGAGCTCGGCAAAAAAGCGCGGGAAGCCCGGCTCCTGGCTGCGCTTTTGACCGACACGCTCGCCGCGCTCGATATCGGTGCGATCAACCACGCGCTCCATCGGCACCACGGGAGGACGATGCACCTCCTCGGCAGCACGCGATGCCGCCTCTGCCGCGGCGGCCTCAATTGCCCATGCCTTGCTTTCTGTTTCGTGCTCGTCGGCCATTACGGCAACTCCTCGTTAACAATTTGGAAACAATGCGCTCATTAGGGTAACGCGGAACGCGGGGATTGCAACCCTTAGTTAGACGAGCGGTATGACTATATCGGGAGCGTACAGAAACGGCCGGCCACGCTTTTGCTTGCGCGGTCGGCCGTTTAATGTTTTCGCAGATAAAACCTGCTAAAACAAACCTGTTCCTTTTTGGAAGGTTATTCGTGCTGGCTGGTGCGGTGCTCGTACTCCTCGGGGGTGATGACGTCCTCGATGCACAGGTTGACGCCCGCCACCTCAAGGCCGGTCATCGCGGCAAGGCGCTCGGTGACACGTGCCTTGACATCGTCGAAGATCGCAGGCGCATAGGCGCCGTACTCGATAATGACGGAGATGTTGACGACCACGCGATTGTCATCGGTGACCTCAACCGTCACGCCCTTGGTCAGATTCTCGGCACCAAACTGCTCCTGCACAAAGTGCATAAGGTTACCCTTCATGCCCAGGACGTGCGGCACCTCGCGGGTGGCCATGGCGACGATCTTCTCGATCACACCGTTGGAATAGGTCAGCGAGTCCTCGGACTCGTCTGTTTCCTCATCATCCTCGTCCGCGTCATCGGCGGACTCGGCCTCGACGAGCGCCTCATCCTCGAGCGTCACATCCTCGGCTTCGGCGACGGCCGCCTCATTCTCCTCGAGCTCGGTATCGGCCACATCGACCTTCGTATTAAAAGCCATGGTTCCTCCTTATGCCTGCCGCGGATGCGACAGTCGAATACATATTAGCGGCCGCTAAACAAACGGCCGAAGAAGTTGACGATCCCGTTTTCGCCGTCGCGAATTTGGCCGATCACGGCGCCGATCAGCACGAAGAATGCAATGACGAGCGTGTCCCACAGGCCGAGCGTGAGCACCAACACGGCAAGGATAAAGCCAGCGACGGCACCGAGCGTGGTGTTGGGATGACGCACAGCATAGCTCCAGATGGCAGCGCCCGTACCCTTGATGAGACCCATAGCCTCGTCAAAATCCGCGGACGCCGCGTCTTGTAACTCAGTTGCCTCTGCTTTGGAATCAACAGGGTCGCTCGCCGGCGTGGCGCTCTGGTCAATCGTCAGGCGCGGCGTACGAGCGGTCTTATCTTGATTGGTATCACTCACCGGAAACCTCCACGGTCTGGACGGTAGTCTTGGACGGCAAAAAACGGACGCGCGTGGTCGTACCCGGCGTGCCGAGCATGGTGTCGCAAGCTTCCTCGATGCGCCGCTGCATCGCGGTAGCCAGAGATGCCACGTCCTTATCGTCAAGCGCGATAGCCTCGACCTTAAATCGGACGTGCGAATCGTCGGGGCCTTGGACGCGGGCCTCGACATGCTCGACCATCACGCGGTCGTCGCGCTCGGCAGCAGCCCTAGCACACGAAGAAAGCGCCGCAAGGGTGACCTCGATATTGCGCTCCCCCGCCGGATGCACGCAGGACGGCTCGCGACGAGCAAACATCAGGCGGAAGAAGCTTACCAGCACGCCAATCGCCACAACTCCGCCGCATGCCGTCACGACAATGCGCGGCATGGGGTCGCGCATCAGCAGCATAAAGCGATACGTATACGGCCCCCAAAACTGGCAGACAAGCGTACCCAGCGCCACGATGGCGGCGGCAAGATACACGATCGCTAGGGCTCGTTTGAATACGCGCACGTGGCGCTCCCTTCAAATCTCGGCTCTCGAAATGCAAAACGGTTCGCATCATTATAAAAGAGCCGGGTCCGGTGCTCTACGCACGCGGATCCGGCTCATCTATTCCACGAGGCTTGCATGCTCGCTTCATTATGCCCAGATATGCACGGCTTAACCCGTGCGGGCGCTACTCCTCCTCGAGGGCAGCGATGACCTCGTCGGTCATGTCCATGGTGCTGTAAACATCCTGGACGTCGTCGAGCTCCTCAAGACGGTCGATGAGGCGCTGGACCTTCTTGGCATCGGCGCCAGAAACCTCGGTCGGGGTGGTCGGAACCATGGTGGTCTCGGAGCCCTTGACCTGGACGCCCTGCTCCTCGAGCGCCTTGGAGACAGCCATAACGTCGTTGGCAGCAGTCCAGACGATCCACTCCTCGCCGGCGTCCTCGTAGTCCTCGCCACCGGCCTCGGCGATGGCCATCATGAACTCATCCTCGTCACCGGCAGCACCGTTGGCGATCAGGATCTCCTTCTTGGCGTTCTCGTCCAGGATCTCCTTGGCGACGACGATCTGGCCCTTACGCTCAAACTGGAAGGCGACGGAGCCGGAGGTGCCCAGGTTGCCACCAGCGTGGGAGAAGGCGGAACGGACATCAGCGGCGGTACGGTTGCGGTTGTCGGTCAGGCAGTCGACGTAGACGGCGACACCGGCGGGACCGTAGCCCTCGTACACGATGTTCTCGTAGACGGCGGCGTCAGCACCCGAGCCAAATGCCTTGTCGATAGCGGACTTGATCTTGTCCTTGGGCATGGACTGAGCCTTGGCCTTGGCAACAGCAGCGGCGAGGCTGGCGTTGTTCTCGGGCAGCGGGTCGCCGCCGAGACGGGCAGCAACGGTGATGTTGCGGCTCAGCTTGGAGAAGAGGGCGGAACGCTTGGCGTCCTGCGCGCCCTTACGATGCTTGGTTGTGGCCCACTTAGAGTGTCCGGACATACGTGTCTCCTATCGGTTTCGACCTAAAGCCCAGCGCAGATGCTCGGGCAATATAAACAAACGTCGTTATGATATACCTACTGGCCTGCGAGATAAACCCCAAAATGAAGGCGTCGTGATGATGGCCCCTTTGGTGCAAAGAAACCTGACCTCAATGCACCAAGTTAGAACCAGAGGAAGTCGCTGCGGGTGATCGTGGCACCGATGGCAAAAGGCATGCAGGCGATGACCGGGTACAGGTAGCGCATGTAGGTCGAGCCGTTACATGGACCGATCAGGCACACGGCGAGCACGCCCAGCAGCGGTATCCAGATGGCCAGCGCGCGCCACGAATGGCGGCGCAACAGGTAAACCACCACGACGACCATGATCCACACATAGGTGGCCGAGCTCATGGTGAGCGAGATAAACGGGATGCGCTGCACCGCCACGCGGTACAGGTTAATCAGGTGGTCGCACCAGCGCACAACCTTGCTATCGACCGGATGGAAGTCAAAGTACTTGAGGTTATCGGGCTTCGCCATGATCTCGGCACTGCGCGCCGTGCTGTAGACCCACGCATCGCGAGCGCTCGGATAGAAGTACCCATAGTAGTTATTGACGAGCGCCGAGATATAGCACTCGGGGTCCTTTTTGAACATCTGGGCCCACACCTCAAAATAGGCCTTGATGTCCTCCTGCGAGGCGTACTCATTGAAGCAGTTTTTGACGGCATCCGACTTGTCGGGGTTGTAGCGACGGCCCAGGTTCTCGTACTTAAGCACGCGATCGATCACAGCGCGCTCCTCATCGGTCACCAAGCCGTCGCAGGGAGCTTCCACGATGGTGCCGTCCTCCTTAACCGTGGGGTTGACGCCCGAGTTGAGGCCATCGTGCTTTTGGACGAAGCGTGCCGTCTGTTGAAACGGAATCGAGAGGATCTCGCGCTTGGAGCCCGGCGTGATATCGTGCGCCGGCATAAATACCTTGGTGAAATACATGTTGGAGACAAGGCAGAGCGCAAGCACTGCGAGCACGCCGACCCAGCGGAAGCGCGACGTGGCGCATGAGACCGTGGTGCCCATCTGCTTAGCCGCACGACGAGCGACATGTACATCCCAGGCGCAAAACGCCGCCGCAATCACGCAGGCCGCCAACGGAAAGACCAGGCCGCCGTTGCGCAAAAACGTGGAACCCATGGCACCCAGCACGAGCAACAGCCAGTCATGGCGCGCAAAGAGCACGGGCTTCTGTTCGCCCGCACGCTCGGCATTGGCATCGCGACGGGGTAGGCCACATGCCACGAGCTTGACGGTCTGAACGAGCAGTACCAAAAACGCATCGGCAAAAAGTACATCTTTGGTCAGCAGCACCGCGTAGTTGGAGAACATCGGCATAAACGCAAAGAACAGCAAGATGACGCCGCGGACCGGCAGGCTCACGCCCAGCTTGCGCAGCGACGATATGGAATAGGACATGCAGGCGGCGGTGATGACGAATTGGGCACAAGTGTAGATGGCAAGGCCCGCATTGGCGCTGTTAAATAGCGAAAGCCCCAGCTGCACACACGAGCCGATGATGGCCGTGTGCACCACCGGATGATGTCCGTTGAGTAGCACGTTGGGGTTAAGCAGGCGTAGGTAATCGCTCGTGCCGTTGGGGTAGTTGAACCATTGGCGGACCTGCGCGCCCGTGTCTCCCATAAAGAGGCCGGGCAGCGAGGCGATAAGCGTGGGCGCCCAGACAATCATGAGCACAAGAAACGGCCCGACAAAGGGATGAACCGAGAGCACGGCGTGGACAACACGCCACACGCGGCCAAAATGCGCCTCCGAAAACGGAATGCGGCGGGAGCCCAACCAATCCAAAAACTCAAAAGCCAGATAGAAGGCCACAATCGCCAGAAGCATCCAGCCCGCGCCACCAATCCAGGCGCAGATAACGCGTGCCTTGTCGCCCAGCACAATCTCAGCCGAATCGGTGAGGTCGTAGCTGCGGCCGAACACCATGCAGATGGCGAAGAACAGCGACGGCAGAATGATCGATGGACGCCAGGTGTCGCCACGGCCAAAGAACACGTAGCGAAACGGCAAGGTGAGCAGGCAGGCAAGTGCAAGCAGCATGACCGCGTCGGTATGGCCGGCAAACGAGAGGAGCACCTCGTAGCACACGTACAGCATGCCCGAGGCTTTGGGGTCAATCGCCAAGACTGCGTTGCTCGACACCGGGGCGGGATCGATGGAAAACGCCGTGGTCGCCAACAGCGCGAGCAAAAATGCGATGAGCGTCTGCTTGGCGGGGTAGCGCTTAAACCAGACGATGCGGGCAGCGTCGCGCGCAGCCGTTGTGGAGAGGTCGGAATCCTTCACAGTCCGAAAGCCTTTCTAGAAACCTGCCAAAAAGGGACAGGTTTATTTTGGCAGGTTTTATCTGGGGAAACGTTACGGTTCTGTCATCGTTGCCCAGCGAACCACCACAAAGGTGCCTGTTCACTTTTTGGTGGTTAAGCGTCGAGGTAGATGCGCTGGGGTTGGTTGCGGCGACGAGCAAAGATGATGAGCGCCAGGCCCGCGATTACGAGCGGCAGACTCAGCAGCTGACCCATGGTGATGACGCCACCCAGCAGATAGCCCAGCTGCGCATCGGGCACGCGCACAAACTCAATCAAAAAGCGAACGATGCCGTAACCCATCACAAAGACGCCCATAAACGTGCCTTGGGGCAGTAGCGGCTTTTTGCGGCTGAGCACCTGCAGAATGCAAAAGAGCACAATACCCTCGAGGAATGCCTCGTAGAGCTGGGAGGGATGGCGCGGCATATCGCCCGCGGTGCCGCCAAAGATCACGCCCCAGGGCAGATCGGTCGGCTTGCCCCACAGCTCGCCGTTGACAAAGTTGGCGCAGCGTCCCAGACATAAGGCCAGCGGAGCACCGATAACGGCAAGGTCGGCGATGGTCCAGGCGTCGAGCTTGTACATGCGGCACACGAGCACGCCGCCGATGATGCCGCCCACCAGGCCGCCATGGAAGCTCATGCCGCCTTCATTGGTAGCAAAGATCTCGAGCGGATGCGCCCAGTAGTAGCCGTCGCCGTAAAAGATGACGTAGAACAGGCGGGCGCCAATGATAAGGCCAAAGACCACGCCGACCACGACACTCGTAAGGTCGTCAATCGTGATGTTAAAGCCCCAGCGACGCTGCGTGCGGTACATGACGACCGCCGTGAGCAGAGCTCCGACCACATAGGCCAAGCCGTACCAGTAGATGGTGATGGGCCCCGCCGAGATGGCGACGGGATCAAGCATATGGTAGAGGTCGTTGAGCATATCGGTCCCCCTGCTCCCTACATACAAATGCGGCCGCGGGCCTTGCGCTCGCAGCCGCATATTTGGGCGTGACGTCTATGCGGAGCATGTCGTCCGCAGCTTTCGCATCTTAGAACGGCGCGTACTCGTCGTACAGGTCCTCGGCCTCGCCGGAAGCATTGACCTGCTCGACGCGGGTAACGCCGGGCACATGCTCCTTCAGGATGCGCTCGATGCCCATGGAAAGGGTCAGCGAGCTCATGGGGCAGCCGGCGCAGGCGCCCTGCAGTTCCAGCTTGACGACGCCCTCGTCGTCGACGCCCACATACTCCATATCGCCGCCGTCGGCCTGCAGGTTGGGGCGAATCTCTTCAAGAACCTTCTTAAGCAGCTCTTCGTTAACAGCCACAGGGGCTCCTTTCTCACAATAACGCGGGCACGCCCGCGGACAGAAGCTATGTTACTACAGCCATGTACCCGCTCACGAGCCGTCCATGCGCGCAGACGCGACTTTCACGAGTAGTCAATTTGGGACGGGGCTCTTTTGGCTGTTTTGCCGCCAGCTGGCGTTGGCACGCGCTACTGCTGAGCCTGTCCCCCGGTACCAATCTGGACATCGACGATGACCTGGCGGTAGCTGATGCCACAGGAGTCGAGGATGCGGCGGCTGATGCGTCCGTCATCGGTGTCGGCGTACTTGTTGTCCAGGTAGACGACCTCGCCCACGCCCACCTGAGCCAAAATCTTGGCGCAGTCGTGGCACGGGAACAGCGTGACGTAGACCGTGGAACCCTCGAGGTCCTTGAGCGAGCCACGGTAGTTGAGCACGGCGTTGGCCTCGGCATGGACCACGTAGTTGTGCTTGTCCTGCAGCGGGTCGTCGCTCGTACCCCACGGAAAAAAGTCGTCGTTGAGCGCCGAGGGTGTACCGTTGTAGCCCACCGAAAGGATGCGGTGGTTGGTGTTGGCGATGCACGCACCCACCTGCGTGTTGGGGTCCTTGCTGCGGCGCTGCGCGGCGATGGCCACGCTCATAAAGAACTCGTCCCAGCTAATGACGTCCAGGCGCTTGCCTGACGAAGTTTGATGAAGATCGTCCGACATGGCAGACACCTCCGTAATCGCAATAGTTTGACCCATTGTAGCAGGTGAAAGGTGGAGGCGTTTGTCCCACCGGCGCCCTCACTTTTACACGCGGCGGGGCTTTTGGTTGATGCGGTGCAGCTCGGCGAGACCCCGCAGCGTCAGTGCGTCGTCTACCGTCAGGCTGTGGCCGACCAACGCCGCGAGCGCCTCGGCATCGTCGCCGGTAATGACGATGGGCACGCTGCCCTCGCCCGCTGCCTTGGTCGAGCGCATCTCGGCAAGCACCATGTCGAGCATGCCGTCGATGCGGGCTACCTCGCCCAAGACCACGCCCGAGCGCATGGCCTCGCGCGTGTTGCGACCGATCACATGCGTTGGCGCCGAGGGCTCAACCTGGGGTAGGCGCGCTGCTGCCGCCGAAAGCGAGCGGGCGCCAAGTGCCAGACCCGGCGCGATGACGCCGCCGACAAAGGCTCCGTGCGCATCGATGACCTCGATATTGGTCGTAGTGCCCAGGTCGATCACGATGCACGGAGAGCCGTAGACGGCACGGGCCGCCACGGCGTCGGCGATGCGGTCGGGACCGATCTCTGCTGGATCGTCGTAGTGCACGGGCATGCCGGTCTTGAGGCCCGGCCCCACGGTGAGCACGCGCCCCGTGCAGGTGCGGGAAAGCGCCGCCTTCCACGGGCGCTCGAGCGCCGGCACCACGCAGCTTAGCACGGCAGCCGTGGGCACAAGTGTGCCCGGCATGCCCGCATCGGCCGCTAGCGCGGCCATGACTTGAGCGAGACGCATGCGCGCCTCGTCTGCTGTGATGCTCGACGGCGTGGTGATCTCGCACGTCGCAAGCGGGCATTCCTGCGCCGCGCCCGAATCCTCGGCAAACAGGCCAAAGCGAATGAACGTGTTGCCCACGTCGACCGTCAATATATATGCGCACCCATTAAGCATCGTCGGCGCTCCTTTCGTCTGCCCAGCAGTATATCGCCTACCTAAACCAGTCATCCCGAAATGACTAGCTTGCGGTTATACTGGTGCGCGGTCGCGCGCGAGCTCACGCGGCGGCCCTTGGTAACCCGACTTCCCGCGCCGTATCCGTAGCGGCGCTCCCGGGGGAAGCGGATATACGCAAAGGAGTTTTATATGAGCAATCCCTCGAACCGCGCCTCGATGCGCGGGCAACTCACGCTGCGCGGCGGCGTCATCGGCGTCCTTGGCTGCGTGATCATCACGGCAAGCTCGGCCTATACCGCCCTCAAGATGGGCGCCCTCCCCTGGCCGATCATTTTCGCTGCCGTCATTTCGCTGTTCTTCCTGAAGCTCATGGGCAACGCCAGCCTCAACGAGGCCAACGTCACCCACACCATCATGTCTGCGGGCGCCATGGTCGCCGGCGGCCTGGCGTTTACCATCCCGGGCGCCTGGATGTTGGGCTATGCCGACCAGATCAGCTGGCTCGACATGTTTATCGTGGCGCTCGCCGGCACCATCTTGGGCCTTCTGGCGACAGCGCTCATCCATCGTCACTTTATCGTGGACGCCGCGCTTGAGTTCCCCACCGGCAACGCCGCAGCTCAGACCCTGCGCGCGACCGAGGCCGGCGGCAAGACCGGCAAGCAGCTCTTTGGCTCCATGGCCATCGCCGGCATCTACAGCGTGCTGCGCGATGCTCTGGGCATTGTGCCCAGTATGCTGTGCACGCTCAATATCCCCGGCGTGACCTTTGCCATCTACAACTCGCCCATGCTGCTGTCCATCGGCTTCCTCGTGGGCTTCGCCCCCGTCGCCTTCTGGTTTGCCGGCGCGCTGCTGGGCAACTTTGGCATCATCGTTGGCGGCACCGCTGCTGGCCTGTTCGATATTGTGACCGCGCAGGGTATCGTCAAATCCCTCGGTATGGGTCTTATGATGGGCTTTGGCGTCGCCGTCGTCCTTAAGGACATCCTGCCGCAGGTCGCCGGTATCGTCCGTGGCCTCGCCGCCGACAGCTCCACCGACACCGACGAGCAGTCGCTTATCTCGGGCTCGCTTAAGCTCGACGCCGGCATCATCGGCCTGGGCACCGCAGCCATCGCTGTGATCGTTGCCATCGCGCTCGACCTCGGTCCCGTCCCGGCCGTCATCGTCACACTGTTTACCTTTGTCACCACCATCATGAGCGCACAGAGCTGCGGCCAGACGGGTATCGACCCCATGGAAATCTTTGGCCTCATCGTCATGCTCATCGTGGCAGCCTTCGCGCAGCTCGCGCAGGTCAAGCTGTTCTTTATCGCCGGCGTCGTGGCCGTGGCGTGCGGCCTTGCGGGCGACGTCATGAACGACTTTAAGGCCGGCGCCGTGCTGGGCACCAACCCACGCGCACAGTGGGTCGGCCAGGCCATCGGCGGCATCGTGGGCGCCCTGGTCGCTGCCGCCGTCATGGTCGCGCTCGTCACCGCCTATGGTCCGGACGCCTTCGGCCCCGACAAGAGCTTTGTGGCCGCGCAGGCAAGCGTGGTCGCCACCATGGTCTCGGGCATCCCGAGCGTGCCGTGGTTTGCGGGCGGCTTTATCGCCGGCATCATCATGTACTGGCTCGGCATTCCGGCCATGATGATCGGTCTGGGCGTGTACCTGCCGTTCTACATGTCGCTCACGGCCTTCTTGGGCTCCTGCGTTAAGCTCGCCTACGACAAGTGGGCCGCACACCGCGACGCCGAGGCCGGTCTTTCGGACGAGGAAAAGGCCGCCAAGGACGCCGCCTTCCAGGAGCAGGGCTTGGTCGTTGCCAGCGGCCTGCTGGGCGGCGAGTCCATCGTCGGCGTTATCCTGGCGTTTGTCTCTGTTGGCTTGAGCCTGCTGGGCTAAGTCGAGCGGCCGCTCGACGGCAACCATATCGCCTACGGCTTGCCCGGTCGGTAGCTTTCGCGGCTGCCGACCGGGCTTTTTGATATCGAAACAAAGAAAGGCCGGCACGCTGCGTTTAACAGCGCGCCGGCCTTATCGGTTAAGCTATCGAAGCGCTCCTGCTATGAACCGAAGTTCGTTGCAGAAACTACGCTCGAAACGCTACATCTGCTTGCGACGACGATCGCTCAGCGTCACACCAGCGGCCACGAGAGTGATACCGCCGATGACGAACACCTCGCCCGCAAGAGCGGAGTCATCGCCAGTCTGGGCGAGCGCGGCCGACGTGGCCTTCTTCTTGGCGACAGGAGCCTTTGCAGCAGCCTGTGCAACCTGAGGCTTGGCCTGCGGCTCAGCCTTGGGATGATACTTGTCGTACTCGGCCTGCGCGGCAGCCAGGGCATCCTTGGCATCGCCAAGCTCAGCCAGCGCGGCGGCATAGGCGTCGTTGGCATCGGACAGCTTGGCATCGGCATCGCTCAGAGCAGCCTTGAGACCAGCGGCGGCATCGACGGCAGCCTTATAGCGAGCGTAGGCAGCGTTCAGCTTGACCAGCTTCTCGTTGCCCGTCGTGCCCGCGGCAAGGGATGCCTTGTGATCGACAGCCTCAAGATCGGCCTTGAGTGCCTCATCGCTGGCAAGCTCGGCCTTGGCCTTGACGATCTCGAAGTTCGCATCGACGACGGCTTCGTTGGCGGCCTCGAGCTGCTTCTGGGCATCGGCGACACTGGCCACGGCAGCGTCATAGGCGGTCTTGGCGTCGTCGACCGCCTTCTGAGCGCCGGCGAAGCGCTCGAAGGCCTTGTTTGCACCGGCCAGCTCGCCCTCGGCAGCCTTGACCTTCGCCTGTGCGTCGGACAGGGCCTGCGTCTTGGCGGCAACTGCCTGCTTGGCGTCCGAAAGAGCGGTCGCGGCCTGGACATCTGCGGCCTGGGCCTTGTCTACACCAGCCTGGGCGGCATCGTCGGCCTTCTTTGCCTCGTCAAGCGAGCCCTGCTTATTCGCAAGGTCCGCCTGGGCGGCATCGCGCTTGGCAGCAAGGTCCTTGACCGAAGCCGTGGCGTTGCCATACGCCTCATTGGCCTGTTCGGACTTTGCCTTGGCGGCATCGCGGGCGCTGCGAGCCTTCGCCTTTCGAGCAGCGGCCTCGGCTGCCTTCGTCTTGCTGTCAGCAAGCGTGGCGTTTGCCTTATCGAGAGCCGCCTGGGCAGTAGCGGCCTCGGACTTGGCGGCATCGAGATTCTGCTTGAGGGACTCGATGTCGATTCCGCCGAGTGCGTCCTTCGCTGCGTCGTATGCCGTCTTCGCGGCGGCGGTGCCGGACTTAGCCTTCTCGTACTCGCCCTTGGCGGTGTTCACGTTCGTGTCGGCCGCGGTATAGGCGTCGCGTGCGGAATCCTTTTTATTGACGGCAGCGTAGTAGGCATTGCTGGTTGAACCGTAATTCTTCTGCGCCTCTGCCAGCTTATTCTGCAGCTGCTTCAGCTGCTCCTTCTGCTCCTGCGTGCCGCCTGCATTGTAGGCGGAAGCGATGTAGTCGTTGACGAGCTTCTTGAACTCGGAGACAGTGAAATCCTTCTGCCCCGTGCTCCCGCTATAGTCGAAAACGGTTACCTCGGAATCGGTATTCTTACCGCTACCGGTCGCGATGCCGATAGCCTTCGCGCCGGCATCGATGATGTTTAGATAGTGCCCGCACTCATGGTAGATGCTGTTGTAGTGCTGGTAGATATAGTAGGAATCATATCGATGGCTTCCAAGTGCGTCACCATACTGCTCGACGTACTTATCGAACGCCTTTTTCTCCTGGGTGTAGAGACCGGTATATGGCCAGCCAAGCGTATCCTCGGTCTCGCCTCCGGTGTATGCTCCGCCGCCGCCTGCAAGATTCTCACCTTGATCGAAATAGCAGTTCGAGTGTCCCCAGATGTTCGATGAATATGATGTATTGAGGGCGGCTGCCGCAGTCATGCGGAGGCTGACGCTAAGCTCAGACTGGCCGTTCGCCTTGCGGAGGCTGTTCTGGGTATCGAGGTATGTCAG
>UQYA01000021.1 GCA_900545165.1 uncultured Collinsella sp.
GATATAGCAGTGGTGCACCTTCTGGTTGCGCGCGAAATCCTCGGGGATGGTCTGCGCCGTAATGTCCTCCAACACCACGCCCGCGCGCGCGAGCTTGCGCGTCTCGGGGCGGAAGCCGCGCAGGTTGCAGCTAAAGATGGCATGGCCGCCCTGTGCGAGCAGGCGCGATACGCCGGCTAAAAGCTCAACATGGTCGCGCTGGACATCCCAGGTGCGGCGGCCCATCTTGGATGAGTTCGAAAACGTGGGCGGATCGACAAAAATCAGGTCCCAGCGGTTGCGCGTCTGGCGCTGGTCGCGAATCCAGGCGAGCACGTCGTCGCGCACAAAATGATGCTGCGGACCAACAAAGCCGTTCTGGCGCATATTGCGCTCGGCCCAGTCCAGGTAGGTGTTGGAAAGGTCGACTGTCACGGTTTCCTCGACGCCGCCGTCGGCCGCATAGCAGGTGGCGGTGCCGGTGTAGGCGAACAGGTTGAGGAAGCGGCGTGCCTGTTTGGCGTGCTCGCGCACCAGGTTGCGGGTGACGCGGTGATCCAAGAAGATGCCCACATCCAGGTAGTCGTCAAAGTTGACGGCAAAGGTGAGTCCGCCCTCTTCGATGAGCGGCAGGCGACGGCGCGCGATGTTGGCGCGCTCGCCCGAGCCACCCTTGCCGGCGCCCTGCTTGCCGTACTGCGAGCCGCCGCGCGAACGCATGCGGGCCTTGGCGTGCACATGCTCGGCGGGAACATCTAGGATGCGCGGCGCGATGGCCAAGATGTCGAGCATGCGGGCCTGGGCCAGTGCGGGGTCGATGGTCTTAGGTGCGGCGTATTCGGCGATGACGAGCCAGCGGCCCGGCGTCTGCGGGCAGCCCTCGTACAGGTCGATGGCGGCGGAGTAGTCGGGCAGGTCGGCATCGTAGACGCGGTAGCAGCTCACGCCCTCGCGCTTTGCCCACTTGCGGCGCAGACGGGCATTCTTGCGCAGGCGGTTGGCGAACTGCTCGGACTCGGGAATGAGCACGGGCAGCGGCTTGCCGTCGCCCAAGTCGAGCGTGGCGGCAGGTTCGGGCATGGAGGAAGCGGCGGCTTCGTCTTGAGCGTCTGCGGTCTGCTCCTCGGCATCTGCGCTGGTCGCAGCTTCAAATGTCGCGGCGGCGTGGTCGAGCGAGGGCCAAACCTCAATAGCCGCCTCCTCGTTATTGGGCATAACGGCGATGGAGCGCGCGGGCTCGGCATGGAGCGCGCGGGCCATAAGGCCATCGCGGGTGAGTGCGGCGACCGGCGCCGCGGAAAGCTCGGGCGCGCGGCGCAGCTCGCCGACCAGCGTCATGGCGTCGTGCATGAGTGAAAGCGGTGTCTCGGTGGTGTCTGCGACTACGGCGGCTCCGGCGACGGCGCCAGCATGGTCCAGCACGGTGGCGGACTTGGCGGCGCAAAAGTCGACAAAACGCTTGTAACCAGCGCTCTTGACCATGCGCTCGGCGGTCTTGCGAGCGGCGGGGTCGATGTCTGCGGCCACGATGCGCGCCTGCCGCTCGCGCGCTGCCGCCTCGCGCTCGCGCGCCTCGGCAAGCAGCTGCTCCCACAGAGCGGCGTCGTGCAGCTGCCAGCCCTCAAAGCCCCAGCGTTCGCGTGCAGCGCCCGGGGCGCGGTCGGTCAGAATGTTCACGGCCTCCAGCAGCAGACCGCCGCCGGCGCACGAGGCATCGATCAGCGTGGGAAGGGCTTCGTTCTCGTAATCGTCGGCCGTCAGCTCGCGCTCGCATAGTGCGGTCCAGCCGACCTGCGCCAGCACCAGGGCGGCGTAGTCGGGGCGCAACACGTGTGCGCCCTCGCCGGCACGAGTCGCAGCGGGCGGCAGGCGTTTGAACAGCGGGTCGCCCGAAAGGTCCAGGCTAATGCTCGCGCGACGCTGACGCAGCGAAAGCAGCAGGTGAACGTCGGGATCGGCGGCGTCGACATCGGCGCGACGGCCCGTGGTCTCGGCCAGACGGTCGCACAGCGCGTCCTTGGCGCGCAGGGACGAGAAGCGCGTGTTGCGCAGCTGCTCGGTCACGCCGCGGGCGGTGATGGCGATGGTGGCGCCGGGGCGGATGATGGTCTCCCAGGTGATGTCGTAAACGCTATCGTACAGCTCGTCGGCATCCTGCGCCTCAAAGCGCCCGAGCACCGCAAACACGCGGCTCGCTAGGCGCGACCACAGACAGGCGCGGTAGCCTTCTTCGAGCTCGCCCTCAAATGTAGCGCGGCCCTTCAGCCGGCGAACATGCGAAAGCCCGAGGCGTTTAAACTCATCGGCGAGTGCGGACTCAAAGCCCTCGGGGCAGCTTGCGTAAAATTCCATGGGTGACCTCTCTGGTTGCGTCGCTCCATTATATGATGGATACTTCGTTTACTCTCGCCCCCGAAAGGAACCCATATGATTGATGCGTGCCCCGATTCCGCCGTGCTCTTTTTTGACGTGGACGGCACGCTGACGTCGTTCGATCCCGACAACATGACCGACAAGGACTTTTCGGCGGTTCACCCCTCGCAGACGGTCGTCGAGGCGTTTCATCGTCTGCGCGACGCGGGACACCAGGCATTTATCTGCACGGGTCGTCCCCTGTGGCTCATCGCGGACAGCTTGCGTGCGCTCGACCCCGCGGGCATCGTTGCCATGGCAGGCGCCACGCTCGAGGTCGAGGGCCGCGTGGTGCATGAGGACTGCTTTGACGAAGACATTGTTGCGGAGCTCGCTCGCCGTATGGTCGCGGCAGGGATTGAAGCCTTTTTCGAGACCAACGTGGCTACTTTTGCCCTGGAACCCGCGGGCGTTGAGCAGTCGTCTCTGATCGGCACTTCTGTGGTGCACAGCACCGAGGAAATGCGCGTCGACGGCCGTCTGCGCGTGGGCAAGGTAGGCATCGTCGCGAGCGACCTGGCTCGCGTAGCCAACGATGATGGCTTTATCGATCGCGAGTTTGAGCTGTGCAACACCGGTGGTCAGAATCGCGAGCTGAGCCCCAAGGGCATCGACAAGGGCGTGGGCGTGGCGCGAGCGCTGGAATACCTGGGTCGCACCGGCAACGCGCGCACCTTTGGCTTCGGCGATTCGGGTAACGACCTGGGCATGCTCGCTGCGGTCGAGACGGCTGTCGCCATGGGCAACGCCATGCCCGAGGTCAAGGCGGTCGCCGACTACGTGACCGACGATGTCGCACACGACGGCACCGTCACAGCGATGCAGCATTTCGGCCTCATCTAATGAATCCCGCGTTCTGACGTTTGCTCAAACTGCGACTCTTTGCTTTTGCATGCTCAATCGATTTATCAATCCAAACACTGAGGTGTTTATACCGTTCGCCGAGAAGATAAAAACCCGCAGCTCACGCCTTGATAAACATAGGTAAAGTGTTTAGCAGTTTATCGGCCGTATGCTAACGAAAGGAATCAGGCAGATGGCAATCAAGGTGTTCGCTGACGGTGCAAACCTCGAGGGCATGCTCGACATGTACGAGAACGGCAACGTTCAGGGTTTCACGACCAACCCGTCCCTTATGAAGAAGGGCGGCGTGACGGATTACCGCGCGTTTGCCAAGGAGGTCCTGACTCACATCACCGATGTGTCCGTCTCGTTTGAGGTCTTTGCCGACGACGTCGAGACCATGGAGGTCGAGGCCCGCGAGATCGCTACCTGGGCCGAGAACGTCTACGTCAAGATTCCGTGCGTGACCACCAAGGGCGAGTCCACCGCCGAGCTGGTCCGCAAGCTTTCGGCCGACGGCATCAAGGTCAACGTCACCACCATCTTTACGCCTACGCAGGTCGATGAGATGGTCGAGGCCGTTGACGCCGAGACGCCGTCCATCATCTCGCTCTTTGCCGGCCGTATCGCCGACACCGGCGTCGACCCCATTCCGTTTGTGACGGAGTCGGTCAAGAAGGCCGCCGCCAAGCCCAACTGCGAGGTCCTGTGGGCGTCCACGCGCGAGCTCATCAACATCTACCAGGCCGAAGCCTGCGGTTGTCAGATCATCACGGTGCCTAACAGCATCCTGGCCAAGCGCAAGAACATCGGCCGTGACCCGTACGAGGTTTCGCTCGACACCGTGCGCGGCTTTGCCAAGGATATCGCGGCACTCGGTTTCCATATTCTGCCGTAACGCGAACACTGGCTGCGCCGCGGGCTGTTCGCCCCGGCCTTTCCTTTCCCTATCGCTCACGCGCTTCGCGAGGGTCGCGCTAGGCAAAGGAAAGGCCGGGGCTGCCGACACGAGCTTGCCGGTAGGTTGGTAATCGGCCTCCATATCCTGCCGTAGGCAAAGGTACCCCCGCCTGCGCCGTGCAAAATCGCGAGTATTCAGCAAGGTAAAGGCTTTTACCAGCTAGCTGAAGCACGGAATAGCCCCCGTTTTGGCTCTGACGACGCTAAAACGGGGGCTGTTTTTTGCTTTTTCGTCTCTGAGGGGCATCAGGAACGGCGGAATTTGCAGAATACTCGCGATTTTGCACGTCGCGAGAGGGGGGGACCCTTGCTTTGGCGGTTTACTTCCCCTGCACCATGGTGAGGGAGATCTTTTTGCGGTCGCGGTCGACCTTCTCTACCCACACCTTTACCGTGTCGCCGACGCGTACCACGTCGCTCGGGTGCTTGACGAAGCGGTTGGCCAGCTTGGAGATGTGCACGAGGCCGTCCTGGTGCACGCCCACGTCGACGAAGGCGCCAAAGTCGACGACGTTGCGCACCGTGCCCTTGAGTTCCATGCCGGGCTCCAGGTCGTCGATAGAAAGTGCCGAGCGGCTAAAGACCACCTCGGGCGCGTCGTCGCGCGGGTCGCGACCGGGCTTCTTGAGCTCGTTGACGATGTCGATGAGCGTGAGGGTGCCGCAGTCCAGATCGCTTGCCAGCGCCGAGATGCTGCCCAGACGGCGCTCGATGTCGGGCACGCCGCCACGGCTGAGCTCACTGGCCGCCACACCTGCGCGCTCCAGGACGGCCGTGGCCACCTCGTAGCTCTCGGGGTGGACGCTTGTCGCGTCGAGTGGGTTCCTGCCGCCGCTAATGCGCAGGAAGCCCGCGGCGTTGAGATATGCCTTGGGTCCCAGCTTGGGGACCTTCTTGAGCTGGCGGCGATCGGTAAAGGCGCCGTTTTCCTCGCGGTAGGCCACGATGTTTTTGGCCACGCTCGGCGTGATGCCCGATACGTATCCCAGCAGGCTCGCGCTCGCGGTGTTTACGTCGACGCCCACGCGGTTGACGACGTCCTCAACCACGTGGCCCAGGGTGCGCGAAAGCTCGGTCTGGTCAAGGTCGTGCTGGTACTGGCCCACGCCGATGGACTGGGGCGGGATCTTGACGAGCTCTGCCAGCGGGTCCTGCAGGCGGCGGCCCAGGCTCATGGCGCCACGCACGGTGACGTCCAGGTCGGGATACTCCTGGCTGGCGAGCTCGGAGGCGGAGTACACCGATGCGCCGGCCTCGTTGACGATGGTGTATCGCAGCTCAGGCGCCTGCTCGGCGATGAACTCCGAGACGACTTCCTCGGTCTCGCGGCTGGCGGTGCCATTGCCGATGACGATGGTGTTAACGCCGTCCTTCTTGACGAGGCGGGCGAGCTCGCGCTTGGTGCCGGCGACGTCGTGGCGCGGCTTGGTGGGGTAGACCACGCCGTGGTCGAGCAGCTTGCCGGTCTCGTCCATGACGGCGACCTTGCAGCCGGTGCGGTAGCCCGGATCGAGCGCGAGCACACGGGCGCCGCGCACGGGGCGTGCCGAGAGCAGGCCCTCGAGATTCTTGGCAAAGACATTGATGGCCTCGGTCTGCGCGCGGACGGTGAGTTTGGCGCGGGCCTCGCGCTCCAGCGAGGGGGCCATGAGGCGCTTGTAACCGTCAGCGATGGCGGCATCGAAGATGGGAGCAAACACGCCCTGGCGTCGGGGCCAACGGCTGCCGAGGCGTGCCGTGGCGGCAGCGCCGTCGACGTTCATGCGCACGCGGAGCTTGCCCTCGCGCTCACCGCGGTCGATAGCCAGCACGCGGTGGTTGGGTATACGGCGCAGCGGCTCGTCAAAGTTGTAGTAGGGCTCGTAGGGGGTCTTCTCGGTGGGGTCGGTGGCCTCGACGACGATGTCGGCGGTGTTTTGCGTAAAGGCGCGCAGATCGGCGACGTTCTCCGGGTCCTCGGCTACCGTCTCGGCCACGATGTCGGCGGCGCCGGCGAGCGCCTTTTCGGGCGTGTCGAAGCCGGCCTCCTCATTGACGTATGCTGCGGCGGCGTCGAGCGCACTGCCCTTGGCCGAGGCCTGCATGATGATCATGTTGGCGAGCGGCTCCAGGCCGGCCTCGCGGGCCTTCTGCGCGCGAGTCATGCGCTTTTTGCGGTAGGGCTTGTAGAGGTCCTCGACACGCTGGAGCTGCGTGGCCTCGCGAATCTGCTGCTCGAGTTCGGGCGTGAGTTTGCCCTGGGCGTCGATGAGCAGGATGACGTCCTCTTTACGCTGCTCAAGATTGCGCAGGTAGGACAGGCGCTCGTCGAGCGCGCGCAGGGCGACGTCGTCCATGCCGCCCGTTGCTTCCTTGCGGTAGCGCGAAATAAAGGGGATGGTGTTGCCCTCGTCGATGAGCTTGACGGCCGCCTCGATGTTGGCGGCCTTAAGGTTGAGCTCGCGGGCGAGCTGGGCGATAAGATCCATGGGACTCCTTGCGTTTAAGGTGCGTTTGCAGCACAGGGCTACCAAGGATACCACCCGTTTCAAAAGACTGTTTTGGGCCCTCGCCACGAAAACGACCTATCTACTACGTTTGAACCGTATGGGTCGACCATCCCCCGGTTTTCCGAAAATACGCAAGCCGTTTACCTGCGGTTTTATTTCGCGAAATTCGGTATGGTTGAGGGTGGTCGGTTAAACGTAGTAGATAGGCCCATTTCGTGGCGAACGAATCGGGCCGAGGTGCAAAATAGCCCCCCACCCCAGAAAAATCGTCGGCAAGGTAGCAAAATGCCCCGCGGGCAGGAGGCTGCTCGCGGGGCAAAGAAGAGGGGCTTATTGGTGGCGGACCGAGGGGTTCGGCATGGGGTTTGCCGCGGTCGCTCTTAAGGCATTACAGCTCGACGAGCTGGCCGGTCTCGGCGGCCTCCTTGATGGCGTTAAGCAGCGTGAGCGTCTTGACGTTATCGGCGGGGGTCACGACGGGCTCGACCTCGCGGCGGACGACCTTCACAAAGTGCTTGAGCTGCATCTTGTGCGGCAGCGCCGGGTCCACAGCCGGGATCTCCATCTGCAGCGGCTTGTGCCAGTTAGAGGCACCGTCGTAGGAGAACTGGTGCAGGCGGGGCAGCGACAGGGCGCCCTTAGTGCCGCCGATAAAGTAGGCGTCGGCGTCGAAGGGGCGGTACTGCGGATCCTCGCGAGCGGTTGCCTCCCAGTTCCAG
Organism: uncultured Collinsella sp.; assembly: GCA_900545165.1. Taxonomy (GTDB): domain Bacteria; phylum Actinomycetota; class Coriobacteriia; order Coriobacteriales; family Coriobacteriaceae; genus Collinsella. Next base: position 7,403 of record UQYA01000021.1, read on the forward strand.
GGGCTGGCGGTGGCGTCGGAGATGGTCATGCTCGCAAGCGCGCCATCGGCAAAACGGACGTTGACCACGGCGGAGTCCTCGGTCTCAAAACCGCGGGCGGCGCTGGACTGCATACCCTGGACGGCAACGGGCTCGCCCAGCAGATAGCGGAGCAGGTCGACGTCGTGAACCAGGTTGACCAGGATCGGGCCGGCACCCTTCTTGCGGCGCCACTCGACATCGAAATACTCGTCATTCTTATAGATCATGTAGTGGAAGCTCGACACGGTGAGCTTGCCCAGCTCGCCGGACTCGATGATCTCCTTGGCCTTGTTGACGAAGGGGTTGTGGCGACGGTGCTGGCCCACGAGCACGGGCACGCCGGCGGTCTCGGCCTCGGCGGCGAAAGCCTGGGCATCCTCAAGATCGTTGGAGATCGGCTTTTCGACCAGCGGCACGATGTTGCGCTTCACAGCCTCGCGAGCAACGCCCAAGTGCAGGTCGTTGGGGGTGGCGATAATGACGGCCTCGGGCTTGACCTCGTCCATCATCTGGGCGGGATCGGTGTAAAACGGCACGCCGGCAGTCTCGGCCGTGGCGCGGGCGCCCTCAAAGGCGTCGGCGATGGCGACGAGCTCGGCCTCGGGCTCCTCGGTGACAAAGCGGATGTGGTTGCGGCCCATGGCGCCGGCGCCGATAACGGCAATGCGGACGGGGTTGAGCTCAGACATTTCGACTCCTTAATACTGGTGACCAGTGGAATGCGACAAAGGGGCTGTCCCTTTGTCGCATCGGTAAAACTAGGCGGACTTCTTCTTGCTGTCGGAGACCATCATGTAGACGGTGAGCACGACGGCGATGGCGGCGATCACAATAGCGCCGTAGAAGGACTGCTGGTAGGCGGCGCTGCCGGCCTCGGCGTGATACAGCACGGCGGTGATGGGCTGGCTGATCCAGGTGGAAGCGGCATAACCCAAAAACATGATGCCGTAGTTGACGCCGATGTTGCTGGTGCCGAAGGCGCCACCGGTGAGCGGCGGGTAGATGACGAGCAGGGCGCCAAAGCTAAAGCCGAGCAGGGCGAGCGCCACAAAGAACATGCTCTGCGTAAAGCTCATCGACATGATGACGAGTGCGACGATGGTGACGACAAGGCTGATGAGCAGCGACTTATAGGCGCCGAGCTTGTCGATGATCTGGCCAAAGGACAGACGACCGACCAGGTTGGCGCAGGTGTTGACGGAGACGACCACACCGCCGAGGGCGACGGCCGCGGCGCTCGTGGGGTCGGCGAAGAGCTGGACGGCGGCGATGGAGGCAACCTTGCCCACGAGCAGGGTGCCCGCGGTGGCGGCAAAGGCGAAGGTGACGATGAGGACCCAGAAGCGCGGGGTCTTGACCATCTCGCCCGGGGTGAGGTCACCGAAGGTGCCGGCATGTGCGCCACCCTTGGGGGCCTCGAAGCCCTCGGGCAGCCAACCGGCCTCGGGGGCCTTCAGGAACAGGGCGGAGGCGGCGATCGTCACAAAGGAGATGACGCCGAGTGCCTTGAGGGCGCCAAAGATGCCCAGGCTCGGGATGAGCAGCGAGGCGAGTACCGGGGACAGCACGGCGGGACCGGCGGTCGAAGCGGCCAGGGTGATGCCGGAGGCGAGACCCTTCTTGTCGATGAACCACTTTTGGCCGGTGGTGAGCGCCGGGTTGTAGCCCAGGCCGTTGCCGACAGCGGCGACGAGCGAGAACCACAGGTAGAACTGCCACGGCTCGGTGACGGTGCCGGACATGAACCAGCCCAGGCCGTAGCACACGGCGGCGGCGATCACGACGTTGCGCGGGCCGATCTTATCGGAGATGCGGCCGGCGAAGATGCCCGTCACGGCCATGATGGTCTGAAAGACCGGGAAGGCCCAGGTAAGGGCGCTCGACCACTCGGGGTAGACGGCGAGCAGGTTCTTGCTCACGACGGAATACAGCGCGATGGAGCTGATGAAGAACATGGTGACGCACGCGGCGGAAAGCACGACGGCGCGACCCTTGTTGGAGTTGGTGGAAGCCATTGGACTCTTTCTAATCGATACGGGGGAGGAACAGGCGTGTCTGCGGGTCCTCCCTGTCGGGTTGGTTTACTGGTCAGTCGGCTTGGCGACGCCGGACTCATCGGACCAGAGCTCGACACCCTTGTTCTTAAGGTAGTTGTCGGCATAGGCGCGACGGCCGCCGGGCTTGGCGGTGAGGTCGCCCATCATGTTGGAGAAGCCGCCGTCGACCTTGATGGCGTCGCCGGTGGTAAAGTCCGAGCGCTTGGACGCCAGGAACATGACGGCGTTGGCGATATCGCTGACCTCGCCGATGCGGCGCGTGGCGATCAGGCGGCTGCGGCTCTTTTCGACCTCGGGGTCGGCGTAGAAGTTGGCCGACATCGGGGTCTTAACGAAGCAAGGCTCGACGCAGTTGGAGCGGACGCCGTAGGGGCCCCATTCGGCAGCCAGCATCTTGGACATCATGTTGACGCCCGCCTTGGTGGAGCTGTACACGCCCGAGAACGTCTCGGGGGAGTGGCTGGCAACGGTCGAGATGTGCACCAGGCGACCCTGGCCGGCCTTGATCATCTCGCGACCAAAGCGCTGCGAGGTGATGAAGTAACCGGTGAGGTTGACGTTGAGCACCTGCTCCCAGTCGCTCAGCGGCAGGTCCTCCATGGCGGCGAAGCGCAGGATGCCGGCGGTGTTGACAAGGACGTCGACGCGGCCGAAGTCGGCGATGGTGGCATCGACGGCGGCCTGAACCTCGGCCTCGTCGGTGGCGTTCATCTTGTAGCCCTCGGCGTGGATGCCAAACTCGGCGGCGAGGTCGGCGGCTGCGGCCTTGACCTTCTCCTCGTCCAGGTCGAGCAGGACGACGTTGGCGCCGTTGCGGGCGAACTCGCGGCAAATCTCGACGCCCATACCGCCGAGCGCGCCGGTCACGGCGCAGACATCGCCCTCGAGCTTAAGCCAATTGCTCATAGGAACTTCCCTTCTTGTGCCTCCCGGTGGGTCGCTCCCATTAACCGACCCACGTGGTTTTCGCTGGTTATCGTATGCTTTGCATTTGCGCAGGTGAATTGCATATTTGTTAGAATGGCGTTAACCAATGGTTTATAGCTCGCAAGACAATGCGCCTTTAATTGAGTGTGTGACCTGCCAAAAAGACCCCCTTCGGCAGTGCATGGGCATACGTCTGGAAACAGGAGATTGACGTGTACGATCGACGACTCGAGGCCATATCGGCCGCCGCTGAGTTGGGAAGCTTCTCGCGGGCGGCGGCAAAATTGCGCGTGTCGACCCCGGCGCTCGTCAAGCAGGTGTCGGGCTTCGAGGCCGAGTTTGGCATCACGTTGTTCGAGCGCTCGCATTCTGGTGTTAAGGTGACGCCGGCAGGTGCTCTGCTGGTGGACGATGCACGTTCGATCATGCGGCAGTCCGAGGACGCGCTACGCCGTGCCCGACGCGCGGCGGGCGATGGCGGGGCCGTGCGTCTGGGCGTGTCGATGATGTGTCCGGGGCGCCAGACGCTGTCGATGTGGACGGGCGTACACGAGCTGGAGCCATCGTTGCGCTTCGAGATCGTGCCGGTGAGCGACCTCTACGACGAACGCGAATCCGTCATGCGCAGCCTTGGTCGCGAGGTGGATGTAGTGCAGTCGAGTTTTTCGACCCCGCGCTGGGGTGATGCCTGCCAAAAGCTCCGCATCGTTAACGTGACGTTTTATATCGACGTGCCACGGACGAGCCCGCTGGCGCGCAAGAAACGCATTACGGTTGCCGACTTAGAGGGCATGCGCCTGCGCGTGCTCCGCCACGGCAACGACGCTATGGACAGCCTGCGTATCGATCTGTTGGCAGACGGCGGCGTGGACGTGATCGATGTGGACAGCTTCGACTTTGCGCTCTTTAACGAGGCGGAGGAAAAGGGCGACGCGGTACTCACCTGCGGAGCGTGGTCGGGGGTGCACCCAGCCTTTGTGGGCGTGCCGTTCCTGTGCGGCCGCGAGGTGCCGGTCTTTCTGCACTACCCGCTCGAGCCCACCCTCCAAGTCCAAAAATTCGTCAACGCCATGGCCCAACTCCTCAAGTAGCTCATTTAGGACGGGGCTTTTTTAGCCACTTTTGGCGTCCTACCTGCGCAATGCGGAAAATGCGAAAAATGACTGCAAATCGGTTACGCATGATTTTGCTTTTGCCCTGGGCTGGTTGTAGAATCAAAAAACTTAAACGAACTACTTGTGCAGCTTGCGCGAAAGCTCGGGCTGCGGCTGGGGGGGATGCGCCCGTGCGGGGTCCTTTCGGTCATATAGCGTCGATGCGCCGCACCTTTGTGATGTTGGCAGCGGTCTTATGCGCGTTCGTTATGGCCGGGGGGGGTTGCCCTCGCGTGCGTACGGTGACGATGGCAACCTTATAGCGAACCCAACCTTTACCAACCAAGCTTCTGGTTGGTCGACGACCTCTCCGAATAAGAGAATCGGCGAGACGTTGAAGCTCGACCTCTCCACGAAGCTCCTCAACGGTCAAAGAAACCTCAAACAAGCTAACGGTAATCGTTTTGCGCTTGCGTGGAATCTTAGGCCACAGGATCAAAATCTTTATTTTGAACCTGGATCAACCTACACCACCTTTTCCACCCAGAGCGGCTCCACGTACGAGTGGGGCCTCAACCATCGCGCCGCAACCGAACACGACGTGCTGATGCTCACGATGGGTCCTCAACAGGAGAATCTGTCGGTTAACAACGCAGGCCAAGACCAGCTCATGCAGTTGCGGACTTGGCTTAAGGCGCAGGGCAAGATGCCCCAGGGAAATACCGTTGAGCAGTACACCGTTTACAGCGATTCCTTTGCCGCAAATGGCGGCTTTGCTGGTAGCAGCGCTGACGGATCCCGCTTTTCGTTTGAACAGAGCGACGGCCGCATTGCGCTTTCGGTGTGGCTCGTAAGCTCTAACGGACAGGGTTGGTTCTCCTTTGGCACCAACAGCACGCATTATTATCGAGATCTTCCCGAGCAAGACGATGAGTTTGCCTATCAGGCAGTCTATACCGCAGCGTCCGAAAAGACGATGCTTGCGCTGACTTGCTACGATTCAAATCTTACGGGTGCGAACGAACAATACCGTGAGTGGTTTGGCAATCTGGTCAACGACGTTCATGTGGAAAAGCAGGGCACACGCGACATCTATAGTGATTTTGCCAAGGTGTATCAAGAAAATTCGTCCGAGACCATGACAACGCTCACAAACTATGCGTTCTCGACCTCGAATCTTAAGAACGAGAATACGAACATTGCTAACGGCAGTTTTGAAGACGATATACATCTGGGGAACCAGGGGCCCAGCAAGTTTACGTTGTGCTCGCCCCATTGGCGCACGACCGAGACAGACCATCGTATCGAGATCGTTGCCCAGAACGACTACTATATCGACCCAGCTGGGCATTCTGTTACGTTTAAGCCCTCCGATGGTGACTATGCAGCCGAGCTCAACGCACACGAGGCGAGTTCGCTCTACCAATATGTGACGACCGAGCCGGGAAAACAGTACGAGTGGGGGCTCGACCACCGCGGCCGCTCGGGTCGAGACGCCATGGCCCTTATCATCGGTCCGCGACAAGAAAACGAGCCGTACAAGGACAATCAAAAGGCACTCGATCAGTACCAGCAAATTGTTCAATGGATTCAAATGAGCGTCGATAACTATGTCGGCTTGGATGTGGCCAATTTTTCCCAATCGGGCTGCAGCAAAAAGATCATCCTGTATTCAACCAAGTTTGACAAAGTGGGCGGATTTGCCAATGCGTCCAGCGGAAGCGCGTTCTCGTGGACGGCCGATGCGGAGCATACCGAAAAATGGTGCGTATGGATTATGGCGTCCGAAAACGACGCGTGGGCTTCCTACGGTTCCAACGCGCTCGAGCAGAACAAAAAGGTCGACTACGACTATACCTACACCATTCCGAATGGCCAAAACCAGAGCGTCTTTGCTTTTGCGGCCTACAACACGGCCAACGGGAGCAATTCGATCGGCAACTTCCTCGACAATATCTCGTTTAGGGAGTTCTATCGCATCGAGACGTACACGACGCCCAACGGAAGCGGAACGTATTTTTATAACGCCGATACCAAGACGGCGGACTTTACCTATGCCAAAAACTACGTAGGTAAACAGGAGAAGAACTCCTACTTTATGGTCGACGCCAAGCGCGATGACGGGGCAGTCTTTATCGGTGCTTTTGTCAACGGCGAGTTCTATTCCGCGGACGATGTGGCGCACTGGACCGAATTGGACGATGGCACCTATCGCTTTAAGGTCGACAAGGTCACAAAGCACTACAAAGTGCACCTCGTGTTTTCCAAGGCAGGCGTTCAATACGATGTGAACGGCGGAAAAGCGTATCACTACGATGTGTCCGATGAGTCCACGGGCGATTTCGTGCAGCTTTCTGGCGCTGGAGCGAGCTATACCTCCCATGCCGCCGAAGGACAAAACGACGGCTGGAAGTTTATGGGCTGGGAGTACGCGGGCTCGGGAAAAGCCGTTCGTTTTGGTGCCGAGCACACAGTGACCCATGCGGCTCCCGAGGGAACTACAGATTCCGGCACTCTTACCATTAGGGGCAAGAAGGTCAATCCGGATACCGGCGCTGCGGGCGACGTGGTAACGGTCGAAAACATTCCCGAGAGTCAGGGCGCGACATTTGTGGCGCAATGGAAGTATCGTCAGGCCTTTGTTGCTCAGCTCAAAAATGCCGATGGCGCGTGGAGCAACGTAACGACGGGCGGCACGGTCAGCTCCAAGCTTAAGGGGGCAAAGGGCTCCATCGATGCCGGGGATGGCTCGGGCAAGGACGCCGACGTGTACGAAAAATCGGGCGTTGCCTACTTTGTGGATGACGGCACGTTTGTGGAGGCGGTGGCCGCTCCCAAGGAGGGCTATCACTTTGAGGGTTGGTACGACCTATCGAATCCGGATGCCCCGGAGCTGCTGTCGTCTTCACCCACCTATACGTACAACGTAAAAGACCGCCATACGGGATGCGTATACGCACGATTTACCCCGCGCACCTACACACTCAAGGTTTCCAAGAGCGTTACGGGCAATATGGGCGACAAGCGTGCCTACTTTAAGATGACGGCGACCTTTACGGGCCTCAAGGCTGGTCAGACCTACGCCATCGAGTATTCGGATGCGTCTGCCCAAGGCAGCCATGCGCTCGTGGCGCGACCGAATGATCGGGCCGAGACCGTGGAAAACAAGACGGCCTTTACGGCCGATGGCCAGGGCAAGGCGACCATGCCGTTTGCCGTTAAGGACGGCCTGACCGTTTCGATTAAGGCGCTGGATTACAACGCGGTCTATACCGTGAGCGAAGACGATTATTCTTCGTTGGGGTATCAGGCTAAGCTTACGGGTGCGAGCGGCACGCTCAACGGTCCGCGTGTGACCGTTGCCGTTGAAGCTAAGGCCACCAATTCCCGACAGGTCGCGGTGCCTACGGGTATTACGCGCAACCCCATCTATGCCCTGGCGATTTTGGCCGCCGGCGTGCTGTTGGCTACGGGCATGGTTGCGCTGCGTTTACACCGCGGCTCCAAGAGGGGTGGGCGCCTATGAGAAGACATGGCGCCAGCAATGCTGGTGATGGGCCAGCCGCACGAGCGGCCCCGCAGGGAAGACCCCGGGGCTCGCGGTATTCGGCCGCGTCGAACGTGAGGTTGGGCGCCCATGCGGCACCAGATCTGGGAGAAGCGGACGACCGGCGCGATATCGTGGGCTTTCTGGCGCGCCTGGCATTTTTTGTCGTGACGCTCTGGCTGCTCTTTGGTGTGGTCTTGGGCGTGGGCGCAGTCACGACTGGCGAGATGGCCCCCCGCATCTGTTCGGGTGACGTCATGCTCTACTGGAGGCTCAGCCAGAGCTTTAACGAGGGTGACGTGGTGGTATACACCGCGGATGGCGAAGAGCGCCTGGGTCGCGTGGTTGCCCGCCCCGGTGATGAGGTCACAATTACCGAGTCGGGCGAGCTCATGGTTAACGGGGCTGTTGTGGTGGAAAGCGATATCACCACGCCGACGCCGCGCTATGAGTCTGCTGTGGACTATCCCGTGCATCTGGGAACGGATGAGCTCTTTGTGCTGGCAGATTTGCGCGAGGGCGGGCACGACAGTCGCCTGTATGGACCGATTGCCCGTTCGCAGATCAAAGGCAATGTGATCAGCGTGCTGCGCAGGTCGAACCTGTAGACACGAAGCCTGGTTTTATTAAGGGCATATGCCCGAGAGGAAGGATGCAAAATGAAAACTGGAAAGAGGCGACTGGCTGCATTTGCGGTTGTGGCGGCCACGATGGTGCTGGCTTTGGTGGGGGTTGCTGCGCCCGCGTGGGCGGAGGGGCAATCCACTAATCCGCAGTTGTCGGTAACTGAAGGGAGGGTCACGATCACCTCGAAGCTCACCATGGATAAGTACGCCGTGGAGCCGAATGCGGACTTTAAATATACGATTGCGCCGGCGGAGGCGAGCGAGCTTACGAACACGGGTATGCCCGCTACTGCTGGAGTGGAAGGGGCCGTTTCGCTTTCGCCGTCTTCCGTAAATTATTCTGCCGAAGGTCTTTCTAGCGAAGATAATGCCGACGGCGTTACTAAGACAATAACCGCCCAAATGAGCGTCAGCCTTGTTACCTCAAGGTTCGCGGCTCCGGGCATCTATCGATACAAAATTACGCAGACGCCGCCAGAGCTGGATGGCCTCAACGTTGTGTGCAAGGAACTGTTCCTGGATGTTTACGTAGAAAATGGCAACTCAGGTTTAGTTGCTAAGGGCTGCACTCTTAGCACAGCGGCGGGATCGGGCAGCAAGATCTCAGGCTTTGAGAACAAATATGTCACCCATAAGCTGACCATCACAAAGGTCGTAGCCGGTAACCAGGGCGATAAAAATAAGGACTTTGAGTTTACCGTCACGATTAAAGGCGCTGACGGGGAGACTTATAAGTACGGCACTGTGAAAAACGGTGTTACTACCATGAACCAAACTACAACCAAGTCGGGAGCTACGTTTACCGAGACGCTTAAGCATGGGGAATCCGTCATCGTTTACGGTCTCTCATCGGAGGATAAATTCGCCGTAACTGAGGCGGATTATCATGGCGACGGTTATAAGACGTCGTACAAGATTGGTGATGGCACCAATTCGACAGAAGGTAGCTCTATTGCCGAGGAAGCTATCGGTGCTTACGACACCACGGTGATCTTTACCAACACCAAGGATGCTACCGTTCCCACCGATGTTATTCGGACGGTCGCTCCCTATGTGGCAATCGTCGCATTTGCCGCCGTGATGGGCGTGGTCTTCTTCCGTCCTCGTCGTAATCGCCGTTAGACAGCAAGGATTGCAGCCGATGGAGCTTAAACGCATGGCTCGGCTGGCGAGGGCCGGCGACCGCGTGCTTACGTGGTTTGCCGGCTTTCTCGTGCTGCTCATGCTGCTGTACGGGGGCTATTCGCTGTGGGACACAAACAACGTTATGAACGGTGGGTTCATCAGCGACGAGCTGCTACGCTACAAACCCACCGGGGCCAACGGTTGCGCACGCCTGCAGGAACTGATGGCCAAAAATCCCGACGTGGTCGGATGGGTCACCATCGATGGCACCAACATCGACTATCCCTTTGTTCAGGGAAAAGATAACCAGGAATACCTCAACAAAAACGTGTTGGGGGAGTCCGCGGTTTCGGGAGCGGTGTTTTTGGATACGCGCAACAGTCGCGCGATGACCGATTCCTACAATCTGCTCTATGCGCACCACATGGATAACGGCGCGATGTTTGGCGATGTCGACCGGTTTTTAGACAGGGGCTTCTTTGACCTGCACCGCACGGGCACGCTCTACGCAAAGGATGGGGCGTTCCGCCTGCGCATTGTTGCCGTGTGCTCGTTTGCTGCGAGTGATGACATTATCTTTGGGCCGGGAAACCTGGACCAGGCCTCGATGCAGACGCTGCTCACGCATGTCTCGCAGACGACGGTGCACGAGAACATGGATGACGTTGGCCCCGATGCACGCATCATCGCGCTTTCTACCTGCAGCGATAAAACAAATGGGCGCCGAGCGCTCCTAGCCGAAATCTTGTAGCTCATTTAGGATGGGGCTTTTCTAGCTACCTTTGCCGTCCTACCTGCGCAATGATTTTTCTGGGACGGGGATTTTTAGCTACGGCGTTCCGTTAGCTTGACCAGTCTTTTTGGGACGGGGCTAAATTAGCTGGTTTTGGATTAGGGATCAGTTGCGATTTGTTGATTCATCGATATTGGGATGGAGAATCAGCTAATTTAGCCCCGTCCCAAAAAGACTGGTCCTCCACCACCTCCCAAATCATCCTTACAAAACGAGGCCCTGGCCAAACGGCCAGGGCCTCACTAACTTTTATTCCGTTCTAAACGACGGGCTGATTGCGCGCAGGAGGGCGCCCCGGGGACGGGCGGGGTATTTCCTCCGCGCGCAGTTTCGCAGCGCAGCGAGAATGTTTGAGCACGGAGGAATTACCCCGACCGTCCCCGGGGCGCCCTCCGTCAGTAACCGGTCCTACTCGAGCTCAAACGCACCCGTGTACAGCTGGTAGTAATACCCGCGCTTGGCGATCAGCTCGTCGTGGTTGCCGCGCTCGATGATGCGGCCGTGGTCCAGGCAGATGATCGCGTCGGAGTTGCGCACGGTGGACAGGCGGTGTGCGATGACAAACGTCGTGCGGCCCTCCATGAGCTTATCCATGCCAGCCTGCACGATGGCTTCGGTGCGGGTGTCGATGGAGCTCGTGGCCTCGTCCAGAATCATTGCCGGCGGATCGGCGACGGCGGCGCGTGCGATCGAAATCAGCTGGCGCTGGCCCTGCGACAGCTGCGCGCCGTTGCCGGTGAGCATCGTGTCGTAGCCGTCGGGCAGGCGGGTGATAAAGTCGTCGGCGCCCGCGAGCTTGGCTGCCGCGATGCACTCCTCGTCGGTGGCGTCCAGGTTGCCGTAGCGGATGTTATCCATCACGGTGCCGGTGAACAGGTTCACGTCCTGCAGTACCACGCCCAGCGAGCGGCGCAGATCGGCCTTGCGGATCTTGTTGACGTTGATGCCGTCGTAGCGAATCTTGCCGTCGGCGATGTCATAGAAGCGGTTGATGAGGTTGGTGATGGTCGTCTTACCGGCACCGGTGGCGCCGACAAACGCGACCTTCTGGCCCGGCTTGGCAAACACGGACACGCCGTGCAACACCTCGTGGTCGGGCGTGTAGCCAAAGTCGACGTTGTCCATGACCAGGTCGCCGCGCAGCGGCACGTACTCGATCTCGCCGGTTGCGCGGTGCGGATGTTTCCACGCCCACATGCCGGTGTGGTGGTCGGCCTCCTCGAGCTGCCAGGTGTCGGGGTTCACCTGAGCGTTGACGAGCGTCACATAGCCTTCGTCGGCTTCGGGCTCCTCGTCGATGAGCTCAAAGATACGGTCGGCGCCGGCGAGGCCCATGACCACGGCGTTGATCTGCTGCGAGATCTGGCCGATCTGTCCGCAGAACTGCTTGGTCATGTTGAGGAACGGCACCACGACGGCGATGGACAGTGCCATGCCCGAGATGCTCAGGTTGGGCACGCCCAGCGCCAGGAAAATGCCGCCTGCCAGTGCGACCAGCACGTAGAGCAGGTTTCCCAGGTTCATAAGGATGGGCATGAGGATGTTGGCGTACATGTTGGCCTTCTGCGAGACCTCGAAGAGCTTTTCGTTGCGCTCGTCAAAATCGGCCTCGGCGGCAGACTCGTGGCAGAATGCCTTAACGACCTTCTGGCCGTTCATGACTTCCTCGATATGGCCCTCGACAACGCCGAGCTCGGTCTGCTGCGCAATAAAGAAGCGCGCGGAGTTGGAGCCGAGCAGCTTGGTCATAAAGGTCATAAAGGCGACGCCGGCAATAATGACCAAGCACATCCACACGCTGTAGTACAGCATGATAAAGAACACCGTGACGATGACGATGACCGTCATGAGCAGGTTGGGCAGCGACTGGCTGATCATCTGGCGCAGCGTGTCGATGTCATTGGTGTAGTGGCTCATGATGTCGCCGCGCTGGTGCGTGTCGAAGTAGCGGATCGGCAGGTCCTGCATGCGGTTGAACATCTTCTCGCGCAGCTTCTCCAGCGAGCCCTGCGTGACGATGGCCATGGCGCGGTTCCAGAAGAGCGAGGACAGGATGCCGATGCCGTAGATGCAGGCGAGGGTGGTCACGAGCTGTGCGATCTTGGGCTGCGCGGCTCCCCAATCGCCCGACTGCCACGATTCGCTAATAATCTGCAGGGCGCTCTGAAGGAAGGTCGCGCCGATGGAGTTGATGATGGCGCAGAGCACCACGCCGGCGACGACGAGGGGCAAAAGCACGGGGTAAAAGCCAAAGAGCGTCTTGATGAGGCGCGACATGGTGCCGCCCTTGCGGTTGAGCGCGCGCTCGGCGGTCGTTGCCTTACTCATGTGCCTCGCCTCCTTCCTGGGTCTGAGCTTGCGTTACGGATGCCTCGGTGTCGGCCTCGACGGCCTCTTCGCCCTCGGCAGACATCTTGTTCTGCGAGGTAAAGGTCTCGCGGTAGATCTCGCTCGTCTTGAGCAGCTCGTCGTGGTTACCGATCTGCGCGATGCGGCCGCCCTCCATGACGATGATGCGGTCTGCGTCCTGCACGGAGCTAATGCGCTGGGCGATGATGAGCTTGGTCGTGTTGGGCAGATAGCTTGCCAGCCCTGCGCGAATCTTGGCGTCGGTCTTGGTGTCGACGGCGCTCGTGGAGTCGTCCAGGATCAAGATCTTGGGGCGACGCAGCAGGGCACGCGCAATGCACAGGCGCTGCTTCTGACCGCCGGAAACATTGGAGCCGCCCTGTTCGATCCAGGTGTCATAGCCCTTGGGGAAGCCGTCGACAAACTCGTCGGCGCAGGCCAGATGCGCGGCCTCGCGGACCTCTTCGTCGGTGGCGTTCGGGTCGCCCCAACGCAGGTTCTCGGCAATCGTGCCGCTAAACAGCACGTTTTTCTGCAGCACCATGGCCACCTGGTGGCGCAGGGCGTCCAAGTCGTAGTCGCGTACATCCACGCCGCCCACGCGCACGGTACCCTCGGTGGCGTCGTACAGGCGGGCGATGAGGTTTACGAGCGTGGACTTGGCCGAGCCGGTGCCGCCGATGATGCCGATGGTCTCGCCGCTCTTAATGTGCAGGTCGATATCGTCGAGCGCCTGGCGCTTCGCATGCGCGGAATACTTAAAGCTCACGTGGTCAAAGTCGATGGAGCCATCGGCGACCTCGAGCACGGGCTCGGCGGGATCGGCGATCGTGGGCTCGGCGGCCAGCACCTCGGTGATGCGGTGCGCCGATTCGTCGGCCATGGTCACCATGACAAAGATCATCGATAGCTGCATCAGGCTCATGAGGATTTGGAAGCCATAGGTAAAGATCGAGGAGAGCTGGCCCACGTCGAACAGCGTGCCCTGGCTCGTGATGATGAGCTTGGAGCCCAGGTAGATGATGACGACAAACGCGCCGTTGACGCAGATGTTCATCATGGGGTTGTTAAAGGCAAGCAGCTTCTCGGCGCGGGTGAAGTCCATCTGGACGTCGCGTGCGGCGGTCGCGAACTTCTCCTTCTCAAAGTCTTCGCGCACGTAGCTCTTGACCACGCGCATGCCGGTGACGTTTTCCTCGACGGACTCGTTAAGGGCGTCGTACTTGTGGAACACGCGCGAGAAGATGGGACGCACCTTAAAGATGATAAAGAACAGCCCAAAGCCCAGCAGCGGAATGATGACCAGGTAGACCATGGCGATGCTGCCGCCCATGATAAATGCCATGGTAAAGGCGAAGATCAATACCAGCGGCGCGCGCACGGCGATACGGATGATCATCATAAAGGCCTGCTGCACGTTGTTGATGTCAGTGGTCAGGCGCGTGACGAGCGAGGAGCTCGAGAACTCATCGATGTTGGCAAAGCTGAACGTCTGGATCTTGTAGAACAGGTCGTGACGCAGGTTCTTAGCGAAGCCGCAACTCGCATGGCTGCAGGTGACGCCGGCAGCGGCGCCAAAAGCAAGCGACGTCAGTGCGATGAGCACCAAAAAGCCCGCGGTGGGAAGCATCTCGGCTACGGTGGCGCCGTCTTTGATGGCGTCGATCAGGTTGGCGGTGATAAATGGAATCAGCATCTCGCAGAGCACCTCGCCAAGCACGAGCAATGGCGTGGCAACAGTGACTTTCATATAGTCGCGGATGCTGCCCATGAGGGTTTTAATCATCCAGTTCCTCCCAGGTTACACGGATTTTCTCGAGCATTTCGGCGAGCTGCTCGCGCTCGTCGTGGGTGAGGGCACTAAAGGCCTGCTCTCTAAAGCGAATGCGGGCTGCCTGGTCGATGCGGGCGTTTTCCCGGCCGGTTTCGGTCAGGCGAATGGTGAGCTGCCGTCGATCCTTGGGGTTACGGCTGCGCTCGATGAGGCCGTTGAGCTCGAGCTTGGACAGGATCTCGGAAAGCGACCCCGGCTTGAGGTCAAAGTGCATGCCGAGTTCCTGCTGCGACATCTCGCCGCCGGGTTGCTTGGCCAGCAGGCAGATGATGGGCGCCTTGCCGGACACGCCTCCGCCATGAAAATGCATGTAATGGCCGCAAAAGCCCAGGCCATTGAGGATGCGCTTGGCAAGCTTGTCTTCTGAGCTAACCGCTTCGGGTGCATCCGCCGGCCGTGACGGGTCGCCGTCGGGCTCGTGCGAACAAAGGTTAAGAGGTTCATCGCACATGAATTAGTGTTGCTCCTTTCTTTAGTTAGGTAGTGGAATTGTTTTGTGCCTAACCAATTTAGGAGCGCATAGATTGATTGTCAAGGTACCAATCTTATTATGTTCAAGCGGCGCTTAGGGACGTTCCTTATGTGCCGGCACTTGGGGACACTCCTTGTGCTGATAGTCGTTGGGGACGTTCTTGTTTGCCTAGTCATTTAAGAACGTCCCCAACGACTAACTTAAAAACTATGCCGGATTACGGGGCTGAACGACGGATTGCCGACCATGCCGAAATTGGTAAAAAGAAAACCGCAGGTAGAAGGCTTGCTATGATTTGAAAATAGGGGGTGTGGTTGGCTCATTCAGGTTCAGCCCCGTAATCCGGCATAGTTTTGAAATGGCACTGAATAAGTGGCGGCAAATGAGCCGCAATGAAGCAAGCTAGCCCCTCGTTTCCGAAACCTTTCCGCAACAATTTGCCCTTCGTGCCGCTCGACTCCGCTCGCAACGTCCCCTGCGCTACACTTAGTCGCACTGTGGCGCTGCCGCGCCGCGCCCGAAACAAGGGAGACCCTCATGAAGAATACTCAGCTGCTGCTGATCAACGATATGTGCGGCTACGGTAAGGTCGCGCTTTCCGCCATGCTGCCGGTGCTGTCGCACATGGGCTACCGTATCCATAACCTGCCGACGGCGCTCGTTTCCGACACGCTCAACTACCCCAAGTTCTACATCCACGACACCACCGAGTACGTGCGCCAAAGCCTCGCTATCTGGGAGGAGCTCGGCTTTGAGTTCGACGCCATCTCGACCGGCTTTATCGTGACCGAGGAAGAGACGCGCATTATTTCGGACTTCTGCCACCGTCGCGCGCAAAAGGGCACCAAGGTGTTCGTCGACCCCATCATGGGCGACAACGGCAAGCTCTATGCGGGCGTGCCCGAGTCCACGATTGGCCTTATGCGGCATCTGCTGGAGTGCGCAGACTACGCGGTGCCCAACTACACCGAGGCGTGCCTACTTGCCGATAGGCCTATCGTCGAGCAAATTACGCCCGATGAGGCCCGCACCCTTGTGGACGCCGTGCGCGAGCTGGGTGCCAAGTCTGTGGTCATTACGAGCGCCGTAGTCAATGGCGCGAACGCGGTTATCGGTTACGACCATGTAGCGGGGGAGTACTTTACGATTCCCTTTGAGCTCATTCCGGTTTATTTCCCGGGCACGGGCGACACGTTCTCGGCGGTGCTCGTCGGCCGCGTTATGGCCGGTTGGAGCCTTCAGCGCGCGACGAGCGATGCCATGCGCGTGGTAGCGGAGCTTATCGAGTGCAATGCCGACCAAGAGGAC
>UQYA01000022.1 GCA_900545165.1 uncultured Collinsella sp.
CGGCCTATACATGTTTATCGCGACCAGCATGGCTAGCGGCGGCACGGTGCTGGGCTGCTATCTTTCGGCGCGCCTGGCCGCCAACGTGGCTTGCGATATCCGCAATGCCGTGTACGACAAATCGCTCGAGCTCGCGGCCAGCGATTTTGAGCGCTTTGGCACCGGATCGATGATCACGCGCTCGCTCAACGACATCAACGTGATTCAGCAGGCTATTCTGCAGACGATTCAGCTGGTGCTGCCCGTGCCGTTTTTGGCTGTGGCGGGCATCATCTTCGCCTGGTTTATCGATCCCGCCATGGGCACGCTTCTGGGCGTAGTCGTTGCGATTGTGCTGGTGGCGGCGGTCTTTACGGTTGCCAACGCGGCGCCGATTTTTATGCGCCTACAGGGCTTTATCGACCGCATGAACGTGGTGCTGCGCGAGAATATTGTGGGCGTGCGCGTCATCCGTGCGTTTAACAAGGAGCGCCACGAGGAACGGCGTCTGGACGAGGTGTTTAGCGAATACGCCGCCAACGCCATCAAAGTCAACCACCTGTTTGTGGGCCTCGACAGCTCAAGCTTCTTTTTGATGAACATCGCCGAGGTGGCGGTGCTGTGGGTGGGCGGCAACCGCGTAGGCGCCCACGCCATGCAGATTGCGAGTATCTCGGCGGTGCTGGAGTATGCAATTCTGATCCTGTTCTTTGTGATGATGGCGCAGATGGTGGTGCTGACGCTTCCGCGTGCTGCCGCGTGCCTGAACCGTGCGCAGCAGGTGTTGGAGATTGAGCCGAGCATCGTCGATGGCGAGCGCACGCTGGATGACGGGGCGCGCGAGCCCCAAGACGAAGCCGATGCGGTGGCCGTGTTCGACCACATGTCGTTTCGCTTTGACGATGCCGACGAGGACACCCTGTGCGACCTGAGCTTTGCCTGCCGTCGCGGTCAGACGACTGCGATCGTTGGCTCGACAGGCTCGGGCAAATCGACGGTGGCAAAGCTTCTGCTGCGCTTCCACGATGCCACCAAGGGCTCCATTCGCCTGAATGGTGTGGACCTGCGCGAGCTTACGCAAGACGAAATCCGCGGGCGCATTGCCTATGTGCCGCAGAAGGCGTGGCTGTTCTCGGGCACGGTGGCGAGCAACCTTCGCTTTGGTAACGAAGGCGCGACCGAGGGCGACATGCTTCACGCGCTTGAGGTTGCCCAGAGCACCTTTGTACTCGACCAACCGCAGGGGCTCGATACCCCGGTTGCCCAGGGCGGTACGAACTTTTCGGGCGGCCAGCGCCAGCGTTTGGCAATCGCCCGTGCGCTCATGAAGCATGCCGATCTATATATCTTCGATGACAGTTTTTCGGCCCTGGACTTTAAGACCGATGCCGCCCTGCGCCATGCGTTGCAAGGCGAGACGCGCGATGCCGCGGTGCTCATCATCGCGCAGCGCATCTCGACGATTTTGCACGCCGACCAGATCGTCGTGCTCAAGGATGGCGAGGTTGTGGGCCTGGGCACGCATGGCGAGCTTATGGAAACCTGCGAGGTGTACCGTGCCATCGCGGAATCGCAAATGAAGGGAGGTGAGTAGCATGACCGGGGAGCTCAAGAAGCAGGGCGGCGTTGATGACGCCGTTGCCGCGGGGCTGGTCGAGGAAACGGTTGCCGTGGCACCCGAGCTGGATGACGCCGCCAAGGCTGCAGCCGAGCGCGAGGCTCGCCGCCAAGCGCTCTACGAGGAAAACGAACGTGCCGAGGACGAGCGCGCCCGCGCCGAGGCAGAGCGCATGCGCGACGTGGACGACGAAGACGACGACGAGACGCCTCGAGATACCTGGGCGACGGTGCGCCGCCTGTGGAGCGAGGCTGCCGGCGACCATTGGCGCTTCTATATCGTGTTCGCGAGCATTGTGTTCTATGCCATCTTTAACACTGCCGCGCCGGCATATAGCGCCCGCGTGATCGATGAGCTGTGGAGCCACATTCAGGTGGCGTTTGCCAACGACACCACCTTCAGCATCACCTGGGAGAACTGCGGCAGGACTATCTTCATCTACTTTTTGATTTGGACGGCCGCCGCTTCGTTCTACGCGCTCCAGAGCTTTTTGATGTCGAGCGTTGCCGAACGCCTCAACCTGTGCCTACGCAACCGCATCGCGCAAAAGCTCAACCGTCTGCCGCTCGCCTATTTTGACGCGCATCGTCCCGGCGAGGTCGTCAGCCGCGCGACCAACGACCTGGACAAGATGTCCGAGAGCATGCAGCGCGGATTGCTGCAGCTGCTCGTGTCGATCGGCACGGTTGTTGGTGCTGTGAGCGTGATGTTCGTGTTCAGCGTGCAGCTTACGCTCGTCTTTCTGTTCTTTACGGCACTGTCGCTGCTGGTGACGAAGGTCGTCTCGCGCCGCACACACGATGTGACGGGCGAGCGCCAGGAGTGGGTGTCCAAGATTACGAGTGCGGTCGAGGAAGGCTATTCGGGCCGTCTGGTGATCCGCGCGTTTAACCGCGAACGCCAAAGTTCTGCCGAGGTGCACCAGGCCTCGGGCGAGCTGGCACGCGTGAGTGCCAAGGCCGATTTTATGATTAACGCCGTCGGCCCCGCGGTGCGCTTTATCGGCCGCCTGGCACAGATCGTGATTGCGCTTGTGGGCTGCAGCATGCTGGTTGCCGGCCACATGACCGTCGGCGTGTTCCAGGCGTTCTTCCAGTTTATCTACGAGGCGTCCGAACCCATGACGCAGTTGTCGTTTACTTTCAACTCGCTGCAGAGCGCGCTGGCGAGTGCGGAGCGCGTGTTCGACCTGCTCGATGAGCCCGAGATGGAGGCCGATCCGCTGCCGGACGAGGCCGCCAAGCTGCCGGGCCGCGTGGAGGGCCGCGTCTCCTTTGAGCACGTGCGCTTTGGCTATGCGCCCGATAAGCCGCTCATGCGCGACGTGTCGTTTACCGCCGAGCCGGGCCAGAAGATTGCCGTGGTGGGAACCACGGGCGCAGGCAAGACGACGCTCATCAACCTGCTCATGCGCTTTTACGAGATCGACGGCGGCCGCATTACGCTTGACGGTGTGGATACGCGCCTCATGGACCGCGGTGAGCTACGGCAGCAGTTTGGCATGGTGCTGCAGGACGCCTGGCTGTTCGATGGCACGATTGCCGAAAACATCGCCTACGGCTGCCCCGAGGCAACGCGCGACGAAATTGTGGCCGCCGCTCGTGCCGCGCAGGTCGACTTCTTCGTGCGCACTATGCCGCAGGGCTACGACACGCGTGTGGCTAACGATGCCGAGAGCATTAGTCAGGGCCAACGCCAGCTGCTGACCATCGCACGCGTGCTGCTCAACAACCCGGCGATTCTCATCCTGGACGAGGCGACCTCAAGCGTGGACACGCGCACCGAGCTTGCCATCGGCCGTGCCATGGACGCGCTTATGCGCGGGCGCACGAGCTTTGTGATCGCGCATCGCCTGTCGACGATCGTGGACGCCGACCTGATCTTGGTCATGGACCACGGCAACATTATCGAGCAGGGCACGCATAAGGAGCTGCTCGCAGCCGAGGGCGCTTACGCCGACCTCTATCTGAGTCAGTTCGCATAATGTGACAAAGGGACAGTCCCACATGTCACATCGAAAAAAGGCGCGCCGGGGATGGATTCCCTGGCGCGCCTTCTTGCGTTGATGCCGATGTCGTTTTGTGCCGCTTGCGTTCCTAGCGCTCTTCCACGAGCTTGGCGACGAGGGCCTTGAGCTCGGCCACCTCTTGCTCGAGCTCTTTAACGCGGCGGGCGTTCTCGGTGATGCCCTGACGGTTGAGGGCGGACTGCTCGGCCGCGTCGTCGGGCATGTATTCACGGTGCTGCTTGGCGTCAAACGTCTCCTCAAACACGCGGCAGCCGTTGCGCTTGATGATGCGCCCCGGCACGCCCACGACGGTGCAGTTGTCGGGCACGTCCTTGACTACCACGGAGTTGCCGCCGATTTTGACGTTGTTGCCGATGCGGATGTTGCCGAGCACCTTGGCGCCCGTGCCCACGGTGACGTTGTCGCCCAGGGTGGGGTGGCGCTTGCCGGTCTCGTTGCCGGTACCGCCGAGCGTGACGCCCTGGTAGAGCACGCAGTTGTCGCCCACGATGGTGGTTTCGCCGATGACGACGCCCATGGCGTGGTCGATAAAGAAGTGCTTGCCGATCTGCGCGGCAGGGTGAATCTCGACGCCGGTGATGTGGCGGGTGATTTGAGATAGCACACGGGCGAGCGAGCGATGACCGTGCTCCCAGAGCCAGTGTTCGGGCACGTGGTTCCACTTGGCGTGCAGGCCAGGATAGGAAAGGAAGATGACCAGACCGTTTTGCGCGGCGGGGTCCTGCGCCTGGACGGTCTTGATGTCCTCGCGAATGGTATTGATAAAGCTCACCGGCCGTCCTCCCTTAGCGCCATGGCAATGCGATTCAATAAAGTATAGCGATTCGCTAGGGATTAGGAAGAACAATCTTGGCGGCATTGCGCAACAGGTGTCAGTTATGCAAACTTGCTGGTAATGGAGTCATCCTTTTGTGGGGTTGCGCACGAGGGGGCGCTGCAACCGTATACTGGTCAACTTGGACGTATCCGCGCCCACAACTGAGAGGTTTTACTTCATGGGTTTCATTAATTTTATCGCCGAGCTGCTCAAAGACCCGCGCACCGCGATTGCCAGCTGGATCGCCGCCGGCCCGCTTATGGCCTACGGCTGCGTGTTCCTGATTATCTTTATCGAGACGGGCGTGGTGTTCTTCCCGTTCCTTCCCGGCGATTCGCTGCTGTTTGCCTCGGGCTTCTTTGCCCACAACGGCGGCTTTAACATCGTGGCGCTTCTGGCCACCGCATGGGCCGCAGCCATCCTGGGCGATCAGTGCAACTTTATGATCGGCCACTTCTTTGGCCGCAAGATCATCGCCTCGGGCAAGGTAAAGGCCATGACGCCCGAGCGCATCAAAAAGTCCGAGGATTTCTTGGACAAGTGGGGCCACCTGGCCATCTTCCTGGGTCGCTTCTTCCCGTTTATCCGCACTTTTGTGCCCTTTATCGCCGGCATGGGCGGCATGCACTGGCGCAACTTTGTCGTCTTTAACGTGCTGGGCGGCATTACCTGGTCGACGGTCTTTACGCTGCTGGGCTACTTCTTTGGCGTCATTCCCTTTGTGCAGGAGCACTTTGAGCTGCTGATTATCGGCATCGTCGCCGTGTCGATCATCCCGACCGTGGTTGGCCTTGTTAAGGCTAAGCTGGGCAAATAGAACGCCTAGCTCGAGCTGGCGCACAAATCGTGTCGTTGAGGCCCATCACCGTTTACGGTGGCGGGCCTCTTTAGTTTCGGTCAAATGAAAATACTTTAGTTAGTTAAAGAAAAACGTTTTATCCGACGCGCGTGCGGAGTACAATCTCGTGCATGCGAATCGACGTGCCATCGGCTTTGATGCCGTTCGCGTGTCCCGTCCGGCTCTACGCTCCGGGCGTGCGACGTTGCGACGCGGTCGGCCTCGGTCCTTGCGTGCGAGTTCGCGAGTATGCAACTGTGTATGTAAGGAGCGACATATGACTGTCGAGAAGAAGGATATCGATTGGGGTAGCCTCGGCTTTGGCTACATGAAGACCGATTACAGCTACGAGGCCCATTGGAAGGACGGCGAGTGGGACGAGGGCGGCCTGACCACCGACCATACCCTGCATGTCTCCGAGTGCGGCGGTATCTTCCATTACTGCCAGGAGGTCTTTGAGGGCCTGAAGGCCTACACCGCCGAGGACGGCAGCATCGTCTGCTTCCGTCCCGACATGAACGCCGAGCGCATGTATAACTCCGCCCAGCGCCTCGAGATGCCCCCGTTCCCCAAGGACAAGTTTGTTGAGGCCGTCAAGCAGGTCGTTTCTGCCAACGCCGCTTGGGTTCCGCCCTTTGGCTCCGGCGCGACCCTGTACGTGCGTCCGTTTATGATTGGCTCCGGTGACGTGATCGGCGTGGCTCCCGCTCCTGAGTACACGTTCCGCATCCTCGTGACTCCGGTCGGTCCGTACTTTAAGGGCGGCCTTAAGCCCGTTAAGCTGCGCGTTTCCGAGTATGACCGTGCAGCACCGCACGGCACCGGCAACATCAAGGCCGGCCTCAACTACGCCATGTCCCTTAAGCCCACGATGGAGGCTCACCGCGAGGGCTATGCCGAGAACCTGTATCTCGACTCCGAGTCCCGCACCTATGTCGAGGAGACCGGCGGCGCGAACGTTCTGTTCGTGAAGGAGGACGGCACCCTCGTCGTTCCTCAGTCGCACACCGATTCCATCCTGCCCTCCATCACCCGTCGCTCGCTCGTTCAGGTTGCCGAGGATTTGGGCATGACCGTCGATCAGCGTCCCGTCGAGTGGGCCGAGGTCAAGGCCGGCACCTTTGTGGAGTGCGGCCTGTGCGGTACCGCTGCCGTCATCTCCCCGGTGGGCGAGATCGACAACAAGGTCTACGGTGCCGACGAGACCGTGACCTTCCCGGCTGGCTACACCGAGATCGGCCCCGTGATGAAGAAGCTTCGCGAGACCCTGACTGGTATCCAGTCCGGTGCTGTCGAGGATAAGCACAACTGGGTTTACACCGTCGCGTAAGCCGTCTTAGCTGTCCGGCCCGAGGGCAACTACCTTTCCGGCGCGTCCTCGGACATGAAAGAACCTCCGCTGCGCACTTCGTGCGGCGGAGGTTCTTTCGTCCTGCGGAGTGCGCCGGAAAGGTAGGTTGCCCTCGGGCCTGCGTTACCTCGGTGCTGCCGTTACGGGCAATATAGATCTGAAGTAAAGATGGTGCGCGGCCTATTGGCCGCGCATTGTGCGTGGGCGCGTTGTGCGTGGATAAGAAAAGGGCCCAAGGTTTGTGCCTTGGGCCCCAAAGGGTTGATGAACTGGATTAAGACTCGGCCGTGATTGTTAGAACTTGACGGTCGGTGCCTGGCGGGCGGCCTCAGCTGCCTCGAAGCCCTGGCGCTCCTTAAACTGGAAGATGCCGGCAAAGATAACAGCCGGGAACGTCTGGATGGCGTTGTTGTAGCTGAGCACGCAATCGTTGTAGCTCTGGCGTGCGTAGCTCACCTTGTTCTCGGTGTCTTCGAGCGTAGCCTGGAGCTGCGTAAAGTTGGTGTTTGCCTTAAGGTCGGGGTAGGCCTCGGCCACGGCAAAGAGTTGGCGCAGCGCACCGGTCAGCACGTTGTCGGCTTCCATCTTGGCCTCGGGGGTGGTGGCGCTCACGGCGGCGTTGCGCGCGTTGACCACGGCGGCGAGCGTGTCCTGCTCGTGCTTGGCGTAGCCCTTGACGGTCTCGACCAAGTTAGGGATCAGGTCGTTGCGGCGCTGCAGCTGCGTGTCGATGTTCTGCCAGGCGTTATCGATGCGATTGCGCTTGGTGACCATGTTGTTGTAGATGCCGGCGATGGCGCTGACGATCACAACGACAACAACGATACCGATGATGACGGGAAGCATGATGTCTCCGTTTCGAATGGCAGCGGCGTTTTGCGCCGGCTGCCGTTGGTGTAACGCTACTAGTATACCCGCAACCTTTGGCGATACCGAACTTTCCGGTAAGCGTTGTGTTTCAACCAGGGAGGGGGCGCCAATAACGAACGGGTGGTACAGGTGTAAGATATGCGACACATTAAGGAATGCTGTTTACGCCTTGAGGATGGCGATATGGATGGACCTTCGCATCAAGAAAACCTATCGTGCCCTGTTCGATGCTTTTACCGAGCTCTTGGAAGAGCATCGGTTTGAGGATTTGACGGTTGCCATGCTTTGCGACCGGGCCCTGATTCGCCGCACGACGTTCTATAAGCATTTTCGCGATAAAAACGATTACTTTGCCTTCTATATCGATGAGCTTATGACGGGCTTGCCGCAAAACCGGACCGATGCGGCGGACGCGGAGTCGCTTGGGGACGTGCAGGCGCTTCGCCATGAGGTCTTTGACGATGCCATGAATATGATTCTGGCGCATGAGCAGCTCATGGATAATATTTTGGCGAGCAGCATGTCGGGCATGCTGACCGGCATGATTTGCGACCGCATCGCGCGTTCTGTCCGCGAGCGTGTGATGAGCTCGCTTGCCGAGGATGCCCTGGCCCCCGTGTCACTCGAGACGACATCGGAGTTTATCGCCGGTGGCATTATTCGGCTGTTCACAAATTGGTGGGAATCGGGTCACGACCTCGAGCGTCGACCCGAGATGGCTGACGTGGTCGATGCGCTGTTCGAGCGAACCATGACGCCGGTGCATCACTAGAAGTGGCGGAGAGAGGGGGATTCGAACCCCCGGAACGCTCTCGCGCTCAACGGTTTTCAAGACCGCCGCATTCAACCGCTCTGCCATCTCTCCGTGAGTCGTAATGATAGCATCGTTTTGAATTTGCAACAGGGAAGGCGAACGATGACGATCACCGAAATCGACGAGAAGTTCATGCGCGAGGCGCTGGCCGAGGCGCGCGCCGCCGCGGCAGTGGGCGAAGTGCCCATTGGCGCTGTGGTGGTGCGCGCGGGTGAGATTGTCGCGCGGGCGCATAATCGTCGCGAGCTCGACCAGGACCCTTCGGCGCATGCAGAGTTTGCGGCCCTGTGCGCTGCCGCTCGGTCGCTCGGTCGCTGGCGCCTTTCCGATTGCACGGTCTATGTAACGCTCGAGCCTTGCTGCATGTGTGCGGGGCTTATGGTCAACGCGCGCGTGGGGCGCTGCGTGTATGGCGCGGCTGATGCCAAGGCGGGCGCACTGGGCTCGCTGTATGACCTGAATGCCGATTCTCGCCTGAACCATCGGTTTAATGTGACCGCCGGCGTGCTGGCAGACGAGTGTCGTGAGGCGTTGAGCAGCTATTTTAGTGGGTTGCGCGGCACCGATGGTACTGGCTGCGGTTGTGGGGCCGATCTTGAAGCGCATACCGCTCATGCCGAGGCACTTGCGTGTGCTGAAGAGGATGCTGACACAGCGGTTGACTTTGGCCCCGCGTGTCGCCGGCCCCGCCGTGTGCTGTTGGCGATCGATTCCTTTAAGGGTAGCGTTTCGAGCGCGCAGGCGGAGGAGGCTGTTACCGAAGGCGTGCGCCGTGTGTGGCCCGATGCCCAGGTGGCCGCGTTGCCGCTGGCAGATGGCGGTGAGGGAACGCTCGATGCCATCGCCGCATGCAGTGGCGAGCTCTCAACCTGCGAGGTTGCAGGTCCCTTGGGCGAACGCGTGTCTGCCCGGATGCTGGTAGACGGCGAGCGCGAGTCGGCTGTTATTGAGATGGCCGAGGCGGCGGGTATTGAGTATTCGCCTTGCACGGAGTCGGCGGCGTTGGCGGCCACAACCTATGGCGTGGGTGAGCTCATGCTTCGCGCGGTTCGTACGGGTGCAAAGACTATCTATATTGGCTTGGGCGGCAGTGCCACCAACGATGGCGGCGCCGGCATGCTGCAGGCGCTGGGCGCCCACCTTGTCGATGATCAGGGCTGCGATATCGCCCCTGGTCTTGCGGGTCTCGAACACGTGGTGAGTATCGATTTGGTACCGGCGCTTCAGGCACTGAATGGCGCGCGTGTCGTGGTGCTTTCCGATGTCGAAAACCCACTCGTGGGGCGCCGCGGTGCGCTGGCAGTGTTCGGCGGACAGAAGGGTCTGCCGACGGGGGATGCCGAGGCCCTGGGCAAGTGCGACAGCTGGATGGTCGGCTATGGTCGCCTGCTCGATACGGCGATTGTCGAGGCGCGTGAGCAGGGGCTATTGCGTGTGCCCGAGGGCGCGCGGACATTTGGATCGGTGCTCGGCGTGCCTGGCGCGGGCGCGGCAGGTGGCTTGGGTGCGGCGTTGCTGACGCTTGGTGCCGAGTTGCGCTCGGGCGTGGAGACGGTGCTCGATCTGATTGGGTTTGACGGGCGCGTGCGCAATGCCGACTTGGTCATTACAGGCGAGGGCAACATGGATGAGCAGTCTGCCGCCGGTAAGGCGCCGGTGGGTGTGGCCCGTCGTGCGAAGCGATATGGCAAGCCGGTGGTCGCCGTCGTGGGCGGTCGTGCCGACAACCTGGATGCAGTGTATGAGCGGGGTGTCGACCTGGTGTTGCCAGTCTGCCGCAGGCCCATGCCTCTTGACCAAGCGCTCGACACCCAGGAATCCACAACCAACCTCATCTGCGCCGGCGAGTCAGCCGCCCAAGCCTACGACCTCGCCCGTCTCTAAAACCCATCTCCCAATAACTTGCGGTGGATAGTTCCTGTTTTCCGGCTCAAATGCCCCAACCAGGAACTATTCCATCGCAACTTCGAGAATGGCCATCCGAGGCTGGTCGCCATGGGCCTCGAGTCGGACCGTTTGCTAAGAAACGCGGCCATCTACTACGTTTAACCGGGCACCCTCGACCATCCCGGAATTTGGGAAATAAAAACCGCAGGTAGAGGGTTTGCTGATTTTCGAAAAGGTCGGCTATGGTTGACCTCTGTGACCAAAACGTAGTAGATAGGCCCTTTTCGTGGCACAGCACCAGATCAGTCTTTTAGGACGGGGCCTTTTTGACTACTTTCGCCAATTTGGTCGCCCAAGTAGGTAAAAGTAGTCAAAAAAGCCCCGTCCCAAATTAGCTACCTTGCCCTGCTGGGCGGGAGCAGGTAAGATATACCGAGCGCCTAGCGCGTTCGATGGGTTCGGATGACGACATGTTCCGAATCTGGTCAGGTCCGGAAGGAAGCAGCCATAAGGAGCCTCTGTCGGGCATCCGAATCCATCGAGCGTGCAGGCGCTTTTTGGTGCCGCGGCCACGTGGTTCAAGAGGCGGCGGTGCTGTTGCTTGATTTTTTGCAGTTAAAGAGGCCCGTTTCCCTGGGTTGGGGAAACGAGCCTCTTTTTGTCTCTGGGCTTGTAGATTGGCGAAGGCGATATGCTCTGGCAGCTATTTTGAGTTCTTGATGCGGCGTGTGGCTGTGGCGGTTATTCCGAGTCCCATGGCGGCGATTCCTGTGAGTGTGATTGCGCTCGGCGCTGTGTCGCCTGTGTTTGCGAGCTTGCCGGTGGTCGTATTTGCTTGCTTGGTGGAGCTCGATGGAGCGTCTTTGCCGGTCGCGGGCGAGCTGGCGGGCTGCGCCGTCTCGGCCGGTTGCGCTGAGCTGGAGGGTTTTGTCGTCTCGGCGGGTTTCGTTATCTCGGGCGAGGCGGCCTTATCTGCTGCGGCTTTTGCCTCTTCGTATGTCTTGCAGGCATCGTCATAGGCCGCTTGCGCCTTTTCCAAATCGCCGAGGAGCGCATTTTGCTTGGCTATGTCCTCGTCGATGTGGGCTTTAGCTTCCTCTGCCTCACTTTCGAAATGCTGAACCTGTCTTTCCTGACTTTCGAGTCGGCGTTGGTAATAGTGAAGATTATCTTCACAAGATTTTTCTCGCGTTTTTGCCGTCATGATCTCACTGCGCAACTGCTTAATATGCTCCTTAATAGCTGTGCTGGGCTCCTCGTCGCCGAGTGCTTCAAGTGCCTTATCTAATTCTGCCTGAAGGCCGCTTGTCCGGTTGTGGGCCTCATCGTATTTGGCTTGGGCTGCATCGACGTTCGCTTGCATGGCGGGAAGGGGTTCCCTCCATTTGGCGGCTTCCGCCACCACCATGTCGTAGAGTTCTTGAAATGCGGCAATGTCATCATTGATTTCCGCAAGTTTCTCGGGACTTGCGGCGTCTTTTGCGGCCTCGAGGTTTTTGAGCGCTTCCTGCATGGCTGCATACGCTTTTTCTTTTGCGGCGGCCGCATCTTCCGACCGCAAGGCAACTGCACCGGTGGGGGAACTGGTTTCTGCCGCGATCGCCGTTGCGGGGGCGATTCCCGCGACAAGTGCCGCGGAAAGGGCGATGCCCACAGTTGCTCGTCTTGCTCTTCTTGCGAGAATGTCGTTCATCTCGGCACCTCATTTCAAGGGTCGGCGACTAACTTGGTAGCACTAATGTAAATATACCATGCTAGTTGACCCGACACTGGCTGGGTGTGCGCGTATACCCCTCTGAAAACTGAATCCCGTTAGAAATGACGAGTTGTTTACGCTTCTTTTGGGGTGGCGGTACTATCATGGTTCGAATTGAATGTGGATGATGATAGGGAGCGCCTATACATGATTGAGCTGCTCAGGCGTTTTGGTGGTAAGTTTCGCCGGTATATGGTGATTGGCCCTGCGTGTAAGCTGATCGAAGTGATCTTTGACCTGCTGACGCCGCTGGTGATTGCCCAGATGATCGATAAGGGTATTGGCGCACACGATGTCAACGCCGTCGTCCACTACGGTGCATTGCTTGCCGTCATGGCCGTGATCGGCATCTCGTTTACGCTCGTCTGCCAAAAGATGGCGGCGCTGACCTCGCAGGGCATGGGCACCGATATCCGTGGTGCGCTCTACGAGCACATCAATAAGCTGAGCTATGCCGAACTCGACCGCTTTGGCACGCCGTCGCTCATTACGCGCATCACCAACGATGTCAACCAGGTGCAGCTTGCCGTGGCGCTGGGCGTGCGCATGCTCATCCGCTGGCCCTTCCTGGCGGTGGGCTCCATGTGCGCGGCCCTTGCCATCGACCTTAAGCTCGGCGTAATCTTCTTGATCTGCACGCCCGCCATTGGCTTGGTGTTTTGGTTTGTCATGGCGCGCTGCATTCCGTACTACAAGCAGCTGCAGGCAAAGCTCGACCGCATCGCGCTTGTCTGCCGCGAGGGGCTTTCGGGTGCCCGCGTGGTCCGCGCGTTTGTGCGCGAGGACCACGAGCGCGAGCGCTTTGCCCAAGCCGCCGACGACCAGGCTCATACCGCCATCGCGGTGGGCAAGCTCTCGTCGATCCTTAACCCCGTAACGTTTTTGGTGATGAACCTTGGTGTGTGCGCCATCCTGTGGGTGGGCGGCATCCAGGTCAACGTGGGCGAGCTTACGCAGGGCCAGGTCATGGCGTTTGTGAACTACATGACGCAGACCCTTACCTCCATCGTCTACGTCGCCAACCTGGTCGTTGTCTTTACCAAGGCGAGCGCCAGTGCGTCGCGTATCAACGAGGTGCTCAATTGCGTGCCGAGCATCACCGACGAGGGCAACCAGCCGGTCGAGCTGCCCAAGCCGAGCGAACTGGCGGGTGGCGCTGCTCCAGTCCCTGCGCTGAGCTTTGACCATGCGAGCTTTTCGTTTGGCGCGGGCGCGGCAAATGCCGTGAGCGATGTGACCCTGGAACTGCCGGTGGGCAAAACGCTCGGTATTATCGGCGGCACGGGCAGCGGCAAGTCCACGCTCGTCTCGCTTATCTCGCGCCTGTACGACGCGAGCATCGGCAGCGTGAGCGTAATGGGTGCCGACGTGCGCGCCTGGCCGCTCGATCAGCTGCGCCGTGTGGTCGCGACTGTTCCGCAGCGCGCGTCGCTCGTGAGCGGCACGATTCGCAGCAACCTAACCTGGCGCGACGATGCGGCAACCGACGATGAGCTTTGGGCGGCGCTCGATATGGCGCAGGCGAGCGAGTTCGTGCGCAAAAAACCTCAGGGTCTGGACGCGCCGGTCGAGGCGGGTGGCAAGAACTTTAGCGGTGGCCAGCGCCAGCGCCTGACCATCGCACGTGCTCTGGTGGGCTCTCCGCAGGTCCTAATCATGGATGACTCTGCCTCGGCGCTCGACTTTAAGACCGATGCGGCGCTTCGTCATGCCATTCGCGAGCGCAGCGTGCGCGGTGCCGCCGAGGGCGGTCTGCCGCTGACTACGGTCATTGTGAGCCAGCGCGTCTCGACCGTGCGCGACGCCGACATGATCTGCGTGCTCAATCACGGCTCGGTCGCGGGCCTGGGCACGCACGATGAGCTGTACGCGGCCTGTCAGCTCTATCGCGAGATTTGCCAGTCGCAGCTGCGCCGCGAGGAGCTCGAGGGCCAGCAGGGGAGTACGACGCCCGCGTCCACCCCGATCGCCTCCGCATCCGTCTGCGCAAAGGAGGGCTGCTAAATGAATCCGTACACTTCCTCCGGTTCGGTCGCCACGATGACGGCCAACGTGTCCGGTAACGATAGCCTCAACGACCTGGGCGACGGTCCGCGCCAGCCCGGCGACCCCGAGCGCTATCCCGTGGGTGCGGTGACTCGCCGTCTGATGGGCTACGTTCGTCCGCATCGCATTTCGTTTGTTGCGTCGTTTGTGAGTGCCGCCATCTCCGTGATTCTGCAGCTCTACACGCCTATCCTTATCGGCGAGGGCATCGACCTGATCGTCGCCGCCGGGCAGGTGGACTTCGACGCGCTGCTGCCGCTCGTTACCAAACTCGCGTTCGTCGTGGTAGGTGCCGCGGCCTTCCAGTGGCTGCAGGGCTACTGCGTCAACCGCCTGTCCTACGAAACGGTGCGCGACATGCGCGTGGAGGCGAGCGATAAGCTCAGCCGCATGCCGCTCAGCTTTATCGACAGCCATGCCCACGGCGACCTCATGAGCCGCGTGGTCAACGACGTCGACCAGGTGGGCGACGGTCTGCTGCAGGGCTTCACGCAGCTCTTCACCGGTGTTATTACCATCGTGGGCACGCTCGCGTTTATGCTTTCCATCAACCTGACCATGACGCTCGTGGTGGTACTCGTCACGCCGCTTTCCATTTTTGCAGCCGGTGCTATCGCCAAGCTCTCCAACAAAAGCTTTACGGCACAGCAGCGTATTCAAGGGCAGCTCGGTGGCCATATCGAGGAGTATGTGGGCGAGCAAAAACTGGTGGATGCGTTTGCCTACGGCCCGAACGCCCAAGCGCGCTTCGACGCCCTCAACGCCGAGCTCTATACGGCAGGTGAACGCGCACAGTTTATGGGCTCGCTTTCCAACCCCGGTACGCGCTTTATCAACAACATCATCTATGCCGTGGTCGCCGTGATTGGCTGCGTGGGCGTGATCACGGGCGTGCCCGCTGCGCTCACGGTGGGCGGCGTGCAGATTTTCCTGTCCTATGCCAACCAGTACACCAAGCCGTTCAACGAGGTCACCAACGTCATTACGCAGATCCAGACGGCGTATGCCTCGGCGCGCCGCATGTTTGCGCTGCTCGATGCGCGCGAGCAGGAGCCCGATGCGGCGGATGCCGTGGAACTTGCTGCCCCGCAGGGTGAGGTGACCTTTGAGCATGTGGACTTTAGCTACGTGCCCGACCGCAAGCTGCTGCAGGATATCTGCATCGAGGCCAAGCCCGGCATGCGCTTTGCCCTCGTTGGCCCTACGGGCTGCGGCAAGACGACGCTCATCAATTTGCTGCTGCGATTCTACGATATCGATGCCGGTCGCATCGCAGTCGATGGCCGGTCTTCGCGTGGCTACACGCGCGCAAGCCTGCGCCGCGCCTTTGGCATGGTGTTGCAGGATACGTGGCTGTTCGAGGGCACCGTGGCCGAAAACATCGCCTACGGTTGTCCCGATGCCACGCGTGAACAGGTTATCGAGGCGGCCAAGCGCGCGCATGCGCACAAGTTTATCGTGCAGCTGCCAGGCGGCTACGATACGGTCATCGGCGAGGACGGCGGCACGTTTAGCCAGGGTCAAAAACAGCTGCTGTGCATTGCGCGCGTTATGCTCACCGATCCGGCGATTCTGCTGCTGGACGAGGCAACGTCGAGCATCGATACGCGTACCGAGCTGCAGGTGCAGGCGGCATTCGACGAGCTCATGGCCGGTCGCACAAGCTTTGTCGTGGCGCACCGCCTGAGCACCATCCGCAACGCCGACTGCATTCTGGTGATGCGCGACGGCCAGATTATCGAGCGCGGCACGCACGACGAGCTACTAGCGGCAGGCGGCTTCTACGCCGAACTCTACCGCAGCCAGTTTGCCCAGTAGGGGCCACCGATTGGCGGCTGATGGTTTACATCTGCGTCGTTAGTACTAAGATATTCATCTAATAAACTGCATTAGTGGCTTTAGTTTTGGGGGAAACGAGGCAACGTGACTATGACATGCTCTTTGGTGGTTAACAGCAAGAGCGGTAATACCAGGATGGTTTCGGGCGCGATCAAGCGCGCTCTGCAGGCTGCGGGCGTTGAGTTTGTCCATGCCGCGGCGTTGAGCGATGATGCGGATGCAGATCAGGTTGCGCTCGAGGCGCAGGGAGCCTGCGCGGCCGACACGGTGCTTGTCGGTTTTTGGTGCGACAAGGGCGCGTGCACGCCTTCGGTTGCTGCGCTGCTTTCCGCCCTGCATGGCAAGCGCGTCTTTTTGTTTGGCACTTGCGGTTTTGGCGCCAGCGAGGAGTACTTCAGGCAGATTATCGACCGCGTGACCTCAAATCTGGCCGATGATGCCGAGCTTGCGGGCTGGGCGATGTGCCAGGGCAAGATGGGTCCCGCGGTCAAGCAGCGCTACGAGGCAATGCTCGAGCAAGATCCCGACAATGTCCGCTTTAAGATGCTGCTCGATAACTGGGTCGCCGCAAAGGATCACCCCACCAAGGAAGATCTGGACAACATGGCTGCAGCCGCCAAAAAGGCCGTGCTGGGGGAGTAGCTCCCATCGCTGACGACGGTCGGTTCATCTTTCTAAATGAAACGTCCTCCCGGGCGTCGGGGCACGAAGTTCCCTGCTCTACAGTCCTGCGCAAGACGAAGGCCACATTAAGTGGCCTTCTTTGCGTGCGGAACTCGCGATGAACTTCGTGTCCCGCCGTCCGGAAGGACGCCTCTTTATTGATGGGAGGCCTGATAGGTCGATGGTTCCGTGCCCGGATGCGTCCAAAGTGGGACGGGCTTTCCGGATGGGCAGGCTTTCGAAAAATGCGTCCCAGAATCGACGCTTGAAATGGGATGCAGTTTCCCGATGAGGCACTCGACGGAAAATACATCCCAGAAATGGCCTTTGAGCTGGGATAAGATTTCCGCGGCATCTCGGATTCTCAAAAATGAGACACGCCGTTGGCGAAAATGAGACACGTGATATCGGGCATCGGATGTATCATTTGCAAAAATGAGTCCACTCCACTCGAATAAAGCGAGGTCCCTCGTGTACGTTCCACACCCCCGTATCCGTAGGCTGTCGAAAATCCCGCTTGTTGGGACGGCGGCGCTTGCTGCGTTGATCGCCACGAGCGTCGCCTGCTTCACGGCCACGCCCCAGGTTGCCCAGGCGGCAGACGCGCCCGCAATCACCGATATGACCGAGCAGGATTATCAAGCCCTGGGTCTGGGCACGAGCGAGGACATTCCGGCCGATACCGTTGGCCCCTATTCCACTGATACCCCCACGACGTTTGCCACGCGCAGCGAGGTCTATATGGCAGCTAACGGTAGCCATGGCAATCGCTACACTCTGCGCGACAAGCTCGAGAACGTCGAGCGCGGTGACATTGGCGGCAGCAGCAAACTCACCGATGGCTATGGAAGTGTGTGGGGCGCCGCAAAGTTCTGGCAAAACGTCAACAACTTCGATACGAACAGCGATCTCTACAAGCATAGCGACTACGGTGGCGGCACCTGGTCGTACCTAAGCAACAATGAGTCCTCAACAGTACTCGCCAACGACAACAACGGTTTCTCGGGCATTCACGCCACGAGTGTTGAGTTCTGCAGCGACGCCAGCACGGGCAAAAAGAGCCGCGTTGCCGAGCTCCGTGCCTACGGCGACAGTTCCTCCACGACGATTGACGGCAAGTCATACGCCGGAAAGGTTGAGCTGGTCCTCTACTCGTTTAGCAACGGGCGTACGCGCACTCTCGACACACACCTGCCGGTGACGGTCAACACTAATATGATGTACGAAGGCCGTTTTAAGTACCTGGATGCCGGTTACCTGCAAGAGCACGACGCCGTCTTTGATGTCGAGGCGGGCGATGTCGATGGCGACGGCGTCGACGAGCTTTTTGTCTACGCGGGCTGCTATGTCGACGAGAACGGCGTGCGCAAGGCTGTAGTCGACATGTATGACTTGGAGGGCGGCAACTGGAAGCAAAGCGTCGTCAAGATCGATGCCGGTAACGCCGCGGACTACACCACGCACAACAAGGGCGGGAACGACTCCTGGACGCAGCTTCAGTCAGCTCCTGTCGTTTCGCTAGCGGCCGGCGACCTCGATCGCGATTTTTGCGATGACCTCGCCATCGTGGTCTCGGCACCCTACGGCAAGAAGAATATTGATAAGTCGACGCATTGCGAGCTGTTTTCGTGGGATGCATCCAAGGGTGCGCTCGTCCATGTCGATGCTCTGGGCGACGCGGGCGCAATCTCCCTTTCCGCGAACGGCAAGACCATGGTCGCTGCGAATGCGACGTTCGGCACGTTTGCCGCCTACGATGAAGAAGGAAAGAAGACGGGTGAAACCGTCACGGGCCTTATTCTTGCGGGCTATGACTGGCAACGCAGCGCTTTTGATTACGGCGCTTCTGACGGCAGCAAGGGGCTGTACGGCGCGCTGTACCGCTACGCGTATTTTGACTCGGAGTCTGGCGAGTTCAAGCTTTCCGATTGTAAGGAATACAGAGACGGGCTCCTCGCCTCCTATGGGCTGATGCATGTGCCCAACAGCGCATGGAAGGATAGCGCTCAGGATAAGCGCTATCCGTGCACCTTGGCGCCTATTGCCCTTGCCACTGCCAACCTTGACGGCCTGTCCGAGCAGCTGGCGGTTGACGAGGTGCTCGTGGGCGGCGATGTGTTCCGCGACTTTGCCTGCAACACGGCACAGAGCGGGGCTCAGGGCTTGGGGTCCATGGTCGGAACCATGAGCATGAGCGGTCAGCAATACAACAGCAGCAACAAGCATGACCACAAGGGTATAGAGCAGGCGTGGATCAGCGACGTCAAGGCGGGCAGCGTCTCGGGTTCGGACCGCTATAACGAGAGCTTTATCGCCGTGGTGGGCAAGCACCGCGACGAGGACCTGCGCAAGAACGATGACTACTATTGGATGACCGCCTCGCATTTTTCGCTCGACGAGAACGGAAAGGTGCGCCGCGGCGAGGAGCAGGTGATTAGCGAGAGCAACCGTCGCGGCACTACCTACGGCACATTTATCTCGCTCGCGCTGCCCGATGTCGACAACGACAGCGTCAAGATCACGTACAAGGACCGCTACAAGGTCTATACCAACCCGCGCGTGCTTGCCGTGCTGTAGGATGCGCCCTATGTTGAGGATCTGGAGCAGGCATACGGCTATCTGGTGTTGGGCGGCACGTCATACGGAGAGGAAAAGGGCACGGGGACATCCCAGGGCTATACCATTGGCGCCGAGTTGGGCGTTGCCGTCGAGGTGCAGACCGGTCCGCCCCTGGTCGCGATGAATGCTTCAGTCGATTTTGCCGCCGAGGGATGCTATGACTACCGGAGCGAGCGCACGGTCAGCGCAAGCGTAAGCTATGAGTCGCATGCCGGCGAGGGTGACAAGGCCGTGCTCTACACGATTCCGATGGTCTATTACGAGTATGAGATCGAAAATGAGGAAACTGGTGGCAAGGGCGTGATGGCGGCGCCCGTGTCGCTCGGCGCGCAGACCTCGGTCGTTAATGTCGAGGCCTATGACCGCATTGCCAAACAGCACAATATGACGCCGCTCAGCTACTTTTTGACCAACCGGTCGGGAGAACCCGGAACCTATCAAACGACGCTCAACGGCGAGACTCCCGTTGGGGATTCCTTTGGCCTGGGCAAGCCTGGCGTAACGCGCGCCTACACGCACGATGGGTTTAACGGCGCCGCCGCGCAGTCGGGGGCGAGCATTGAGCAGACCATCGAAGTCGAGGAGGGCAAGGAGCAGGAGCTCGAGCTCGGCTTGACGCTGAACGGCAGCGTTGTCATGGGCGCGAAGCTCGCAAAGCACGAGTTGTTTGGCGGCCTGTGCTTTGGTGCCAACGCCGGCTTTACTACGGGTAACTCCTCGAGTGAATCGACCGAATACGGCGGCACCGTCGACAACCTGCCCGAGGCCGCGCAGGGCAAGTACGGTTTTGTGTGGCGTCTGGGCGTCAACGCGGTGGATGTCGACAAGTTCGAGGCAGACTCGGGCGACAAGCTCGGCACCAAGGACACCGACCAGTTCTGGATCGTGGGCTATGACGTTAAGGACGTCGAGATGCCCGACGCGCCGGCCGTGACGGGCTTTACGGCAAACGCCGTCGATTCGACCAGCGTTACGTTTAGCTGGGACGATGTACTCGCAAACAAGAGTGGCTTTAGCTACGGCGTGGGCATGCTGCAGAGCAATGCGGCGGATGCGGTCGTCAATAGCTGGAAGATTGCCGACAACACGCAGACCTCGCTCAAGTGGGATGGGCTGCAGCCCAATACGGAGTATCGATTCGCCATCGCCGCCGTTAAGAATGGATCCACGACCGAAACAGGTATTCGCTCGGCAATCATCACGGTCAAGACCATGCCCGATGGCATGACGATGACCGTGAGCGGACCTGCGGCGGATGCTGCGGAGGGGTTGGATCTTGGATACGACTCTTCGGTTGAGCGCGCGGCGGGAAGCCACCTGACGCTCTCGGCGATTGGCCATGTGAAGCAACTCGGTGCCGACGATAGCGAAACAGGGCTGGCACCGACCTATATGTGGTACCGCAAGGGCCGCGGCGAGACAGAGTTTAAGCTCGTGGGTGCCGATGGCAACCTCGCGGCTGGAACGGCCTCAAAGCTCGAGATTGACCTGACCGCAGACGATGACGGTGCGCAGTATTACTGCCACGTGGGATACAACGACGTGGGCCTCGACACCGGCACGACGCTCGTGAATATCGAGGCCGAGGAGACGGCGCCCACAACGGTGAACGCCACCCCGATCCGCACGCGCCGCCTGTTCTCACAGGCAAGTGCGGGCGCCAAGAAGTTCCTGGACCATACGCTGGTAAACACCGCCGGCCCAACCGATTCCGAAGGCTCAAAGGACCCCGAGACTCCTGAGACCCCGACGAACCCGGACAAGCCCA
Organism: uncultured Collinsella sp.; assembly: GCA_900545165.1. GTDB lineage: Bacteria > Actinomycetota > Coriobacteriia > Coriobacteriales > Coriobacteriaceae > Collinsella. Next base: position 20,895 of record UQYA01000022.1, read on the forward strand.
AGTCCGACAACGGAGCTAAGACCGACACCAAGGTCAAGACTACGACCACAGCGAAGAACCTCGCAAACACCGGCGACCAAACATTCGCCCTAGTCGCCACCGCAGCAGCAGCGGGAGCAACGCTCGTAGTGATAGCCCTCATCATGCTGATCAAGCGCCGCAAGACCCACTAGTAGCCAGTCGAACATATCGACAACCCAAAAACCCGGGTAGCCAAAAAACAGGCCACCCGGGTTTTCTGTTGAGTGGAGACTCCGCAAGCGGAAACTGCATCCCACAATTAGCGCCCGGAACGGGACATATTTTCCGTCAAGCCCTCATCCGGAAAATCCATCCCAGTTTGAGCGCCCAGACCGGGACGCACTTTCCGCAAACAAAGAAGGCCACATAACGTGGCCTTCGTCTTGCGCAGGACTGTCCGAGCAGGGAACCTTATATGCCTCCGCCTGGACAGACGTTTCAGTTGTGGCTCAGCAGCTAGCAGCTACTTAATCTTGGTCGTACCCGGCGCCAGGTTGGGGTCGGTCTCGTTGGCCTCGGTCTGGAAGTGCTCGGTGTACACGTTCTTGCCGTCGCGGAACATCTCGTAGTACTGCATCTTGGCGTAATCCTCGCGTGCCTTGGTGACAGCCGCGGCAGCGGCATCGTCACCGGTGACGTTGGAGGAGAGCGCCCAGCGCAGGCTGGCGTCCTCGTAGCCCACGGAGTTGATGGCGGGCAGCGACTCGCGCAGCGTCATGTGCGCTTTCTGGTAGTCGGTCAGCGGTGCGCCGATCAGCTGCATCAGCTGGGTGGACAGATAGTTAGTGGACAGGTCGTCGACCTCACTCGTCTGGTTGCAACCGGCAACGTCGTAGTTAGCCCAGATGATGTAGTCGGTCTGCCACAAGCGCTCTTGGTGGGTGGCGTCGTCTTCGCCGGTAAACCACTTGTCGTTGAACTTGGACGGGAAGAACGGCTGGTGATCGCCCCAGAACACCACGACCACCTTACGGTCGAGCTTGCTCAGGGCGTTGAGGAAGTAACGCAGCGCCTGGTCGGACTGCTCGATGCACGAGACGTACTCGTCGACATCGGAGAGCGTACCGTCCTCGACGGTCTTGGCGTCCAGATCGGTCGTGTCGATATTCAGGTGCATCTGCTTATCTGCCGGCAGCAGGCCCGTATCGTAGCCCGAGTGGTTCTGCATGGTCACGTCGAAGATAAACTGCGGATCGGCGTTCTGGTCGAGCAGCTCAAGAATCTTGTCGTAGGTAGCCTGGTCGGTCACCATGTCGCGCAGGGTGTCGGCTCCCTGGAAGTCGTTGATGGACAGGAACTGGTCAAAGCCAAAGTCCTTGTAGACGTTCTCGCGGTTCCAGTTGGTTGCGTGGTTGGGGTGCATGGCCGTGGTGGTGTAGCCGAGCGATTTGAACTGCTCTGCCAGGTTCCCGGTCGTTTCCATGTTGTAGATGGTGTAGGGGTACACGCCCGAGCCCAGGTTGGCCATGGAGTTGCCGGTCATAAACTCAAACTCGGTATTGGCGGTGCCGCCGCCGTAGGCGCTCACGTAGAGCTTGCCGCGGCTGAGGCAGTTGGACAGGTTCTTAAAGTACTGCGGGCCCTCGTAGCCGGCGCGCATGTTCTGATAGATCGACAGATCCGAGAAGGTCTCGTTCATGATGGCGATGACCGTGGGCTTCTCGCTGTCGAACTGCTCCTTTGCGGCGGTGCGCTCGTCACTCTTGGCTGCGTCGGACTTGTCGTAGGCCTTGGCGTACTTTTTGAGCGTGGCCTTGGCATCGTCGACGGAGTAGTCGGCGGGTTTGGGCGGCTTGATGGACTGCGCTGCGCTAATGAAAGCGGGCAGGTAGCCCTCGCGCCAGTAGCTCTCGAGCGGGCGCCAGGTATAGACGGTGATGCCGAGGGTGTTGTAGTAGTCGATGAGCGTGACATGCGCGGTCACGCCGCCCAGGCACAGCACGGCGACGAGCAGATTGGTGAGCAGCATGCGCTTGGCGTTGGCGGCGCCCTTCTGACGGTGCGGTGCCACCAGGCCGGCGTACTCGCACAGCAGCATAGCGATGGCGGTAAAGCCCATGGACAGCACGCAGAACAGCGAGATCGAGAAGGTGTAGCCGGTGCCGGCGACCGCGGCGGCGGTGGAGATGGCCGAAAGGTCGCCCGGCTGGATGGGCATGGATTTAAACGTGATGACGAAGAACTCGGCAATGCCCAGGACAAAGAGGGCAAAGGCCAGGACCGCGGGAGCTGCACCGTGGCGCTGGAACAGGAAGAACAGGCCGACCATGAGCGTGGTGATGATGGCCCACTCGAGCAGGATGCACAGGGGGTAGACCCAGGTAAAGTCGTGGTTGGACGAGACCTCCATGCCCAGCAGCGCAAAGACGCCGGCGAGCAGCAGGCACAGGACGGCGGCGACGAGCGGTTTGTCCACAAAGGCGCCGCGCAGGCGGGCGAGCTTGCCGGTGGGGGCGGGGGCATCGGTGGCAGCGAACGCAAAGACGCGCGGGGCGATGCGGTCGCTGCCAC
>UQYA01000023.1 GCA_900545165.1 uncultured Collinsella sp.
CTTTGGTGGCCTCGAAGGAGGTGGTCACGCGGCCGTCCTCAATCGTGTACGCATCGCGCATGTCGTCGATAAGGCAGCCGATGGAATGCGCTGCGAGCAAAAAGCCCGAGGTGAGAGCGATGCTTCCGCACATAAGCAAAAAGATGCCCAGGTACTTGCCGATATTGCGGCGCAGTTCGCGCGGGAGACGTTTTGCGAGAGGTGTCATGGCGCCGCCTACCAATCGAGCTCGGCGGCCGCAACGGGCGACTCGTTGAGTTCATCCTCGACGATGTGCCCGTCGCGCAGGCGCAGCACGCGATTGGCCATGCGCGCGATGGCGGCATTGTGGGTGACAATGATGATGGTGCAGCCGTAGGTGCGGTTGACATCCTCCATGAGCTGCAAGATTTCCTTGGACGTCTTATAGTCAAGCGCGCCCGTGGGCTCGTCGCACAGCAGCAGGCCCGGGTTTTTGACGAGTGCGCGGCCGATGGCACAGCGCTGCTGCTGGCCGCCCGAGACCTGGCGCGGGAACTTGTTGCGGTGCTCGTAAAGACCCAGCGAACGCAGCAGGTCGTCGACATTGAGCGGGTTTTTGGACAGGTGCGCCGTGACCTCGATGTTCTCCTTGATGGTGAGGTCGGGCACCAGGTTGTAGAACTGGAAGACAAAGCCCAGCTCACGGCGGCGATACTCGCCCAGGTCGGCAGGCTTGAGCACCGTGAGGTCGCAGCTGTCCACCATGATGGAGCCGCCGTCAGCATCCTCCAGGCCGCCGATCAGGTTGAGAAAGGTCGACTTGCCCGAGCCCGAGGGCCCCAGCATGACGCAGATCTCGCCGCGGTTGATGGACGCGTCGATGCCATCGAGTACCGTCAGGCGCGCATCACCGTCGCCGTAGTGCTTTTTGAGATCCTTAACCTGGACGTAGGCTTCCTGCGTTGCCATGGTATCCCCCATTGTTAGCCTCGTACTACTTTATGAACGTAATAGTAAACCTTGGCGAACCATTTTGGGGCGAGGCCTAGGATTTATTTCAGACTAGTCATTGGGGACGTTCTTGAATGACCAGGTGGCTAGGCGCGGGATTTGGCGCGTGAGAGGGCCAGGCCTACGGCGGCAATGGCGGCGGCGAAGAGCACGGTGACGCCCAGGTCGCAGGCGATGTCGCCCAACACGGTGGACGTCAGATCCGAAGCGAGCGCCTTGCCAATCGCGTCGTTCACCCAATACGTCGGCACAAAGTGCGCCACCGTCTGCACGGCCGAGCCCATCAGCGACAGCGGCATCCAAGCGCCGCCCAAAAACGTCATGAGCATGCCGAGCAGGTTGCCCACACCGTTAAGCAGCTCCTCGCGCGCACCCAGGCTCGACAGCGCAAAGCCAACGGCCAGAGGCGTGCACGCCAGGGCAAACGTCGCCGCCAGCGCCAGGCACACGCGACCCACGCCGACCTCGGCAACCGCGCCGGCAAAGCCCACGACGCCCATCATGCTCGACACAAACCAGATACAGACGGTGAGCACTGCAGCAGCCGCGAACACGGCAAGCGAACGCTGGCGCTCGGAGATTGGGCCGGCATCCATACGACGCACGCGCTCGGGCTCGTTCATGCCCGAGAACACCAGCCCCACCGATACGATGACCGACGAGATAATCGCGTACGCACCAAAGTTGAAGTACGACTCGAGCGTGGCGGCGGCTGTCGAGTCAACCTTGACCTGCTCAATCTCGACCTCCGCGCGCTTCGCGGCAGCATGCTCGGCAGCCTTGGCAACGTCGCCGTTGGAGGCAGTGGGCTCAAGTGCGGCCGCAGCGCCCGCGAGCGAGATCCAGCGCGAGGCCTCGGCAGACGAAAGCGCCGCCGCCATGGTGCCGGCACCGTAGGTCACATCGAGCTTGGGCAGGGACTTCCCCGCTCGGGCGGCTGCAACGAGGTCGTCCTCAAACCCCTCCGGGATAAAGAACACGCAGTCGGCGCTGCCCTTGGCGCTGTTGCTCTTGGAGAGCGCGTCCGCGAGGTCGTAGGTGCCGTCGCCGACGCCCGTGACCAGCTCAAAGCGCGAACCCAGATGCTTGGTAAGCGCACGCGAAAGGTCGCTGTCGTCGCGGTCGACCACGATCACGTTGGTGTCGTAGGGCTTGTACTCGGTGAGCTGCGACGAGTTCCAGCTCACCGATGCCGCGATAAACACGCCCAACAGCGAAATAAACACCGTGTAGATGAGCAGATAGAGCGGGTGTGCGAGCGCCATGCGAAGCGCAGTCTTAAAGGTGCTCATAGCGGCTCCTTCCAAAAATCAGCGTGGCGGCGGCAACGAACAGCAGCGCCATAAGGACCAGCGCGCCGGCGCGAACGGCAAAAGGACCCAGGTTCTCAAAGAAATACAGGCGGTTGAACATGTCGCAGACAAGCTTGACGGGGTTGAGCCAACACTCGGCCGGGCAGGCGCGGGCGACGTCGTCGGCAAGCGCCATCGCCGGCTCGCCGTAGAGTCCAGCGAACAGGGCGCACGCGGTGGCAAAGCCCGTAAGGATGCCCGACTTGGACGCCTTGCCGCCCTTAACGGGAAGCGTGCCCACAAAGAGCCCCAGGCCCGTGGCGGCAAGCGCGGAAGCGGCGGCACCCACCAAACACAGCCCCTCGCGCCCGCCAAAGTCGACGCCCACGACCAGACGCACGTAGCCAATCGCAATCGTCATCGAGGCGAAGGAGACCAGCCACGAGCCCACAAAGATACCGGCCAGCGACGCCGTCTTGGAAAGACCGCCCACACAGCGACGCGCACCAAGGCCCGACAGATTGGGCTGCAGATCGACGACGTTCAAGGCGGCAAACTCGGCAGACATCATCGCGACCAGGCCAAAGAGCGCGTAGTAGTAGATGACCGTGCCATCGGGCGTGGCGCGTGTCAGGCTTACGCGGCGGGTGCCACCCTCGAGCGACAGGGCGCGCGCAACCGCCTCCGGGTCGGCGAGCGCCGCCGGGTTGTCCTGGGCAATCTGGGACATGAGCTCGGCATTTTGCGTATACGAGCTTGCCACCGTCTCCAGAATGCTGCGGTCGGTGAGCACCGATGATGCACGCGAGCTGTCATAGCTCGAAAGCAACGTGAGTTTGGGCGTGCCCGCGTCGTCAACCGTATAGATGCCCGCGACCTCGCCGGCCTTGAGTGCACGGTTCGCAGCAGCCGCGTCGTCGTACTCGTGGATCTCGAGCAGCTGGTCGTCGCCTGCCTTGGCAAGTGACGTCGCCACATCCTTAAAGGTCGAGGCGTCCCAGGCCTCGTCCGCCACGACGGCCACCGGCACCGGGTCGATCTTGCCGTCGGAGCTGAGGTTCGCAAACATAAACATGAACATCGTGGAAAGCGCGACGGGAAAGACCGCGCCCCAAACCCACGTGCTCGGCCGGCGCAGCAGCGTCTTGACCGTAATGATAATGGTGTTGAACATGGCCGCCCCCTAGTCGCGCAGCTCGCGGCCGGTGATCTCGAGGAACACGTCGTTGAGGGTCGGCGGCTCGCTCCACACGCGGCCGAGCGCCACGTCGGCAGCGCGCAGTGTGTCGAGGATGTCCACCAGGTTGTGCGGGCTCGCCTCGCAGGTGCAGACGAGTTCGCCGCCGGACAGCTCGACGCTGAGCACGTGCTCGAGGGCGCGCAGCCGCTCGACTGTGGCGAGCTCGACGGCGCCCACCTCGACGGTCACGCGCTCGCCCATCTGAATCATGCGTTTGAGCTCGTCGTTGGTGCCCTGCGCCAGCACGCGGCCGCCGTCCATGATCATGATGCGGCTGCAGATCTGCTCGACTTCCTCCATGTAATGGCTGGTATACACCACCGTAGCCCCTTCGTCGCGCAGGCGGCAGATGCCCTCCAGGATGGCGTTGCGGCTCTGTGGGTCGACCGCCACCGTGGGCTCGTCAAAAAAGATGAGTTCGGGCTTGTGCGCGATGCCGCAGGCGATGTTGAGGCGACGCGCCAGGCCGCCCGAGAGCTTGCCGGGGCGGAACTTGGCAAAGTCGCCTAGGCCGACAAATTCAATCGCCTCGTCGACCAGCGTGCGACGGCGTTTGCGGTCGTTGACGTAAAGGCTGCAGAAATAGTCGATGTTCTCGCGCACGGTGAGTTCGTCGAACACCGCCACTTGCTGCGGAACCACGCCGATGCGGCGCTTGAGGTCGTAACGCGTGGGCGTCATGGGTTCACCGAACAGCTCGATGGTGCCTTTGTCGTAGGCAAGCAGCTGCAGAATGCAGTTGATGGACGTAGTCTTGCCCGAGCCGTTGGGGCCCAGCAGGCCAAAGATCTCGCCGGGGGCGATGCTCAGGTTAAAGTGGTCGAGCGCGATAAGATCGTCGTAGCGCTTGACGAGGTTTTCGACGTGGACGATATCTGTCATGAGACGGCCCTTCCGTTGATTGCGGCCCGGTACGATTGCATCATCGCAGGAGCCGCCGGCGCGCGCCAGTGAGCTTTGTCACGAGTGCGAGGGGGCAGAGGCGAAACCCCCGCTCGCGCGAGCGATCGACGCCGATTTGCCGCGCGGGAGGAATGTCACGGTTGCGCAGGCGGCCCCTCCACCACGCGCGGCTTCGCGTACAATACCCGTATGAACAGGCTTTTCGACAAATCAATCGTTTTGGCGTGCTGTATTGCGGCCGCCATGGGTCTTGCTGTGGACGCTCGCCTGGTCGCGGCGTTTTGCCTTGGCGTTATTGCCACCTCGCTGGCCGAAGTCGCACAGGGAAACCGCGTCCGCCGCACAAGCGAGGCCGCGAGCTGCGCTTACATCATCGCGGCTGTCTTTGTGCCGCCGTTTGTGCCGTTTGCGCCTCTCGCTCTCTATGACATTGCGCGGCGGGTGCGCCGTGAGCACGTCTGGGTCGCGCTGGGCATTGTCTCCGCTTTTACCTTTGCGCTCGTCGCGGACCTTTGCACCGACGCGCTCACCGCCCGAACGCTTCTGCTGACCGTCATCCTTTCGGTTGCCGCCACTTTGCTATCGCTACGTACCGCCCAGCTGGAGCGCGAGCAGCAGCGCATGCGCCGCACCCGCGACGAGCTGCAGGAACGAGCCCTCGCGCTCGAGGCGCGCAACCGCGATCTTGCCGATCGCCAGGACTACGAAGTCGAGCTCGCGACGCTCGCCGAACGCGCCCGTATCGCGCGCGAGATCCACGATAACGTCGGACACCAGCTCACGCGCGCCTCACTGCAGACCGAAGCCCTGCGCTTGGTTCACGCCGACGAGCCCGGCGTCGCCGCCGATTTCGCCGACGTCAAACGCACGGTTGACGAGGCGCTCCAGCTTGTACGCGCCAGCGTCCACGCGCTCAACGACAACGCTGTCGACCTTTCCGTGCAGCTCGAACGCATTATTGAAGGCGCGCGCTCGGACGGCGGTCCGCAGATTGAGCTTGAAGTTATGGCCGAACATGCGCCCGCAAACGTCGCCAACTGCTTTGCAGCGGTCCTGCGCGAGGCGCTCTCCAATACCATGCGCCACGCTTGCGCCCAGACCGTCACCGTACGGTGCATGGAGCATCCATCGTTTTACCAGCTCATCGTTACCGACGATGGCGTGGGCGGGGTCCAAGCAAGCGGCCGCGGCGCCGCGGAGGGCATGGGGCTCGCCTCCATGCGCGAGCGCATCGAGGCGTTTGGCGGCACCTTCACTGCCGGCCCGCGTGCCGGATCCCCCGGTTGGCGCGTGTTTGCCACCGTTCCCAAACAGCAAGGAGATGAGGACCGATGAGGCTCATCGTTGTCGACGACGACCGCTTGGTGGTCGATTCGCTCAAGATTATCCTGGGCGCCCAGCCGCAGATCGAAGTGGTGGGCACCGGTGCCAACGGCAACGACGCGGTGGCGCTCTACGCCGAGCACGCACCCGATATCGCGCTGCTCGACATCCAGATGCCGGAGCGCGACGGCCTTTCGGCGGCACGCGAGATCCTTGAGCACAACCCTGCGGCGCGGGTGGTGTTTCTGACGACATTCTCGGATGACGAGTACATTGTGTCGGCGCTCAAACTGGGCGCCCGCGGCTATCTGATCAAAACCGATGTCGCCACCATTCCGCCGGCGTTGACGCAGGTCATGGACGGCAAACGCGTGCTCGAGGGTAAGGCGATCGAGGATATCAACTTTGATGGGGCGGGCGTCGAGGCCGGCACGACTCGCCGGCCCGTGGCCTTTGTCAGCCTGACCGACCGCGAGTTCGAAGTCGCCGAGCTCATCGCCCGCGGCCTCGACAACAAGGAGATTGCCGCCACCGCCTATATGGGCGAAGGCACGGTGCGCAACCACATCAGCTCGATCCTGGCCAAAATGGGCCTGCGCAACCGTACGCAAATCGCCATTGCCTACCTGCGTGGGTAATTACCCAACGGCTAACCGCTCCGGCAGAGCAAAATAGCTGTTATCGATTTAATGCCATTTCAAAACTATGCCGGTTTACGGGGCTAAACTCAGAACCCCCATCCATACCCGTGTTTTCCGCAAAATGACGGCTCGTCTACCTGCGGTTTTATTTTCACGAATATCGGCATGGTTGGGGACTCGTGACTCAGCCCCGTAATCTGGCATAGTTTTGTTCGGGCGGCCACGTCAAGTGTCTCCGCAAGCCTCGCGGGACCAAAATGATCCGTTTTCCTCCGTCCCCAAGGGATCAGCCGGAACCGCTCGCCACGAAATCGGCCCATCTACTACGTTCGACTCGATACCCCTGACCATACCTTCGTTTTGAACAAAACCACAGGCGTTCTACCTGCGGTTTTGTTTTCGCGTTTTTTGGCACGGTTGGGGGGTAAGGGGCTAAACGTAGTAGATGGGCCGGTTTCGTGGCGAACCCTTCTCGCCTACGCACAAAAGCGCCGCCACGGAGGAGGGAGATACCTCCGCGGCGGCTGGGGGTGGGGTGGGGGCTATGTTCTGGCTCCCCGCCGGCCGCCCGGGGCCTTTTGGCCCCGGGCGCTGCCAGCGTGCCTAGCGCTTACGGATACCCCAGACCAGGGCTCCGACGCCGGCCATGGCGATGACGAATGCCATGAGCAGTGCAGCGGCCTGCTGGTCACCCGTGGTGGGCAGGTAGCGTTTTACCGTCTTGACGACCGTCGTTACGGTCTTCTGCGGTGTACCGGGGTCGGACTTGGGCGGCTTGGGCGTTTCGGGCTTCTTGTACGTGTTGTTGAACACGATGCCCTCGACGCTCTCGTCGTCCTTGGCGAAGGCGACACTCGCCTTGAGGTTGCCCTCGCCGTCATCGACCACGTTAACGGTCGCGGTGTAGACGGACTTGTCGTAGGTCATACCGGCCCCGTCGCCCTTGACCTCGCTTATGGTATAGACGTACGTACCGGGCTCGTCGTACTCGAACTTGTCGAAGTTGATCTTGCCGTCGGCATCGTTGGTAACGGTGGACTCGATGTCCTCGCCCTCGAGCTTAAAGCTAAACTCGTCCTTCTTGAGCTCGCGTCCCTCGAGCACCTTGATGGCACCGATGGAAACCTGGGTGGGCATGACGTGGTATTTGTTGATAAAGCCTGCCGTCTCGGCCCCCTCGAGCTTGTGCGTTGCGCTCAGCGTGCCGTCGCCGTTATCGGAGACGGTAGTCACGGCGGTGTAAGTCGCGGTGTCATAGGAGACGCCCTTGTACAGACCGAGCGCATTGGGGCATGCCTCGCGCAGCGTGTACGTGTGGGTACCGGGCACCTCGTAGCGGATCGGGCTCAGTGTAACGGTGCCATTGGCATCGCTCGTGCCGCTGGCAACGACCACGCCGTTCTCCAGCAACTCAAACGTAAACTCTCCCGCCGCAAGCTCACGTCCGGTCAGACGCTTGATCGCGGTGATCTGGTCGGTCACGCTGGAATCGGTGGGAACCACGCTGTACGTGTTGGTGAACGTAAAGTCCGCGCCAGCTTCGCCGTTGCGCACGACGCTCAGATGTCCGGCACCGTCATCGGTCACGGCGTAGGAAACCTTGCGCGTGGCGTTAGCGTCGTTGGTCACGCCAGGAGCGCTACCGGACTCGGCCACCGTATAGGTAAAGGTGTGCGAACGCGGAGCGGTAGCGGCGGGCTCGGGCTCGGGCTCGTCCTTGGGCTCGTCAGCGTCGGCGTCGGTCTTATCGGCGCCTGCCTCGTCGGCCTCCGCATCTCCGGCGTCGGCCTCGTCAGCTTCGGCCTCGTCAGCGTCGGCCTCGCCAGCCGCATCGTCCGTCACGCCCAGGGCGCGGTTGAGGTCCTCGAGCGTAAAGTGGATCTTGCCAAAGTCCACGTTGCCGGCCGCGTCGTTGGTTGCGGTCGCGCGCTCGGGCATCGGGGCGCCCGCCTCATCGGCGGTCACGGTAAAGGTGAACTTACCCGTGATATCGGCCGGGGTCAGACCCTCGGCAGCCTGGAGTTTCTTGGTGCCGGCGAGTGCAGCATCCACGGCCTCGGCGCCATAGACGTTCTCGAACACGGGCTCGGCGCCACCGTAGTCGGGCGTTGCCGTCAAGGTGCCGTCACCGTTGTCGACAACGACAACCTTAAAGCTAAAGCTCGACTTCGCCGCGGTAATACCCTTGGCCGCGAGCGGAGATGTGTACTCGAAGGCCGTATAGTTGATGGTCCATGCAAGCTTGGCATCCGTGTCGGTGCGGATGGCGCGCTTGGCGTTTACCAGATCGGCGAGCATGTCGGTCGTGTAGTGCAGCGTTCCGAAGCTCACCTGACCGTTAACGTTGGTAGCCCACGTGCCCTCGATGGCATCCTTCTCGCCCGCATAGGCAATGCCGAAGCAGAACTCGCCGTCGGCCAGCGGACGTCCGGCCAGAGTCTTGGTGGCGACAATCTGCGCAGGAGCGCCGCCCGGGTTATCGGTCGATGCGCGGTAGCTGTTGACGAACGGGATTACGGCACTCTCGACCGCGCCGGCACCGGTCTTGTACTCGGTGGGCAGCGTGCCCTCGGATCCGCCGGAGACAGTCGTGGTGGCGGTAAGCGTACCGGCGCCATCGTCGGCGATAGCGATCGTCACGGTGCGCTCGGCGTCGTCGTAGGTATAGCCGGGCTTGGCGTCGTTCTTCTCCGCCACGGTGTATTTGAAGGTCTTGCCGGCGTCAGCCTGCGTAAACTTGACCTTGCTGCCAGCCAGAATGTTAATCAAACCGACAGTTCCCTCTGCCGCTGCAGGGGACTGGAAGTTGTTGACGCCCTCGTGCAGGCCGAGTGCATTGGCCGAAGCCTCGTCGGCAGGCGTCACGGTAAAGGTGAACTGGCCCTCGGCCATGGGACGTCCGGAGAGGGTCTTGCTGAGCTTGAGGCCACCGGCCGCGGCGTAATCGAGCTCAGTGCGGTACGTGTTGGTAAAGCGTCCGTTTTCCTTCTTGGTGACGTTGGCGGTCAGGTTGCCCTCGCCGTCCTCGGTCACAGCCACCTCGGCGGTCGCGACATGAGAGTCATACGTCATGCCCGCCGCGTTGCCCGCGTTCTCGCGGATCTCGTACTTATAGGTTCCGGCAGCCGTGTAGCGAATCTTGCCGTACTTAATGGCGGCGATGCCGTTGTCGTCCGCGTTCTTATTGCTCACGGTCACGGTTGCGGGATCGGGCAGCGGAGTGCCCTCGGGAGCGGTGATGGTAAAGCTGAACTCGTCGGCATCCGTCCAGTCGCGACCGTCGATAGCCTTGCTCAGACCAAAGTCCAGCTCGGTCTCGAGCGGGGTCACGCTGTAGGAGTTCTCGAAGGTTGCAGCCGTGGCGTCCTTCAGGACATGCTCGGCGTGGAGGGTGCCGTCGCCGTTGTCGGTGATGGTGGTCACGATGGTGAACTTGGCGCCGCTGTAGGTGATGCCCTTGCTGGTGGTTCCGCCCTTGGCTTCGCGCAGCGTGTAGGTGTGTGCTCCGGCCTCGGTGTACTTCACGGCGCTCATCGTGATCTTGCCTTCGGCATTGTTGGTGCCGGTGGCGACGACCTTGGCGTCCTCGCCCTCGCCCTCGACGAGCTCGAAGGAGAACTCGCCGTCCTTGAGGTCGCGGCCGTCCAGGACCTTGGTCGCGGCGATCTGGTCGGTGACGCTGGAGCTAGACGGCGTCAGGTTGTAGGAATTCTTAAACTCGGCGGTCTCTGCGCCCTGCAGCTTGTGCGCAGCGCCGAGCGTACCGTCACCGTTGTCGGTGATGGTGGTCACGATGGTATAGGTCTTGCCGTCGTAGGAGATGCCGTTGCTGGCGGTTCCGCCCTTGGCCTCGCGCAGCGTGTAGGTGTGTTCGCCGGCCGCGGTGTACTTCACGGCGCCCATCGTGATCTTGCCGTCGGCGGCGTTGGTGCCGGTGGCGACGACCTTGTCGCCCTCGACGAGCTCGAAGGAGAACTCGCCGTCCTTGAGGTCGCGACCGGTCAGGGACTTGGTCGCGGCGATCTTATCGGTGACGCTGAAGCTCTTGGGGGTCAGATTGTAAGCGTTCTTGAACTCGATACTCTTAACGTCCTCGGCGCCCTCCAGCTCATGCGTAGCAACCAGCTGGCCCTTGCCGTTGTCGGCAATGGTCGTCACGATGGTGTAGACCGTGTTGTCGTAGGCAATACCACCGGCGTCGCCCTCAACCTCGTGCAGCGTGTAGGTGTGCTGGCCGATCTCGGTGTACTTGATGGGCTTGAACGTCACCTTACCGTCGACAGCGTTCACAACGGTCTCGATAAGCTCAGAATCCTCGCCCTTAACCTCGCGCAGCTCAAAGCTGAACTCGCCGGCCGTAAGGTCGCGCCCGGTCAGGACCTTGGTAACTGTAATCTGATCGGTGACGCTCGACTCGGCGGGATTGGTGGTATAGGTGTTCTTGAACTCGGCCTCGCCCGAGGTCTTCTTCACGGAAGCCTCGAGCTCGCCCTTTGCGTTGGGCTTCACCGTCACGGTGAACTCTGCAACGTTCTTGCTGTAGGCGATGCCATGGACCGTGGTTCCGGCATACTTCTCGCTAACCTTGTAGACATACGTGCCCGGCTTGTCATAGGCAATCTCGCCAAAGCTAATGTCCGCATGGCCCTTGGTCGCAGTCGCAGTCTTGGACGCAGGCATCGGGGCACTGTTCTCAGACGTCAGGCCAAACTCAAACTTGTCCTCATCCGTCCAGTCGCGACCCTCGAGCACCTTGGTCAGGCCAAAGTCGGCAGTTGCCAACGTTGTCGGCGTGGTATTGAGCGTAAAGCTAATCTTGCCGTTGTTGCCCAGATAAACATTGACCTTCGTCGCGCCGGAAACAACCTTCGTGTTGTTCCACTGGGGATTGATTACGTCGCGTGCGGTGTCAGTCGGGTTTCCGCCCACACGTTCCTTGGTGGTGTGGAGCTGATTGATAAAGGCGAGGCGCGCAGCACCAGCCTTAATCGACCAGTGGTCGCCATCCTTTACTAAAGCGCCTTCAAAGCTTTCAAGCTCGCTTCCCTTAATCGGGATCGAAACGGAATCATCGTACGGCGCACCCGACGAGTTCTGCGCCATAAACTCATCTTTGTACCAATAGGTCTTAGAGCCCGAAGGCTTTTCCGTTGCTAGCTTGGTGCAAGCTGCGTCCGTATAGACGGGCGTTAGCTTTTGGAAGTAGTAGTAGCTGTTCGTAGCAGCAGGCTCAAAACTCGCGACCGTATCGCCCGCATCGTCGCCGGTCCACTTGTTGGCGTAGAAGCTAACGGTATTGGAATCGGCGTCCTTGCGCTCATTGATGTAATCCTGCAGTCCCGGTACGTTATTGGGAGTAAACAGGTTTTTGCGTGCAATAGCCTTTACACTCGATGCATAGGCAACGCGGATAGGCGAGATGGCATCCGTGGAGTCAACCACGAACGTGCCCGCCGACTCGTCAACGGTAAAGCGGCGCAGCGGAATGAGCGATGCGGGGATCTTGACCGTCACGATGTCACCGCGCTGAGGGTTTTGCTCGTCCGCACGGTCGACCGTGATCACCAGGTGAGCGAGCTCGCCATCAAACGTATAGGTATCGATATTGCCATCGGTCGACTTGGTGGCGGCGCCATAGGTCTTGCCGTTGTACTCGGCACCGGTAAAGCTATCGACCTGCATAAAGGCGCCCAGCTCGTCCTCGAATGTGATGTAGCCGGAACCGTTGGGATTGTTGCCCTCGACCTTGGTCGGGAAACCCTTGCCCGACGTAATGGCACTCGAGATGTCCTTAAAGACCTGATCAAGCTCGGCGGCGTTGGTCGCCGACTTGTAGTAGCTAGCACCGGCAACGGGGTTGCCGAAATTGACATTCCACTCCTCAGTTCCAAAAAAGCCATGGCTTACGGACGATGTGGCATCCGGATAGTTACTCGACACGGCATGCATGAATTTATTCTCGTTGCTCGTGCGGCTGCTTGTTGGATCGTCGCCCGGCTTCGCACCGTTGAAGATACCGATGGTATAAATGGTCGCCCCGCCACTCTTTATGGTCTTGGCGATATTGATGGCATCCTTAGCAACCTCGGCCTCAAAACCATTAGAACTCGTAGGAGAGCCATCGGTGAAGAACACAACGATCTTCTGGGCGTCTTCACGACCAGCGATGCCCTTGGCCAGGTCCATGCCATAGTCGGCACGAGTAGAGCCAGCAGGCTCGATTGAATTAACCGTGTTCTTGAGGCTCATTGCGCCATCACCCGAGCACGCCGTCAACTTCTGCATCGTCTGCGAGTAGTTGTAGGTGTTGCGGTCGGAGCGGTATGTATCATTACCGACCTTATCGCTCTTCTTACCCGCAAACTTTACGATGGCAACCTGGTGCTGCTTGCTCGCGTCCTTAACGTTCTTGTTTTGCTCGGCAATGGTGTCGATAAAGTGGTTGGCAGCATCCTTGAGCGCAACGATACGCTTGGTAGAATCTCCACCACCCATAGAATCATCCATTGAGCCAGAGGCATCGAGCACCATCACGATGTCGAGCGGCTTGGAAACCAGCGACGTTGTATCGGATGTCGAAGACATCGCCGAAAGCGTGGTCAAAAAGTCCGATTTCCCGTCATCGATTGCTTGGACCGTCTTATCCGTCCAAATTCGGCCGACGTTTTGCGTCGTGACCTTGCTGCCGTCATAGTCGCCCGCCCAGAACCTCCAATGGTTACTGGTGTCGTGGTCGACTACCTTTGTCGCTTCCGGTCCGTCCATTCCGGTGCTGGACCTGGCGTTGGCCTCGGGCAGCATGGCAAATGCTGCAGCCGGCAACACCAACACTACGGCCAGCATCACCGCCAAGAGACCCCTCGTGTACTTACCCATCGCGTCTCCCTTCTCGCGGGCTCAGACCTTGCATCAGCCTAAAGTTACGGAATGAGACACCATTTGAGCAGGTGACACACGTTCCAGATTCGGTTTTGAGCGTGAGACAAATGTCTCACCAAAGTTGAGACACGGGATTTTTGCAGGTAAACGAATGCGAATGAGGACCGGCGGGCATTTTTGCCCCACCGGCCCTCATTTCCTCGCTACTCCGGCTTGGTTTCTACCGTGGGAGTCTTGTCCGCTGCGACTGGAGTGCGGGCGGTGTCCATAGTCAGGCAGTGTTTGGGGCAGCTCTCGATGCACTCGCCGCACACCACGCAGGCGTACGGATCGATCGACCAGGTACCGCCCTTGCGATCGACCGCGAGCGCGCCCGCCGGGCAACGACGCGCGCACATCCCGCAGCAGATGCACACGTCCATGTCGTTAACGATATGTCCGCGCAAACGCTCGGGCGCCGCGAGCTTCTCCTGCGGATAGCACACCGTTACCGGCTGCTTGACCATAGAGCCCAAGGCCGTCTTGGCAAATGTCAGCAAACTCATGCCGCGCCTACCTTTCCGTGCAGCTAATGCAGGGGTCGATGGTCAGGATAATCATGGGCACGTTGGCAAGGAGCACGCCCTGCAGCGCATGCGTCAGACCCGCCAGGTTTTGCGACGTCGGCGTTCGCACGCGAAAACGGTCCAGGTTCTTGGTGCCATTGCCGCGCACATAGTAATACGCCTCGCCGCGCGGTTGCTCAATCACAACCTCGCCGCGTGCGCCGTCGGCCGGCGTAAGCTTGGTGCGCCCGCCGATCCCGTCGTGCGGAATCTTGCCCACAAGCTCCTTAATGATGTCCATGGCCTGCGTGACCTCGGCACAACGCACCTGGCAGCGGGCATAGCAGTCGCCATCGGTAGCAACGATGGGCTCGAACGCAGCCAGGTCCGCATAGGCACCGTCGCCAAACATGCGCACGTCGTAGTCCACGCCCGAGGCGCGCCCAAACGGACCGACCATCGAAAGCTCCAGCGCGTCTTTCTTGCTGATCACGCCCACGCCATGCAGGCGTTCGCCGCAGCTGTTGTCGTCCAAAAACGTATGCACCAGGGTCTCGTAGTCAGGACGCATGGCATCGAGCGTCTGGACAATACCCGCCAGCTCGGAGTCCTCGATATCGTGCTTAAGGCCGCCGATCTCGTTAATCGACAGAATCACGCGGCCGCCGCAAGTGCTCTCAAAGATCTTGAGAATCTGCTCGCGCAGGGTCCACGACCGATAGAACAGCGCCTCGAAGCCAAAGGCGTCGGCGAGCAGGCCCAGCCACAGCAGATGCGAGTGGATGCGCGAAAGCTCATGCAAAATGGTGCGGATATACTGCACGCGGCCGGGCACCTCGATGTCGAGCATGCGCTCGCAGGCGCTGGCATAGCCGTAGCTATGGCCCACGGCGCAGATGCCGCAGATGCGCTCGGCGATGTAGCCAAACTGATGCATATCGCGCTTTTCGGTGAGCTTCTCGAGTCCGCGGTGCACAAAGCCGATCTGCGGAATTGCCTCGATGACGCGGTCGTCCTCGATCACCAGGTCCAGATGAAGCGGCTCGGGCAGCACCGGGTGCTGCGGGCCAAACGGAATAACGGAGCGATGTGCCATGGACCTTACGCCTCCTTTTTCTGCTTGTCGCGGGCGGCCTTGGCGGCAAGCGCCGCGCGGACCTTGGCCGCTTTCTCGGGATCCATGGCAGCAAGCTTTGCCTCCAGCTCGGCGGCCTTGAGCGCCGCCTTGGCAGCGGCCTCATCGTGCTGAGCATCGGAGCCGGCAGCCGCAGCGGGCTGGGCAGCGGCGCCCGCGGCATTGCCGGCGCCCGCAGCGCCCTCCCCCGCAGCCGCAGCAGCCGCCTTCTCGGCCGCAGCCTTGCGCGCCTTGGCCTCGGCAGCCGCACGGACCTTCATGGCCTTCTCTCGCGCAGCTTTCACCTCGGGCGTGATAACGCTCATGGGTTCAGCGGTCGAGACCTGGTAGAAAAAGCCCTTAAAGTCAATCTGCATGTCGGTAATGGCAAGCCCAAACAAGTCGTGGGTCTCATTTTCAAACGGGAACACCGCGGGGTAATACGAGCTGATGGACGGAATCTCCTGGTACTGGTCGATGCCCTCAACCACCAGGTTCTCGATCGCATAGCTGCCGTCCTGCGCAATATGCTCCTGAGCAGCACGAACGTTGATAAACGTATAGACCAAGCGATACGAGCCGTCGTCGACGTTGCGCTCGGCGTGCATTTGCACAAAGCGCGCGCCAACGCCCTTGAGCGCCTGAACATGCGGCAGGAGCTCGTCGATCCCGACGGTGGTATAGATAGCCTTTTGCATTACTCGGCCTCCTTTGCAGCGACGGGCGTCTCAGCAGGTGTGTCACCAGCGGCGGGCGCGGCGGACTTCCCGGCAGGCGCCTCATCGACGACGGCCCCAGCCCCGGTCCCCGCAGCCACAAACCCGTCTTCGCCCAGTTCAACGCCACCGTCCCAGGTAGCGGCACCGCCCACGGTGAGCGGATCGCCACCGGCGCGCATCACGGCCTCCTTCTGGTCCAGGATGCCGCACGCCTCCACAATGGCATCGATCACGGTCTCGGGGCGAATGGCGCACCCGGGCGCGTACACGTCCACGGGAATCGCGCGGTCCACGCCGCCAATCACGTTATAGGCATCGCGGAATACGCCGCCCGAACACGCGCAGATGCCGCAGGCCACCACACACTTGGGCTCGAGCATCTGGTTGTAGATCTGGCGCACGACGGGCAGATTCTGCGCGTTGACCGAACCCGTCACCAAAAAGATGTCCGCATGCTTGGGGTTACCGGTGTTGACCACGCCAAAGCGCTCCGCATCGAACAGCGGCGTGAGCGAGGCCAGCACCTCGATATCGCATCCGTTGCAGCTCGAGCCGTCGTAATGAATAACCCACGGCGAGCGCGACATTTTATGATCCATGGATGCCGCCTCCTAAATAAACACGTCGACGAGGATGGGCATAAGGTTGAGCAGGCCAAACACCAGCGCCACACCCCAGCCGAGCTTAAAGCAACTGCGCCAGGTGCTGCGCGCGAAGGTGTTGTCGATCAGCACCTCGACAAAATACGTCGCGGCCATAACGACCAGGGCGACCACCCAGCTCACCGGGTTGTCCCAGACAAAGAACATGCCCACCCACATCAAAAACAGCACGGTCTCGCACCAGTGCATAAGGGTCATCTTGGCCAGCGTGCCGCCGCTCATCTCGGTGGCGACGCCCTGGACAATCTCCTGATGCGCGTGATGCGAGTATGAAAGATCGAACGGCGACTTGCGCAGCTTAATGGTAAGCACCGCGAGCAGCGCGAGAAAAATGGGCGCGCTGTACACGATGATGGGCGCCGACTGCCCCGTCACGGCGATGGAATCAAAGCTGTCGGTGGCAAGGTACAGGCCCACGCTCATCAGCAGAACGGCGGGCTCGTAACTCATAACCTGCAGCAGCTCACGGTCGGCGCCAACCTGGGCAAACGGGCTTTGCGTCGAGGCGGACGCCAATACCACAAAGATCGCGGCGAGCGTAACCATAAAGGCGCACAACAGCGTGTTGGAACCCGACACAAAGATGCCGCCGCCCACGACGGTGAAGATGAGCGCGCACGCCATATAGGTATCGTCCATGGTGTTTACGCTGGCGGGGGCCTTGCGCAGCAGCTTGGCAACGTCGTAGAAAGGCTGCAGCAGGCGCGGGCCCACGCGGCCCTGCATGCGGGCGGACAGCTTGCGGTCAAGGCCGTCGATCAGGCCGCCCACAAGCGGCGCCAGCAAGGCAAACGCCACGGTACCAATAAATATGCCCACGACACCCGAGCCTTCGAAATACTTGCCGCGCAGCACCGAGGGCGCACTCATGGCAAGTCGCTCGGGCCCAATCCACGCGCAACACAGCAGGGCAAACAAGATAATGCTGCAGCACACGACGCTACCCGCGGGGCCAATACGCTTCTCGCCAAGGGCGTCCTCCGAGTACCAATTGCGCTTTTCGGCCTTCACCTCGTGTCCCATCGAGCCGCGGAAATGGCGATATTTGTCGGTTCCCACGCCCGAAAGATATACGTTTACGTGCGGTTTATTGCTCACGCGGAATGAAGTCAGCAGCACCACGGCGATAAACGCCACGATAACCACCATCAGATACATGGCATCCTTGCCAATAACGTACGGCACGCGGCCAAACACCATGGCCAAGTAAGGCGACACCAGACCGCTCGAGATAACCGGGAACGCCACGCAGCACAGAATCAGCAGCGCGGCGATGGTGTTGAGGGCCATCCATTCGGTCTTATGGACATTGACCTCAACGTTTTGAGCCGTGGGGTCGACGCCCGAAAGCTTGGCAAGCCACTTGCCCCAGAAGAAGAACGTCGCGGCCGAGCCAAAGGCCAGCACCATGATCATGAGCACGTTGCCGGTCTGCGCAAACGCCACCAGGGCGCCCCACTTGGACACGAGCATGCCAAACGGCGCCACAAACATACCCATGATGCCCAGCATCATCAGGCGCGTCAGGTGCGGCATGCGGCTGAACATACCGTCCATGTCCTCGATATTGCGGCTGCCGATATGATGCTCGGCCGTGCCCACGCACAGGAACAGCAGCGACTTGGCTACCGTGTGGAACAGGATTAGGAAGATGGCCGCCCATACGGCCTCGGGTGCGCCGACGCCCAAGCAGGCACTGATGAGGCCCAAGTTGGAAATGGTGGAGTACGCGAGCACGCGTTTGGCGTTGCTCTGCGAAATGGCCATGAGGGCAGCGAGCAAAAACGTGATGGCACCCACACTCGTGACCATAAAGCCGGTCACGGGATAGATGGCATAGAGCGGGCTCAGCTTGACCATCAGGAACACGCCGGCCTTGACCATGGTGGACGAGTGCAGCAGGGCGCTCGTGGGCGTGGGGGCAACCATGGCACCCAACAGCCACGTGTGGAACGGCATCTGTGCGGCCTTGGTGAGTGCGGCGAGCGACAACAGAACGACCGGCATCACCAGCAGCGCGGATTGCGCGGTTCCGGCGCCGGAAAGCTCGATCATGCCCGAGATGGTCAGCGGCATGCCGTTGACGTGCAGGAACATAAGGCCCGCCAAAAACGCAATGCCGCCCAGCATGTTGAGGATGATCTGGGTAAAGGCGTTTTTGATGGCCTCAGGCGTGCGCGTATAGCCAATCATAAGGAACGAGCACACGGTGGTGATTTCCCAGCCGCAGAACAGCCACTCCAGGTTGTCGCTCGTCACGATGACGAACATGGCCGAGAGGAACAGGAACATAAGCGCCAGGAACTGCGGACGTCGGTCGGGCGCGGTCTGCCCGCGCAGCGCAGCCTCGTGCTCGCCATGGGCCTGGAAGTCCTTCATATAACCCAAGGCATACACGCAGATCAGGCTGCCGACAATGCCGACGGCGAGCACCATGATCACACTCATGTAGTCTAGGTAGAGCGGCGTTGCGGTGACGGCCTCGGCCGCAGGCAACGTCATGGTCGCGAAGGCAATCGAGCCCGCCAGCTGCACCACGCCGAGCACACCGGTAAGCGCGTTCCTATATTTGAACGCGTTGTACAGGATGACGGCGCACAGAATTACGTCGATGACGGAGCTGGTGATCGAGAGCACATGCGAGGTGCCGGGGGCAACCTCAAAGCTCTGCGGACCCGTACCAAAAAACATGACGGCGACTACAACTGTCACCGCCATGATAATGCCGGAGCCTATGAGCCCCACCGCATCGCGAGCTCGGTCACCGCGCGCGAGCAGCATGCCCAGCGCCGGTACCAGCGGAAACAGGGTAAGGAAATACAGTAGCGTCATACCATCGCTCCCCCATGCAAAAACGCTGCAATTGTTTAACGTTATAGCTCAATTGAGGAGTGGCGGCGGCGGGTTTTCGGTCAACTGGGGAGTTTTATACGTTCGGGGCAAGGAGTCTGTCCGCATTGGAGTAGAAGAGTGACGTTTCCTTACCGCAGCGATGGGCGCGCGGGCACTGCGCGCGGTTTATTGGCCACTTTGGAGGATGTCCCGATAGGCACGCGACGATCCGAAAAGTTGTCTCGGCAAGAAAAATGCGCCCCCGTGGGCGCACCATCCCGCTCGCTATTCCGCCTTTTTAACGCGCGGTTTACGGCCTCGCGGCTTATCAACCAGAGCGGCCTCGCCGCCATTGCGATACAGACGACACCAGGCCTTGACCGAAGACTCACTGGGGATCTGATGTTTGATCATAGCTTCGCGCACCGTTAGGCCATTTTCCAAGCGATCTTTAACCACGGCAAGCTTAACGTCAAACGAATACGTGTGGTGGTGAGAGCCCGCATTAAGAACGGCGTCGGCGCCACCCACGGCATACGCGCGGGCCCACTGTCGAGCTGTGGCCTGGGGGATGCCAAGCTCTGCGGCGAGAGCGCGATGACCGACCCCCTCTTGGAGGATCTCGACGGCGCGCTGCCTAATCTCGGGCGCATGTGTGCGAGTCCTTGCTGCTTCTGACATACCTGCCACTTCTACTTTTTAGCCATAAACACTAATTTGCTACCTTACGTGCAAGTTAGATAGTAGCATTTTACTGTTTACACGCAGCAGTTAATTGCAAATCGCACCGCAGGAATTTGCATATTTGCCACCGATATACCGCATTTCCATAGCATTTCCTTAGCATTTGTTTATGCAGGTAACACGTATGTGCAACTAGAAGAGTTTTTAACCGACAAAATTGGTGTCTAATTACCTCTTTGATGTAATACTGTTAAATATTGACCCCTCCTCAAAAAGAGGTCGTCCGCGCAAGCGGACATTTCCATACCTCTCCATGCCAAAAGTCACCCCGGCGAAAGATCAACCGGGTTGGGCCCGCCCTCACAGACCCAACCCGGTCGTTTTCGCCGGGACGCAGCCGGGCGAGGTGGATCCGTGCTACCGCCCCGCCCCGTTGCGATGTTAACTACAGCTCGTTGGCCGCGTGATACGCAGTGCGAATGGCGCTTGCAATGTCGGCGGTGCGCTCGCCCGAGCAGTCGCCCACGCAGGTCACGGGCACCGTCACGCCATCAAGGTCAAACGCGTTGGCCTTGGAACCCACGGCCATCACCACGTAATCGCAGGCGATCTTCACTGGCTCCTCGGCGCCATCCTCGGTGGTGCGAATGGCCTCCACGCCCTCGTCGGTAATGGCGGTCAGGCGGGTCTTCACGTGCTGCTCCACGTTGTGCTCTGCAAAGTCGCCCATAATCAGCGGCAGAATGGTCTCGGACTCGCCCGCGGCAATCTTGTCGAGCATCTCGACGATCGTCACCTCGCAGCCGTGCTGCAGCAGGTACTCGGCAGTCTCGGTGCCCACCAAGCCACCGCCGATAACGGCGACGCGGCCCGTAAGCTCCACCTTGCCGGCCAGCACGTCCCAGCTCGAGACGACCTTCTCCGAGTCGGCACCCGGAACGGGGATGACCACGTCGTGCGCGCCCACGGCCACAATCGCGGCGTCGGCGGCGTTGAGGTCCTCAGCGGTAGCGACGTGGTTGAGCTCAACCTTCACACCCAGGCCAGGCAGAATTTTCTCGTAGTACTCGACCGAGCGCATGATCTCGTTCTTGCGAGGAGGCGCGGCTGCCAGCACAATCTGGCCGCCCAGATGATCGCTCGCCTCGTAGACGGTCACATCGTAGCCGCGCTTGGCCGCCACGCGCGCGGCCTCCAGGCCGGCAATACCGCCGCCCACCACGGCGATTTTCTTGTCGCCCTCACCCGGCTTGATGGCGATGGTCGCCTCGTCGCCGTTCTCGGCATTAAGCACGCACGAGATGTACTTGCGGTTTTGAATCGCATCGACGCAGCCCTTGTTGCAGTTGAGGCACTCGCGAATGGGTTCGCCCGTGGCGGCTTTCAACGCAATGTCGGGATCGCACATGAGCGAGCGGCCATAGGCGATGATGTCGGCCGCGCCGTCTTCCAGAATCTTCTCGCCAGCCTCGACCGAGACCACGCGGCCGACGGTGGCCACCGGCACGGAGACCAGGGCCTTGACGCGCTCGGCCACGGGTAACGTCCAGTTGTAGGGCATGGCACCCATGGGCGGAATGGTGTCGCCCATGTTGCCGGTGTGGTTTGCCTGCGCGACCTGGATCATATCGATGCCCGCGTCCTCGAGCAGCTTGGCAAACTCGCAGGCCTCGTCGGGCTGCAGGCCGCCCTTGCCGCGCGGCGTGCCGTCGGGGTTCTCCATGATCACGGGGAGCTTGTACTCCACCATCAGCTCCGGCGCGGCCTCCTTAATGGCAGCGACGACCTCCAGCGCGTAGCGAACGCGGTTCTCGAACGAGCCACCGTACTCGTCGGTGCGCTGGTTGAGGATTGCCGAGCACAGCGAACCCACCAGACGGTCGCCGTGGACCTCGATGGCATCGATCCCGGCCTGCTGCGCGCGAGCGGCCGAGGCAGCGATGGCCTCCTTGATCTGGGTAAGCTGTTCTACGCTCGCCTCGTTCACAAAGTGCTGCATGTCGTGGTGCAGCTTGGCGTAGGCCTGGTTGCGGATCTCGTTGGACTCGGCCATCTTGGCGGCAAAGGTCTCCTCGTCGCCGGCGGCCTTGGCCTCCTGCGCGGCCTTGGCGGCAGCCATGGAGCCCATGACCATGCGGCCGACACCGGGCACATCGTACTCGGGGTGGAACAGCTGCAGCGCGACCTTGGCGCCGTGCTTGTGGACGGCATCGGCCAGCGCCTTAAACGTGGGGATCTGGGCGTCGGTTGCCAGCTTGGGCGTGGGGCTTGCGGTCATGACGGGAGCGACGTCGCCGATGACGATGTAGCTCACGCCGCCACGGGCCAAGCGCTCGTAAAAAGCCAGGCTGCGCTCGCCAATGGAGCCGTCGCGCTCCTCGTAGCCGGTGGTCAGCGGCGGAAACATAATGCGGTTCTTGAGCTCAAGGGGGCCAACCGTAATGGGCTGGAGCAGCTTGGATGCAGGTGCGGCCATGGATATTCCTCTCTTGTAGGCGCGGCGGCGATGATGCCGCGTAGTTGTCTAGAGGATATGGCATGGAGGCACAGCGGCACAACGGAAATCGGCGAATATCAGGTGGCGGCAGGCGGATGGGGATGGGCGGGGCGGCCCGTCGGTTTGTCTCAATCTGTAACAGTTACGCGGCAAAACTGGGTCTTACTGTTACAGATCGAGACAAACCAAACCCGCCTGCTAGAAAATCTCAATCTATAACAACAACTCGGCAAAATTCGTCCCTCGTGTTACAGATTTAGACAAACACGACCCAACCCACCGGTATATCTCGATCTGTAACACCTAGCCGCCCAAATCGGGTCTAGATGTTACAGATCGAGATTTTGTTTGAGAGGCCGAGAATTGGACCGAAAACACGGTCCCGAAATAACAAAAAAGCTCGCCGGCTAGGCCGACGAGCTGCAAGTTCTTGGTCGCGGGGGCAGGATTTGAACCTACGACCTCCGGGTTATGAGCCCGGCGAGC
>UQYA01000024.1 GCA_900545165.1 uncultured Collinsella sp.
ACATGCTTCTGTACCTGGCCATGCTCGTCATCGCCACGCTTGGGCCCATGGGCCCGATGAACTCCTTCTACGGCGCCACGAGCCGCATCATGCTCGCCATGGGTCGTAAAGGCCAGCTGCCCGAGAAATTCGCCGAGGTCGACCCCAAATCCGGCGCTCCTAAGCTCGCCTGCGTCGTCCTGGGCGTCATCACCGTCATCGGTCCGTTCCTGGGCAAGAACATGCTCATTCCTCTGACCAACGTGTCGGCTCTCGCCTTCATCTTCTCCTGCGGCATGGTCGCCCTCGCTTGCCTGCGCATGCGCTTCACCGAGCCCGACCTGCCTCGTCCCTACGAGGTGCCCGGCGGCAAGTTTGGCATCGGCCTCGCTATCGCTGCCTGCGCCATCATCATCGGCCTGCTCGTGATCCCGTTCTCTCCCGCCTCCCTCAACATGGTGGAGTGGAGCATCGTGATCGGCTGGTTGGCTATTGGCCTGGCCCTCATGGCTTTCACCAATTCCCGCAAAAAGTAACGCCGAGCCGGGGCGGATCGGGTGCGCGGAATCCTCTCTCCCGCGCACCGAACCCGGCACCACTTGGGTAGCTTTGTGAGGCCTTAACCCAACACGGCCTCGCCCACTATATGGATCCATAAGGAGGAACCATGTCCACTAAGTATGCAATCGTTGGCGGCAAGCTCATCGACGGTACCGGTGCCGAGCCGGTCGAGAACTCCCTCGTTCTCGTCGACGACAACGGCAAGGTCGAGTACGCCGGCGCCATGCAGGACCTTCCCGAGGGCGTTGAGGTCATCGACGCCGCCGGCAAGACCGTCCTTCCCGGCCTGATCGACACCCACCTGCACTTCTCGGGCAACTTGACCGACGATGACACCGACTGGGTCATGCAGCCGCTCCTCGAGAAGCAGGCCGTCGCCGTCAAGCAGGCCTACGACTGCCTCACCCACGGCCTCACCACCGTCTGCGAGATCGGCCGCTTTGGTATCCAGATCCGTGACTGCATCGACAAGGGCGTCTTCAAGGGCCCGCGCGTTCTGGCCACCGGCCTTGGCTTCTGCCGCGTTGCCGGCCACGGCGACTCCCACCACTGCAGCCAGGAGCTCAACAAGGAATCGCACCCCTGGGGCGATCAGGTCGACGGTCCTTGGGATCTGCGCAAGGCCGTCCGTCGTCGCCTGCGTGAGAACCCCGATGCCATCAAGATCTGGGCTACCGGTGGCGGCATCTGGCGCTGGGACTCCGGCCGCGACCAGCACTACTGCTCCGAGGAGATTCAGGCCGTGGTTGAAGAGGCCAAGATGGTCGGCATCCCCGTGTGGAGCCACTGCTACAACAACCACGCCGCTGCCTACGATTCCGTTCGCTTTGGCTGCGAGCAGCTGATTCACGGCTTCGATATCGATGAGCGCACCATGGACCTCATGGCCGAGCAGGGCACCTTCTTCACCCCGACGATCGCCTTCCTGCCCACCTGGTACGCCACCTATCCGCCCGTCTACGTCCCCGAGCTGCACGACAAGTACGAGGGCACCCTGGTCGAGAAGGAGCTGCAGCGCAACTACGACTGCCTGCGCGAGGCTAAGAAGCGCGGCGTCGTCATGACGATCGGCTCCGACTCCTTCTCCTTCGTCACCCCGTACGGCACCTGCTCCATCGAGGAGATGTACGAGTTCGTCGACAAGATCGGCTTCACCCCGGTCGAGACCATCACCTGTGCAACCCTCAACGGTGCCAAGATGTGCCACATCGAGGACGAGACCGGTTCCATCGAGGCCGGCAAGTGCGCCGACCTGCTGGTCGTCAACGGTGACGTCGCTGCCGACATCCACGTGCTCAACACTGACAACATGGACGTCATCATGAAGGACGGCTGGATTGTCGAGGCCGGCACCTTCGGCGAGGCAAACAAGTACAGCGCCTAAGCTACCGTTCATCGATGGCTTGATGTAAAACACAGTATTTGATTGCATAATGCAATGGAGAGGGTCGCTTGCGGCCCTCTTTATTGCTATGGGGTGCGTCAGTAAGAAGGAGATGACGGTGGATCTCAATAGGCTGATTCTAGGCAAGAGCTACAACTCTACCAAGGTCTTTCGTACCGCTCAGCATGTGGTTCAAGCCATCTTGCTCGGTATTGTCGTCCCGCTGCTTATCCTGCTGCTCATCTGGGATCTAACCGATAATCCCAATCCCGTTCCGGCCGTTGTCGTCATTGCCGGCTTGGTCATGCTGTGCTTCTTCTTCTCGTACGTCTTTGTCGTTCCCGACGACCTCACATCGAGCGCAACCGACCGCACGCTCGCCATCGCTTCAAAAATATTCGCCTATACGTCGCGCGGCCTTACGCCCGAAGCTGCCTTGGGCGCCTCTAAGATCATCCTGTCTGAAACTATCGCCTCTGCCATCTGCTTTACCGACGGCAAGCAGGTGTTGGCGAGCTGGGGCGAGGACTCGGCAAAATGCCCCGCGGGCACCCCGGTGGTACTGCGGACTACGCTCAACGTGATCAACAGCGGCGAGCAAAGCGCGTTCTCGCGCGATGCCTCGACCGAGACGGGTGGCTACTTTCCGCGCCTGCGCGCCGGTATTGTCGCACCGCTTACCGTGCGCGGGCATTGCGTGGGCACGCTCGAGCTGTATTATCCCCGTCTGAGCAGCATCGATATGCGCCAGACGGCGCTTGCCTCGGGCTTTGCCGACCTCATTTCCACGCAACTTGCGAGCTTTGAGCTCGAGCGCCAGGACGAGCTTACGGCCCGCGTGGAGCTGCGCGCCTTGCAATCGCAGGTCGATCCTCATTTTCTGTTTAACACCATCAGCACCATCGTGTCGCTCGTACGTACCGAGCCGGACAAGGCCAGGTCGCTGCTGATTGACTTTTCCAATTACTACCGTCAGACGCTTTCTGATTCCGATACCCTCACAACGCTCGAGCACGAGGTGGAACAGGGCACTCGCTATATCAATCTTATGCAGGCTCGTTATGGCGACGGCCGTCTGCGCGTCTCGGTCGATATCGACTTTGAGGTGCGCGATTGCATGGTGCCGCCGTTTATCTTGCAGCCGTTGCTCGAAAACTGCATCAAGCACGCGCAGCGCGAGACCGAGCCGCTTTCTATTCATGTTAGGGCTTTCGAGACCGATGACGGTTTGGAGATCATCGTCGAGGACGATGGCATCGGTATGAGCGAAGAGGTCTGCGCACATCTGTTTGAGCAACATCGCCTGGAGGAGCCCGAGAGCATTACCGCCGACGGCTCCGTCAAGCGAGGTTGCGGCCTGGCGCTCTTCAACGTGCTTCAGCGCATCCATTTCTTTTACGGAGAAGATTCTGGCATGCGCGTGAAGTCCCAGGAGGGCGTGGGAACGCAGGTCATCGTTGAGTTGAACGGCGAGCCGCATGAGCCGGCGCCGCTAACGGTGTAGCACGCGGTTGGATTGAGAGAAAAAGAGGGGAAGCGCATATGTCCGAAGGCTGGAACATCCTGGTGGTTGATGACGAGCCTCCCATTAGGGCTGAGCTACGCTATCTGTTGGAAAAGGATACGCGTGTGGGTCAGATTGCCGAGGCGGGCAATGTCACCGAAGCCGTGGAGTCGATTCTGTCGAACAAGCCCGACGTGCTGTTTTTAGACATTACCATGCCCGGTCGCTCGGGAATTGAGCTTGCCGAGACGCTGCAGAACCTAAAGACGCCGCCGGTCGTGGTGTTTGTGACGGCATTTGCCGAGTATGCGGCCGATGCCTATAACCTCGATGCTGTCGATTACATCGTCAAGCCGGTCGAGGATGCCCGCTTGTCAAAGGCACTCGACAAGATCGAGACTGCCCTGGGCGCTCGCCGTGTCGTCCATGCTCCGCGCCAGCCTTTGCGCCTGACGGTGGATCGCGGGGGCAAAAAGGTGTTCATTCCCGTGGCGGATGTCTGCTACTTTGAGGCGCGCGCCGATTTTTGCAACGCCGTCTGCGCCGAGGGAACATACCTGACCAATGAGTCGATTTCCTCGCTCGAGCGGCGCCTGGCCTCCGAGGGCTTTATCCGTGTCCACCGCAGTTATCTGGTCAATTTGGAAGACGTGCATAATGTCGAGATCGGTTCCACGGGTCTTATGGAGCTCAGGCTCGATCGCGTAACCTCGACGGTGCCTGTGTCCCGCCGTCGCGCTGCCGAGGTCAAATCGCACTTGGGGCTTGCGTAGGCAGTCTGCATATCATCGTTTACCGCCGCAGGTTTGGCATGACCGTGCGGTGGGCATAATGGGTGACATCGAATGAAATCGAAAGGATCATTATGCCCGCGCTCATTACGCATCATCTGTTTGGCGAGGAAAGCATCGACCGTCTTCCGCAGGGCGTTATCACGTCCGACGAGGAGCGCATCGCCTTTATCCTGGGAAACCAAGGTCCCGACCCGTTTTTCTTCCACATGCTCACGCCGCGCATCTCCGACTGCACGCTGCTTGCTCAGGTTATGCACCGCTCGCGCATGTCGCGCCAGTTCTCGTGCCTGCGCGACGGCGTGTCGCACCTGCAGCCGCGCGATGCCAACCTGGGTCGCGCCTTTGCGCTGGGCCTGCTGTCGCACTATGTGCTCGACCGCAATGCCCACCCCTTTGTCTACGAGCAGCAGTTTGGCATTGTTGAGTCCGACCCCGAGCTCGAGGCTTCGGGCAGTCAAGTTCACGCCGTGCTCGAAAGCGACCTGGACGTGCTGATGCTGCAGCTTAAACGTGACGGGGCCACGGTCGAGGATTATCCGCCGGCGGGCGAGATCGTCACCACCGACCGCATCAATCGCGTGGCCGGTGTGCTGATGAGCTACGTCGCCGGGCGCGTGTACGGTATCGACATCCCGGCGGGGGAGTACGCCGGCGCTGTAGCCGACATGCAGCTGCTCTACCGCACTATCGAGCCGGCCGGTTCGGCCAAGACGCGCGCGATTGCCCTGCTCGAGGGCTTGGTGCACGATTATTCGCTGCTCGACGGCCTTGCGCACCGTGTGACGACCGAGCTGCCCGAGCGTACCGGCAACCTGGGCCACTTGGCATGGAAGAACCCCTTTACTGACGAGGTCTCGAACGAGAGTTTCCCCGAGGTCTTTGACCGCGCGCTGGTCGATTACGAGTGCATGGTCGCCCGCTTTATCGAGACCGGCGACATGGAGGCCGTGACCGGCCATATCAACTACAGCGGCCGCGTACTCGACGCCGACGAGGAGTTCGACCGCGAGGAGTAGGGTCCGTGTGAGCCCCTTTGCCGAATCCTTACCAGCGCTTCTGGACAATTGGGGTACGATGAACTAACTGCATATTGGGCGAATACGAAAGGGCCCTGTCCATGAAATACACCAAGCTCGAGCGTAACTGGGTTATGTACGATGTGGGCAATTCGGCCCTCGTGTTGCTCAATACCTCGGTGGTGCCCATCTACTTTAACGCCATCAATACCGGTGCTTCCTCGGCAGACCTGGTGGTCGCTTGGGGCAACGCGCAGACGATCGCCTCGCTGGTCATTGCCATGCTCATGCCCATTCTGGGCGCGCTTGCCGATTACGCCGGCAACAAGATCAAGTTCTTCTTGGGCTTCTTCCTCACAGGTCTGGTGCTTTGCCTGGCGCAGGCTATCCCAATGTCCGCTATGGCATTTTTGACCGTGTACGTGCTGTGCACCATCGGCCTTAACTCTTCTATGACGTTCTACGACGCCATGCTGCCCGACATTACCACCGACGAGCGCATGGACGCCGTGTCCAGCTCGGGCTATGCCTGGGGCTACATCGGCTCCACCGTGCCGTTCATCATCTGCCTGGCGCTCATCATGGGCGGCCCCGCTCTTGGCGTCCCCACCATGCTGGCAACGCGTCTGTCGTTTATCATCACTGGTGCCTGGTGGCTCATCTTTACTCTGCCGCTCATTCGCACCTATAAGCAAAAGTACGGTCGCGAGCGCGGTCCCGAGGACACCATCGGCCACATCGTGGGCGGTGTGTTCTCCGAGGTCGGACACACCATGCGCGAGATCGCCCACAACAAGACCGTGCTGGTCTACATGATCGCGTTCTTCTTCTATATCGATGGCGTCCACACGGTCATTTCCATGGCTACCAGCTACGGCTCGGCTTTAGGCATCGACTCGACCCAGCTGGTGCTGGCGCTGCTCGTTACGCAGTTCGTGGCCTTTCCGTCCGCCATCATCTACGGCAAGCTCGCCGGACGCGTGGGCACGCTCAATATGATCCTGGTGGCGGTCGCCGCCTACATGGGCATTGTGCTGTTCGCCGCATTCTTCCTAAAGACCGCCTTTGAGTTCTGGGTGCTTGCCATTATGGTCGGTCTGTTCCAGGGCGGCGTGCAGGCGCTCAGCCGTAGCTACTTTGGCCGCATTATCCCTAAGGAAAAATCCAACGAGTACTACGGCTTCTTTGACATCTTTGGTCGTTATGCAAGCGTCATGGGCACCTTCCTAGTGTCGGTCGTCACCTCACTGACCGGCAACCCGTCGCTAGGCGTCCTTTCCATTGGCGTGCTGCTGGTCGTTGGCTTTGTGCTGCTGGTCCGCCTGTCTCGCATGACTCAGGCGGCAGAGCGGGCCGCATAGAAGCGAGCGGCTATTGTGCCTGTCCGCGGTACTCTTTTGGGGTTATCCGCAATAAACATTGCGACTTGCGAGCAATGATTTGCCCAAGTGGGTATGATGGAATCAGCTAGGTCGCGGGGCGTCGCCTGTGTTTGGCGGCGCCCCGTTTTTGTGTTGCAGGGAGGGAAGGCATGAACGCCACGGTTGTGATTCCAACATACTGGGCGGGCGATGATGCCCGTGCAAACGCTCCCGGCGTCTATGACCACTCGACGAAGCTCAACGCCACCAATCCCGAGCTCGACCGCTGCCTGGCCTCGCTCGAGCAGGTGCGCGACATTCCGAGGATTATCCTTTTGGTGGTCTGTCCCATCTCGGCCACGGCTGATGTGTCGAAGCGTGTCCACGAAATCGTCGACGCGCACCCTACGCTCAAGGTCACCGTGGTTACCAACACCCAGGCATCGCGTATCGCCGACCGTGTGGCGCAGATTGCTCCCAAGGGCTCGGGCGAGTGCGTGAGTCTGCGCGGATACGGCGCCATTCGCAATATGGGGCTTGCCTGCGCTGCGGTGCTCGGCCACGATGCCGTTGTCTTTTTGGATGACGACGAGACCGTTATCGATGCCGACTTTATGAAGCGCGCGACCTATGCACTGGGCCAGCAGACGCGTCAAGGCCTGCCGATTTTGGTTAAGAGCGGTTACTTTTACGATCGAGACGGATCGCCGTTGGCGCCCACAGACAAGGTGGGCATTTGCCATCGTTGGTGGACCAAACGCATCGAGTTTAATCGCTGGATGAAAAAGGCGCTCTCGGGCACCCGTATCTCTCGTTCAAACTACGTGTGCGGCGGCCTTGTGGCGCTTCATGCCCGCGCCTTTACCCGTGTGGCGTTTGACCCGTTTATCACCCGAGGCGAGGACCTAGATTACCTCTTTAACATGCGCATGTTTGGCTACGACGTGTGGTTTGACAACGAGTGGGTCGTTCGTCACCTGCCGCCCGAGTCCGAGAAGCGCTCGCCGCGCTTTATGCAGGACGTGTACCGTTGGTACTACGAGCGTGCCAAGCTGACATTTGCCGCGCACCAGCAGGAGCTCGTTCCCGTCACGGCCGCGTCACTCATGCCCTATCCGGGCCCGTGGATTTCGCGCGAGCTCGACGACCGCGTGCGCAAGACCGCCATGGTCCGCAGCATGTTTACCCGCGAGCACGAGGGATACCTGCGCATTTGGCGTCACGGTATTGACGAAGCCAAGACCTACGCGCGCCAAAACGCCGCAAGCTACCTGCGTTTCCAGAGCTTCTGGCCCAAGATCATGGACGGGCTCTGGCGCGACGCACAACTGACCAGTATCCTGGAGGGGACTGAATGATCGACCGCCGCGCCCAGCGCGATAATTCAATATCAATCTTTCGCGTGATTGCCGTTGTCTGCGCCATTTGCGTGCTGGTGTACTTTATTTTTGCCCTGGCGACTGGAATCGAGCCGATCGCGACCGTGGTCGCCTGCGCACTGCTGTGCATCTTTCTGTGCATTTTTATCTATTTGACGCTCAATCCCGATTCGGTGCGTTCGCAGTACACCGAAGAGACGCTCTCGGTGGCCTCTGCCATGCTCGAGGACATCAAAGGCGGTCTGACGCAGGAGTCGGCGCGTCTGGTGTGCCAGCGCATTTTGCCCGAGACGCGTGCCATGACGGTTGCCATCACCGACGAGAGCAACGTGCTGGCCTGCGCGGGCGAGTTTGAGGAAAAGCTGCTGCCCGATTCGCCCATCCACACACTTGCCACGCGCTACGTCATCGAGCACGGTATCGTCCAGTCGTTCAACCGTGTGGTGGACGTGGTGGGTTCGGATGGCTCGCACAACTATGTTCCTGCCGGTATCATCGCTCCTATCAAGGTGGGCGACCGCACCGTCGGCACGCTCAAGTTCTACTACAAGACTCCGCGTGCCGTCGACCGCACTCAGTACGCGCTTGCCTCGGGTTTTGCCGAGATCCTGTCCACGCAGCTCGCCATCCACGAGCTCGAGGTGCAAAAGGAGCTCACGGCCCGTGCCGAGGTGCGTGCCCTGCAGGCGCAGATCAACCCGCACTTCCTGTTCAACACGCTCAACACCATCGCGTCGTTTACGCGTACCGATCCGCTGCGCGCCCGCGAGCTGCTGCGCGAGTTCTCCTCGTTCTATCGCGCCACGCTCGACAATTCGGGCTCGCTCATTCCCGTGTCGCGCGAGGTCGCGCAGACCAAGCGCTACCTGACGTTTGAGAAGGCGCGCTTTGGCGAGGATCGCGTGCTGGCGACCTTCGACGTGTCCGAGGACGTCGAGGACACGCTGGTGCCGGCATTTGTAATCCAGCCAATCGTCGAGAATGCCGTGCGCCATGGTATGGGCGACGACGATGCACTGAGGATCGACGTGTCGGTCCACAGGGATGGCGAAGATGCGATTTTGATTGTGGTCGCCGATAACGGCGTGGGCATGGACGAAGGCACCGCTGCCAGACTGTTTGACGAACGCTCTGCCCGTCCCGACGCCAGCTCCCCGCAGGGCGGCGGCGCCGGTGTGGCCATGCACAATATTTCGGAGCGCATCCATCGCTTTTATGGACCGCACTCTTATACACGCGTCGAATCGGCCCCGGGCAAGGGCGCTAAAGTGCTCCTGCATCTCGATTTGTCGGAGAGCATCTTCGACATTCAAGAGTAGAATGATAGGTTACGGGTTTAACGCTAGTTGGCGGATGCCCGACGTAGTTAGTTGACGAAAGGTTTTATCCCTATGCTGCGTGCGATGATTGTGGATGATGAGGCCCCGGCCCGTTCGGAACTTCGCTTCTTGCTCGAGCAGACGGGCAAGATCGGCACGATCACAGAAGCGTCGAGCGTTCGCTCCGCTATCGAGATGCTTATGGAGAGCCGCGTCGATGTTGTGTTCCTCGATATCTCGATGCCTGGCGCTTCGGGTCTGCAACTTGCCGAGGCACTGCATAAGCTCAAGAATCCGCCGGCGATCGTATTCGTAACCGCGTACAGCGATCATGCGGTCGAGGCGTTTGATGTGGATGCCGTCGACTATCTGATGAAGCCGGTCGAGGAGGCTCGCCTGGATCGAGCGATCGATAAGGTTATGCAACGCGCCAAGCCTGTCACGGACAGCAAGGTGACCATCGAGCGCATCCCGGTGGAAAAGGGCGGCCGCAAGGTCCTCATCCCCGTGGACGACATTCGCTTTATTATGGCCAAGGACGATTACTCCTGTATTTATACGGTCGATGACCGCTTTTTGTCCACGACCTCGCTGGCACAGTTCGAGGCCAAGCTCTGCGACTTTGGCTTCTTCCGCGTTCACCGCCGCTATATCGTCAACTTGGCGTGTGTCACCGACGTCGAGACGGTTCCCTCGGGCGCTATCCAGCTGGGCATTACGGGCGTCGACGAACGCGTACCGGTTTCGCGCCGTCGCGTCGTACCGCTCAAAAAGGCCCTGAGCCTCTAGTACACCGGCCCCGCAGCCCTGTAGACCAAAATCGTCTGCGGAGCCGTGGGGCTTTTTGCATGAATGCACCAAATCTTTTTGCGGAAGGGATCCCATGAACAGTGCAAGCGCCAAGCGTATCGACATTATCTCGGACACCCACGGCTATCTTTCGCCTGCGCTCTTGGACGAGCTTAAGGGCGCAGACCTGATCATCCATGCCGGCGACCTTACGTCGGAGATGGACTACGAGCATCTGCGCACCATCGCCCCCGTGCGAGCGGTGCTGGGCAATAACGACTACTATCGCGACTATGGTCCCGATGTGGACCGCTTGGCGCTCTTTACCTACGAAGGCCTCAAGTTCGCCGTAGCCCACTACCGTGAAGACCTCCCGGTGGGATCCGTGGACGTAGCTATCAACGGTCACACCCACGTAACCAAAGAAGCCCAAGTGGGTCGCTGCTTGGTCCTCAACCCAGGCAGCGCCAGCTATCCAAGAGGCACTCGAGGCCCCACCATGGCCAGAATGTTCGTCAAGGACGGCAAGATTCTGAGCATCAAATTTATTGACCTAGAGTAGGTGCAACAAAAACGGGGGATGCACAGCGCGTCCCCCGTTTTTCTTTGAGCCAAAGGCCGAAGTTCAACAACAATCTTAGACAACCCCGCTGAGGAGAACGGGGACCTCGAGCCGCGGAAGCGGCGAGGAACAAAGTCTTTGAAGCAAGTGACGGCAGGGAGGGTCTCCGGGGCCGGCTGGCGCGGGTTGAGTTTGTCGCGAGTTCCGCACGCAAAGGAAAGCACTTAATGTGCTTTCCGTCTTGCGCAGGACTGTAGAGCAGCAAACTCAACCCGCGCCAGCCGGCCCCGGAGACCCTCCCGGAGGGACCGAAAAACTTTTTCAAAAAAGTTGTTGCGCGGCGGACAGACTTCTGTGTATACTAATCCCCGCAGCGCACGCGAGCGGAAACAAACGCGAACGACTGCCTGGGGAGTTAGCTCAGTTTGGTTAGAGCGCCGGCCTGTCACGTCGGAGGTCGCGGGTTCGAGCCCCGTACTTCCCGCCAACGCAATTAAAGCCACGTCTTCGGACGTGGCTTTTTGCGTTTAATAGGCCCTCGATCTTATATGCCTCTTTATCCAAATCACCGCATTTGCAACGAGCGAGCCAGCCCCTACTGATATATGTGTTCAAACAGGGGGTTTGTTGCGCAACATCTGTTCAATGAAGCAGGGGGTTCGGTTATACTAAATTGCACTTTAGGCCGTACCTGATTCAGCTAGTCTTCAAGTGCGGCATTCAGTGAACACCCATTTTATAATTTGGTTGTTCAGGCGGTCATTTGGCGTCTCGACACAAGCTCGGCCCCGGAGCTCGTTCGAGCTGTTCGTATTCCTTGAAAGGGGAAACATGGACATATCGAGGAAGACTGATTATGCCCTTCGCATGCTTGCGATGCTTGCCGAGGAGCCGGAGCGGTTGCTTTCTGTTCGCACTGCTGCCGAAGAGGTCAATGTTCCGTATTCGTTTGCCCGTTCGATTCAGCACGGCTTGGTTCAGGCCGGCATTGTGGAGAGCCTGCGTGGTGTTCATGGCGGCATGCGCCTTAAGGTGAGCCCCGACGATGTCACGATCCGTCAGGTCGTAGAGGCCGTTCAGGGCCCCATGGTTATGAACGATTGCACTGCGCCCGATGGCGACTGTGCGCGCATGGGCACGTGCTGCTATCATCCCCTGTGGGCCGGAGCCCAGGCGCTGATGCGCGACTATCTCGATTCCGTTTCGCTCGGCGATATCGTCGCCCATCGCCAGTTTCCGGCTGTCGATCCCAAGTTCGCCGACCGCGATGCGTTTCCCGAGTACGCCGCTTGCGCGTATGCTTGCCGGGAGGATAGCGCCGCATAAGGAGCATTGTCATGATTCAGGACCCCTTTCGTTCGATGATTCGTTCGGAAGGGGTCCTGCGTTATCGCGACCTTCCGTGGCGCCGCACGCGCGACCCGTATATCATCTGGCTTTCCGAGGTCATGCTGCAGCAGACGCAGGTGCCGCGCGTGGAGACGCGCATGCCGGCGTGGCTCGATCGCTTTCCGACTGTCCGGGCGCTTGCTCAGGCCGCCCCTTCCGATGTCTTGGATGCGTGGCAGGGGATGGGCTACAATCGCCGCGCCCTGGCGCTTCACAGGGCTGCACAGTGCGTTGTGGAGGACTGGGATGGGGAGTTTCCGCGTGAGATGCACGATCTGGTCGCGTTGCCCGGCATTGGCCCGGCAACGGCGCAGGGCATCCGTTCGTTTGCATTCGATCTTCCGGGCGTGTATCTGGAGACCAACGTGCGCACGGTCTTTTTGCATCATTTCTTTCCCGATGTGCCGGCCGTTCCCGATCGCGAGCTGGTGCCGCTGATTCAAGCTGCCTGTCCGGCGGCCCCCGGTGCGGCGGCGGATGAGATTGCGCCCTTTGCCGCGCCTCAAGACGATGCCGACACGCCGCGCGCGTGGTATTACGCGTTGCTGGATTACGGCGCGTATCTTAAAAAGACGCTGCCCAATCCGTCCAGGCGATCGGCGAACTATAGTCGGCAGTCCAAGTTTGAGGGCTCGCGCCGCCAAAAGCGCGCGCATATCGTGCGTATGTTGTTGGCAGCGCGCGATGGGCAGCCGGCGGGGATTACGCTTGCTGATGCCGTGGTGGGCGTCAACGAGATGGAAGCGGCAGCCGGTCGCGGGCCGGTCGAGTGCGACTTGATCGCGGGCATTCTGGCTGACCTGGAGCGCGAGGGCTTTTGCCGAGCCGAGGACGATCGTTGGTTGAGTGTGTAGCCCGCTCAAATCTGAAGAACGGGATTGTAAGGTTTAAATTCGCGGCTTGAGGGCATCCTAAAGACAAGGTCGCTCAAAGCCTATGGGCGGCACGTGTTGAAGGGAAGTACACCTATGGATTTTGAGAACTCTCAGACCAAGAAGAACCTCGAGACTGCTTTTGCCGGTGAGTCCCAGGCACACACCAAGTATCGCTACTATGCATCCAAGGCCAAAAAGGACGGCTACGTTCAGATCTCGAATATCTTTGCCGAGACGGCGGGCAACGAGTCCGAGCACGCCAAGCTGTGGTTTAAGTATCTGCACGACGGCGCCGTTCCGGGCACTCTGGACAACCTGCGTGACGCCGCCGCGGGCGAGAACTACGAGTGGACCACGATGTACGACGAGTTCGCCAAGACCGCCGAGGAGGAGGGCTTTACCGAGATCGCCGCAAAGTTCCGTGGCGTCGGTGCTGTCGAGAAGGCCCACGAGGAGCGCTATAACAAGCTTGTCGAGCGCATTGAGTCGGGCGAGGTGTTTGAGCGCGAGGGCGTAAAGGTGTGGAAGTGCCTGAACTGCGGGCACCTGCA
This sequence comes from uncultured Collinsella sp., assembly GCA_900545165.1. Taxonomy (GTDB): domain Bacteria; phylum Actinomycetota; class Coriobacteriia; order Coriobacteriales; family Coriobacteriaceae; genus Collinsella. The sequence continues at coordinate 13,464 of UQYA01000024.1, forward strand.
CGTTGGTGCCGAGGCGCCTGAGGTGTGCCCGGTGTGCAACCACCCCAAGGCGTACTTTGAGGAGCAGGTGGTGAACTACTAGCGCTTGGCGCTGGCTGCTGCGGGGCGCAGGGCGGGGAAACACCTTTCCCTCTCGCTCACGGCTCCGCAGGGTCGCGCGAGGCAAAGGTATTTCCCCGCCCTGCGCTCCGGCTTCGGGTCGTCGCGTGCTCGCTACAGAAAAGCTGATAAAAAAGTTTGTGTGCCGCCCCTTATGGGGCGGCACGTTTTTGTGGGGGCCGGTTGGGGCGGTGACGTTGCTTAGAGGGTACACTGGGTAGCGTTGGCTATTCGTTTCCTCTTGTGAGGTGTTGGTTATGGGTAAGAAGTCTCGGGCTCGGGTTGCTGCGGCGGGAACTCGCAAGGATCCTGGTCGTCGGGTTGCCGAGGGTAAAAAGGCCGATCGTGTCGAGAAGGACAAGAAGGTTGGGGCGCATGCTCATCTTGAGTGGGCGCCTCATTTGAATTCGGCTAGTGAGGATTTGACTGCCAAGTTGTTTACTCTGGTCGAGGTAATTTTGGGCGTGGTGCCCCTTGTGGTTATCGGTTTGTTCTTGGCTTCGAAGGACGCCACGAGCGTCGATAAACTCACCGAGGTCTTTTCGCAGGATCCCTCGATGGTAGTTACGTTTATCTCTGCGTGCCTGCAGCCGTTTGTGGCGTACATGCTGTACATGATTTATCGCAAATACTGCGAGGGCGATGCGGGCTTTGCCGCCGGCAACCTGATCGGTCTTTTGTGCTCCGAGATCCTGCTGCTCAATATCCCGGGCGTCATCGGTATGGGCATCTTGCTGTGGCGTGTTTGGCGCAACGTCGCCCCGCACTTTGAGAGCTGGTTGTTTGAGCGTCGCTTTGCGGGCGTGGTGGCCGATATTGCGGGCTCGCTCGTGATTCTAGCCTTGGCGTTTCTGTGCGCCACCGCTGCCCGCGGTCTCGCGGGCATGTAGTCGGTCCTCACCGACCACGGGGCGCAGGGCGGGGAAACCTTTCCCTCTCGCTCACGGCTTCGCAGGGTCGCGCGAGGCAAAGGTTTCCCCGCCCTGCGCCCCGGCGTTGGATCGTCGCATGCTCGTTACAGAAAAGCAGATAAGAAGTTTGCGTGCCGCCCCTTTTGGGGCGGCACGTTTTTGTATGGGGTCCCGGTCTCCACAATTTCCGTCAAGCTTTTGGTTAGATTTTGGTCAGTTGGCGTAAGGGTGGAAGGCCAAAAGATTGCTGGCGAAAAAAGCTCAGAGAAAGTGCTGGTAGGGGAGTTGTTGAGCTTTTCGACAGCTTTTGAGCAAAAGAAACTTTGTGGCTATTGCCGGCGATTGCGTTGTCGCGGTCATGGCGGTGCGGGATGCTGGTCGTAAGCGTCGAATTCTCCGACTTTGGAGGCCAACATGGACCTGTTTCTTGAGACTCCGCAGCAACAAGCCGAGCGCATGTTGCGCCAACAGCAACGGCTTATGGAGATGCAAATGCAAGGGGTGGCCGCCCAGCCCCCTGCGCAAAATGCCACGCCTGCGGTTTCGCCTGCGGGCGGATCGGCGCCAGAGAACTATTCCGTACAACAAGATTCATATGCGCAGGAGCTTGCGTTCGACAAACGCCGCACGCGTCGTCGCCGCGTGGGCCAGCGCCTGCGCACATTGGCGATGATCGTGCTCATCCCGTTAGGGCTTGCGGCCATCTTTCTGGCGTCGTATGCGCTCACCTGCATCCTCAACGGTGCTTCGCCCGGCGAAGTGCTCCAACATCTGTCGGCCCTCGGCCAGCGCCTAGGCGATGTCATAACAACAATCCGCGCCGGCTGGGAGAGTTAGCGTTTTAGCGTCCGCGGCTCTAAGAGAAATTTGTCTGCAAGGCAGTGAGTGATCCGTGTGTGTGGCGGGGTAAGATTGATCGCGGTTTTGATTGATGACCGATTGAGTTTGTTGGGCGGAGTCTATGTCTGCTATTGATATCGTGCTTGTTGTGATCGCCTTGGTGGCGGTGGGGGTTGCTGTGGCTTGCGCCCTCCAGCTCAAGAGCCTGCGTGCCGAGTTGCGGGAGCGTGGCGACAGTAGCGCGGAAACGCTGGCAGCACTCGAGCAGGCCAACAACGCGCTCGATGCCCTGAACGTCGCGCTGGCCGAAACCCGCCGCACGGCCAATGCCATCGCGCAGCAGCAGACGACCGATGCGGCCGTGGAGCAGCAACGTTACCTGACCATCGCACGCGAGTTCTCGCAAGCTGGTGACCGGATGGATGACCTGCGCCGCGAGACGGCCCAGCAGCTCGGCGCCAATCGCGAGGGCATCGAGCATCGCCTGGACAAGGTGCGCGAGACGGTCGATGCTCAGCTGGGCGCCATCCGCAAAGACAACAACGTGCAGCTCGATCAGATGCGCGCGACGGTGGACGAGAAGCTCTCCCGCACGCTCAACGACCGACTGTCGGCATCGTTCAAGCAGGTGAGCGACCAGCTCGAGGCCGTGTATAAGGGCCTGGGCGATATGCAATCTATCGCCACCGGCGTAGGCGACCTCAAGCGTGTGCTGGGCAATGTAAAAGCGCGCGGCATTTTGGGCGAGGTGCAGCTGGGTGCAATTCTGGCGGACATCCTTACACCCGACCAGTATCTGGAAAACGTCGCCACCAAGCCCGGTGCCTCGGAGCGCGTTGAGTTTGCCGTCAAGCTGCCGGTAGACGAGGGCGATCCCGTGCTGCTGCCGATCGATTCCAAATTCCCGGGCGACGCGTACGAGCATCTGCTCGACGCCCAGGAGTCGGGCGATGCGGAGGCCGTTGCCGCAGCGCGCAAGACGCTCGATATGATGGTGAAACGCGAGGCAAAGGACATCTGCGAAAAGTACCTGAGTGTGCCGGCAACGACCAACTTTGGCATCATGTTCGTGCCGTTTGAGGGACTGTACGCCGAGGTCGTCAGCCGCCCCGGGCTTATCGAGACCCTGGGCCGCGACTATCACGTCAACGTTGCCGGTCCCAGCACCATGGCGGCCATCCTCAACAGTCTGCAGATGAGCTATCAGACGTTTAAGTTGCAAAAACGTACCGACGACGTGCTGCGCGTGCTCTCCGCCGTCAAGGCCGAGCTGCCGCGCTATCAAAAGGCACTGCGCCGCGCCCAGCAGCAGATCGAGACCGCGGGCAAAACGGTCGAGGGCATCATCACCACGCGCACCAACGTCATGGAGCGCAAGCTCAAGGACATCGACGCACTGGAAGACGTCGACCAAGCCGATGAGATCTTGGGACTCACGTCCGCGGACCTTCTCACAGACCAAGAAGACGAAGGCTAATTGCAACAAGACGGTGGGGCGCCGGCGTAAACGCTGGTGCCCCGCTGCTTTTCGCATCGCGCTTGCCTGGAGTGTGCTCCAATGTGAAACAATGGCGTTTCGCCCTATCAGACGCGAAAGGAAGCCCATGTCTCAGAGAAGCACCAGTCCGCTCAAACGCTCCACTGTGCGTCGCACTCTAAAGCGTTTTTGGGACGTCACGCGCACGCAGCCGTTGATCGTCTTTCTCTCGGTGTTCTCGTCGGCGGGCTACATCTTTTTGCTCACGTTTGCCAACACCTATGTGATGGCCCTCATTGTCGACCGCGTTCAAGCCGGTCCCGTGGCGGGTGACCAGGTGTTTGAGGTCTTCGGCCCCTATATCCTGGCGCTCGTACTCGTTAACCTGGTGGGTCAGATCCTCTCCAAGTTACAGGACTACACCGTCTACAAGCTCGAGATTGCAGGCAACTATCACCTGGCGCGTCTATGCTTCGACACGCTCTCCAATCAATCCATGACATTTCACACCAGCCGCTTTGGCGGATCGCTCGTGAGCCAGACGAGCCGTTTTATGAGCGGCTATACGGGGCTGGTCGACGTGACGGTGTATTCGCTCATCCCCACCATCACCTCGGTCATCTGCACGGTGGCGGCGCTCGCCCCGGTGGTGCCGACGTTTACCGTGATCCTGGTGTGCATCATGGCCGTCTACATCGCGTTTGTCTGGCTTATGTACAAGCGCATCATGCCGCTTTCGGCCGCGACGTCCGCCGCGCAGAACAAGCTCTCGGGCGTGCTCTCCGACGCGGTCACGAATATCCTGGCCGTCAAGACCTGTGGGCGCGAGGACTTTGAGCGCGATCTGTTCGACGCCGCCGATCGTGCCGCGCGCGACGCCGAGACGGTCTCGATGCACGCCATGATGCAGCGCAACTTTACGACCTCGGGCCTTATCGTCATCACCATGGCCGTGGTGAGTGTGTTCGTGGCGGGCGGCAACGCGTGGTTTGGCATCTCGGCCGGCTCGCTCGTCATGATCTTTACCTACACCTATAACCTCACCATGCGCCTGAACTACGTAAGCTCCATGATGCAGCGCACCAACCGCGCTTTGGGCGATGCGGCCGAGATGACGCGCGTGCTGGACGAGCCACGTTTGGTGGCAGACGACCCGGACGCCCCTGAGCTCAAAGTGACCGAGGGCGCGATTGATTTTGAGCACCTGAGTTTTGCGTACCGTGACGCTGCGGCGGGCGAGAGCGTGTTCGATAACCTGACACTTCATGTGGCGGCGGGCCAGCGCGTGGGCCTGGTGGGCAAATCGGGTTCGGGTAAGACGACGCTCACCAAGCTGCTGCTGCGCCTGGACGATGTTCAGGGCGGCCGCGTGCTCGTGGACGGCCAGGATGTCTCGCGCTGTACGCAGCAGAGCCTGCGCCGCCAGGTTGCCTACGTGCCGCAGGAGGCGCTGCTGTTCCACCGCTCCATTCGCGAAAACATTGCCTACGGTCGTCCCGACGCCACTGATGAGCAGATTCGCGAGGCCGCGCGCCTGGCCAACGCCCTGGAGTTTATCGACCGCTTGCCTCGTGGCTTTGACACCATGGTGGGCGAGCGCGGCGTCAAGCTCTCGGGCGGCCAGCGTCAGCGCGTGGCCATCGCCCGTGCCATCCTAACCGACGCGCCGATTCTGGTGCTCGACGAGGCGACCTCTGCCCTCGACAGCGAGTCCGAGGCGCTGGTGCAGGAGGCGCTCGAAAACCTGATGCGTGGACGTACCTCCATTGTGGTGGCGCACCGCCTGTCTACCGTGGCGGCGCTCGACCGTATTGTGGTGCTGGCCGATGGCGAGATCGTCGAGGACGGCACGCATGCGCAGCTCGTCGAGGCGGGTGGCGAGTACGCGAGCCTGTGGAGCCGTCAGACCGGCGCATTCTTGGAGGCGTAAGCGACTCGGACGTGGGACAATTGTGCCCATAAGTTTATTGTGCCGTTGAGCCGAGGAGTCGTTATGCCACGCGAGACCAATGCCGCCAAACGCGAGCGCGCCGTTGAGGTGTGTGAGCGCCTCAACCGTCGCTATGGCCCGGTCGAGTGCTTTTTGGACCACGAGAATCCCTTCCGCCTGCTGATCGCGGTGTTGCTCTCGGCGCAAACGACCGACGCGCAGGTCAACAAGGTGACGCCGAAGCTGTTTGCCCAGTGGCCCACGCCCGAGGCCATGGCCGGGGCGAGCGTGGCTGACGTGGCAGACACCATCAAGTCACTCGGCTTCTACAAGAGCAAAGCCAAACATGCCGTCGAGGCCGCGCAGATGATCGTCGCCGACTATGGCGGCGAGGTGCCGGCCGACATGAAGGAACTCGTGAAGCTGCCGGGCGTGGGACGCAAGACGGCGAACATCGTGCTCAACGTGGGGTATGGCATCGTGGAAGGCATTGCGGTGGACACGCACGTCAACCGCATTGCGCACCGCCTGATGCTGAGTCCCAAGACGCATGCCAAGGAGCCGCTCAAGACCGAGCAGGATCTGCTCAAGATTTTGCCGCACGAGTATTGGGAGTCGGTTAACCATCAGTGGATCACCTTCGGTCGCGAGATCTGCGACGCCCGCAAACCCAAGTGTGACGAGTGTCCGCTGGCAGATTTATGCCCCAGCGTGCGCGTAGCGGGGTAGGGCGGAACGCATCTTCGTCTGGCGTTTTTTGCGGGGCTGGGTTTGCCCTTGAGCCGGAGTCCTCTCCATGCGTTACCATGACAGACAATGTATTTGACGTACGACCCGCCGAGCTTGCCCCGGCGGGCTTTTGGCGTTGCGATGCCGGAGGAACAGCATGCTCATTCACCGTATAGCCGCGCAGCTCTACACTGCCGAGGCCTTGCAGACTGTCGAGGCCGGGCTCGATTCTGGCGAGGACGTGACGCTGGCCGTGTCGCAATCGGGCCGAACACTTATGGCGGCAGCCCAGTTTGCGCGCCGTCCGCGTCCCACGGTCTACATTGTGAGCGGCGAGGACGCGGCCGATCGCGCCGCGCGCAGCCTTGCCGCCTACGTGGGCCTGGCACATGTGTGCCGTTTTCCCGAGCGCAAGGACTATCCGTGGCGCGAGCAGGCGCCCGACGATGCCGTGGTGGCGCAGCGCTGCGAGGCACTGGGACGCATCGTGCGCGGAGACAATTGCATCATGGTCGCCTCGGCTCGCGCGCTGCTGCGTTGCGTGCCGCCGGTCGAGAGCCACTATTGGGAGTCCACGACCTTTGCGGTGGGCGAGGAGATTCCCTTTGACGAGGTGCCGCAGCGCCTGGTGGGCATGGGCTACACCAATGCCAGTGCCGCCGATGCGCCCGGTCTGTTCCGCGTGCACGGTGACACCGTCGAGGTGTTTCCCGCGCAGGAAAAGGCGCCCGTGCGCATTGAGTTTTTCGGCGATGAGATTGACCGCATCCGCCGTATGGTGAGCTCCACGGGCCAAACCATCGGCAACGAGGACAGTATCGAGATCTTCCCCTGCCGCGAGCTGGCGCTTACCGACGATGCCGTCCACAACATGCACGTGGCGCTCTACCGTGCCAGCCAGGACGACAGCAAGCTGGCGGCGCTGCTCGAGATGGTGGATGCGCGCATCGTCACGCCCGAGCTCGACCGCTTTTTGCCGGTGATGTACGGCCAGACCGTAAGCCCGTTGGCGCACGTGAGCGGCAAGGCACTCGTGGTTCTGTCCGAGCCGCGCTCGCTGTTCGACGACTGCCTGCGCGCCTACGAGGATATTGAGGCCCGTGCCGGCGAGGCAGGGATTGACCGCCTGGATGGTCTGTACGTGCGCGCCCAACAGCTCGATTTTGGTGCCCAGCAGCGCCTGAACTACGTGAGCCTCATTCGTGCCGGCGGCGCGGTGACGGCAGAGCTCAAGATTGAGCAGCCGGCCATCGCAGGCTCGGACAACCGTTTTATGACGCGCATCCAGGAGGTCGTGGGCAAGCGCTATGCCTGCGTGTTTGCCATCTCCGACCGCGGTGCGCGCGAGTCGATGGAGCTCACCTTTGGCGACGAGGGCATTACCTTTGAGGAATCGCTGACCGCGGCGCCCGAAAATGTCGGCGCTATCGGCGACCGCGTTCGCGTGGCAGCGGCGGATTCCGCCGACCGTGCCGCACGCCAGGAGGCCCATGCTTCCATTCGCGAGCGTAAGGCCGACGCGCTCAACGCCCGCTCGCTCGAGGCGGGCGCCGCGCAGGCTGCCGCCGGCGCCGCCGTGCCCACTATTTCGCGCGGACGTGTGACCTTTGTCGATGCCGCCTTGCCGCAGGGCGTGGTGGTGCCCGATGCCAACCTGGCCGTGTTCTCGATCGCCGACCTCAACGCCCGCATGGACGCCAACCGCGCGCACAGCCGCCGCAAGGTGGACATTACGCAGATCACGTTCCCGTTTAAGCCGGGCGATTACGTGGTGCACGCCACCCACGGCATCGCGCTCTTTAGCGAGATCGCGCGCCAGGAAGTGGGCGGCAAGGAGCGCGACTACTTTTTGCTGGAATATGCCGACGGCGACAAGCTCTACGTGCCGCTCGAGCAGGTCGACCGCATCACACGCTATGTTGGCCCCGACGGCGACAAGCCGCGCCTGACCAGGCTCAATACCGCCGACTGGACGCGTGCCACCAACAAGGCACGCAAGAACGCCAAAAAGCTGGCGTTTGACCTGGTCGACCTGTATACACGCCGCTCGTCGATTACCGGTATCGCCTGTCCGCCCGATACGCCCGAGCAGATCGAGATGGAGGAGAGCTTCCCCTACGACGAGACGCGTGACCAGCTGGAGGCTATCGCCGACATCAAGGCCGACATGGAGGCGCCCAAGCCTATGGACCGCCTGCTGTGCGGCGACGTGGGTTTCGGCAAGACCGAGGTTGCCCTGCGCGCGGCGTTTAAGTGCGTGGACTCCGGCCGTCAGGTCATGGTGCTCTGCCCCACAACCATTCTGGCCCAGCAGCACTACGAGACCTTCTTTGAGCGCTTTGCCCCGTTTGGCCTCGAGGTCGAGGTGCTCAGCCGCTTCCGCACGCCGGCGCAGCAGAAGCGCGCGCTCAAGGCGTTTGCCGAGGGCACGATCGACGTGCTCATCGGCACGCATCGTCTGCTTTCGGCCGATGTGAACCCCAAGAACCTAGGCTTGGTGATCATTGACGAGGAGCAGCGCTTTGGTGTGCAGCACAAGGAGCAGCTCAAGAACCTGCGCGAGCAGATTGACGTGCTCACGCTTTCGGCAACGCCGATTCCGCGAACCATGCAGATGGCCACGAGCGGCGTGCGCGACATGAGCCTGATCACCACACCGCCGACCGGGCGTCGTCCCGTGATCGTGCACGTGGGGGAGTACGACCCCGACGTGGTGAGTGCGGCGATTCGCCTGGAGGTGGGCCGCGGCGGTCAGGTGTACTACGTGTCCAACCGCGTCAAGACCATCGACGACGCCGTGGCGCGCGTGCACGAGGCCGCGCCCGAGGCACGCGTGGGGGTGGCGCACGGCAAGATGAGCCCGCGCGAGGTCGAGGACGTGATGATCGAGTTCGCGACCAAAAAGATTGATGTGCTCATCGCCACGACCATCGTGGAGAGCGGCATCGACAACGCGACCGCCAACACGCTGATCATCGAGGACTCGCAGCGCCTGGGTCTGGCACAGCTTTACCAGCTCAAGGGCCGTGTGGGCCGTTCTGCCACGCAGGCCTACGCGTACTTTATGTTCCCCGGCGAGCTGCCTCTCACCGAGGAGGCGACGGCGCGCCTGACCGCACTTTCCGAGTTCCAGGACCTGGGCAGCGGTATGCGCATCGCCATGCGCGACCTGGAGATCCGTGGTGCCGGCTCGCTTATGGGCGCCGAGCAGCACGGCAACCTGTCGAGCGTGGGCTTCGACCTGTTTACGCAGATGCTGGGCCAGGCCGTGGCTGAGGCGCGCGGCGATGACGACGCC
>UQYA01000025.1 GCA_900545165.1 uncultured Collinsella sp.
GGTAGGTTTTTGCCTTGGGAGCGGTACCATACAGGCAATGTTTAAACGAGAAAGGTGGGCTCCCATGGAACCTAAGCAGTACTACATCGGCATTGACGTCGGCGGCACTTCGGTTAAGGAGGGCCTGTTCGACGAGGACGGCAACCTGCTAGCCAAGGCCAGCGTGCCTACGCCTCCCATCGTTGACGCCGCGGGCTTTGCCGCGGTGACCGAGGCTATCGACCAGGTGGTCGCCAAGGCTCGGATTCCGCGTGCCTTTGTGGCGGGCATTGGCCTGGCCGTTCCGTGCCCCATCCCGGCATCGGGCGATGCCAAGGTCAAGGCCAACATTGCCATTAACCTGCCCGAGCTGAGGATCGCCATTCAAAAGCACTGCCCCGACGCGGTCGTTAAGTACGAGAACGATGCCAACGCCGCTGCCATGGGCGAGGCCTGGCTCGGTTCTGCCAAGGGCGTGCAGAACGTGGTGATGGTCACCATCGGTACCGGCGTGGGCGGCGGCGTTATCGTCAACGGCGACGTGGTATCGGGCGTTGTGGGCGCCGGCGGCGAGATTGGCCACATGTGCCTGAACCCGGCTGAGGAGCGCACCTGCGGCTGCGGCGGCCATGGCCACCTGGAGCAGTATTCCAGCGCCACCGGCGTGGTGAGCAACTACCTTGCCGAGTGCAAGAAGGCGGGCGTCGAGCCCATCGAGCTCACCGGCCCCTCAGATTCCAAGGACGTGTTCCAGGCCTGCCGCGAGGGCGACAAGCTCGCGCTGGCTGCGGCCGATACCATGGCCGATTATCTCGGCCGTGCCCTGGCGCTTATTGCCAACGTGGTCGACCCCGAGATGTTCCTGATCGGCGGCGGTGCGTCTGCCTCGGCCGATGTCTACCTCGACGCCGTTCGCGAGCACTTCCAGCGCTACGCGCTTTCCGCCTCGCGCGAGACGCCCATTAAGGTCGCTTCGCTCGGCAACGACGCCGGCATCATCGGCGCCGCCTACGTAGCCCTGCGCGCCGCTGGCAAATAGCTGGTGCAAGGAGGACAGGTTACATTGCACCAACATGGTGCAAAAGGGACAGCCTTGGCCCCCGTGCCTGCGCCCCAAAATATGCCGTGGCCCTTCCGTCTGCGAAGGCTCGGCATCGGCGTGCTACCATAGCTACGTCCAAGTACACATATCAAGTGGAGGATATCCATGGCAAACGTTCTTGTCTTTGGTCACCAGAACCCCGATAACGACGCCATCATGAGCGCCGTCGTCCTGTCCCAGCTGCTCAACCAGGTTGAGTATGCCGGCAACACCTACGAGGCCTGCGCCCTTGGTCAGCTTCCGGCAGAGTCCGCCAAGCTGCTCGCCGACGCCGGCATCGCCGAGCCCCGCGTGATCGAGTCCGTCGAGGCTGGTCAGCTCGTCGTCCTCACCGACCACAACGAGTCTGCCCAGTCCGTCGCCGGCCTTAAGGACGCCACGGTCTTTGGCGTTGTCGATCATCACCGCATCGGCGACTTCGAGACCGCCGGCCCGCTGCACTACATCTGCCTGCCCTGGGGCTCCAGCTGCACCATCGTCACCAAGCTCGCCGGCGTGCTCGGCGTTGAGCTTTCCGACGTCCAGGCCAAGCTGCTGCTCTCGGCCATGATGACCGACACGCTCATGCTCAAGAGCCCCACCACCACCGATGTCGACCGCGCCGTCGCCGCCAAGCTCGGCGAGCAGGTGGGCGTCGACCCGGTCAAGTTTGGCATGGAGGTCTTCCTCACCCGTCCGTCTGGCTCCTTCACCGCAGCCGAGATGGTCGGCAACGACATCAAGATGTTCGAGCCTGCCGGCAAGAAGCTGCTCATCGGCCAGTACGAGACTGTCGACAAGAGCCGTGCGCTTGGCATGATCGACGAGATTCGCGAGGCCATGCGCGCCTACGCCGCCGAGAAGGGTGCCGACGGCATCGTCCTGTGCATCACCGACATCATGGAGGAGGGCTCGCAGGTCCTGCTCGAGGGCGAGACCGAGGCCGCTCAGAAGGGCCTGGGCATTGCCGACGAGCACGACGGCGTCTGGATGCCGGGCGTCCTCTCCCGTAAGAAGCAGGTCGCTGCCCCCATCATGGCCGTCTGCTAGGTTTAGTTGACCAAACGCCACGACCGGACCGCGGACACCCCGCGCTCCGGTCGTTTTTTGTGCGCGGCGCCGCGTCGTCTCTTGGATAGGCGTGCCCGTGTCGTTGAGCAAATAATGTTCAACCTGTGGTTCCGCTTTTCGGCCACGCCTGCGTGCTTGTCGTGCAGGGTAGGCTAGATGCAAGCGTAATACGTTAGAGCGCGGCGCCGCCACTTGGGCGGGCCGTGCTTTTTTAAGACGGGAGCTTTCCCGTGAAAGGAGCCGCCCATGGCAGCAACTGAGCAGCTGTTCAACGTTCGTGAGCGCAAGCGTTTTGAGCGCCACGACATCTGGGAGCGCATCGCCGAGAACGGCACGATTTCCGCCGCCGTCATGGTCTTCGCCGCCATCGCCGCCGTCATTTGCGCCAATACCGATGCCTACGAAGCCATCCATCACTTTTTGGAGACCCCGCTGTATGTGGGTCTGGGCAACCTTACGGCCGGTCTCACCGTCGAGCTATTCGTCAACGACTTCCTCATGGCGATTTTCTTTTTGCTGGTGGGCATTGAGCTCAAGTATGAGATGACGGTCGGCGAGCTCAAAAACCCGCGCCAGGCTATGCTTCCCATGCTGGCGGCCGTGGGCGGCGTCGTCGTTCCCGCCTGCATCTATCTGGTCTTTAACCATGCCGGCGCGCACAACGGCTGGGCCATTCCCATGGCAACCGATATTGCCTTTGCGCTGGGCGTGCTGTCGCTTTTGGGCAATCGCGTGCCCAACGGCGTGCGCGTGTTCTTCTCGACGCTCGCCATCGCCGACGACCTCATTTCCATCGCCGCCATCGCCATCTTCTACGGTCAGAGCCCCAATCCGTTTTGGTTGGGCGCCGCCGCGCTTGTGACCTGCGCGCTCGTGTGGCTCAACAAGACGCAACATTACCGCCTTGCCCCGTATTCGGTACTGGGTCTGCTGTTGTGGTTCTGCATGTTCAAGAGCGGCGTACATGCTACGCTTGCTGGCGTCATCTTGGCCTTTACCATCCCGGCCAAGTGTGGCGTCAAGCTCGATAGCCTCACCGATTGGTTGGGCGAGTGCCTGCCGCTGCTCGATGACCGCTACGATGACGAGGCACACATCCTGGGCCAGCATGACTTTACCGTCTCGACTACCAAGGTCGAGCGCGTCATGCACCGCGTGACCCCGCCGCTCATTCGCATGGAGCGTCTGATCTCCACGCCGGTCAACTTTGTGATTCTGCCGATCTTTGCGTTCGTGAACGCACAGGTTCGCCTAGTGGGCGTGGACATGAGCACGCTACTCACCGACCCGGTGACGCTCGGCGTGTACTTTGGCATGCTGCTGGGCAAGCCGATCGGTATCTTTGGCATGACGTTTGCCTTGGTCAAGCTCAAGGCCTGCGAGCTGCCGCGCAATGTCAACTGGCACATGATCGCCGGTGTGGGCATTCTGGGCGGCATCGGCTTTACCATGTCGATTCTCATCAGCGGCCTTGCCTTCCCGACGGCCCAGTTTGAGGTTCTGGCTGCCAAGGCCGCCATCCTTGCCGGTTCGGTCACCGCTGCCGTGCTCGGCATGATCTACATGAGCGTGGTCTGCAAACACCCTGCGCCCAAGGACGAGTAAGAGCACATACAAGTTTGAAAACGCCGCCTGTGAACACCATCACAGGCGGCGTTTTAGTCATTCGGGACGTTCTTAAATGACTAGGTTTATTCCACGGTGCCGTAGACGGCGCCCCAGCCGTGGGCGGCCAAGGCGGAGTTGAGCTGGTCGCAAAGCGATTGGCGGTCGTAGTAGCCGGGCGGCAAAAGGTTGACGATTTCCATGAGGTCGGGCGCGAGGTCCAAGATCTCGGCCTGCACGATGAGATCCAGGCGGTCGATGGCGCGGCGGTCATAAAACAGTCCGTCGACCAGGCGCTGCAGGTCGCCGAATTCCTCGGCCTGGAACGATCCGTACTCCATAGTGCCTCCTTGGGCGCCCCACACCGGCATGCGCGGCGATTCGTAATTTATTGCGATGGACTTAATCTATCACGGCTTCATACCGTTGCGGCGGTGGCGGTCTATACTTAGACGAACTGCAACGTCCCGCTTCGCGAAAGGTCGCACCCATGCAGACGATCTACCAGAAGATGGAAACCACCGAACTCGATGCCGCCATCGAGGCGCTCAAAGCCGAGGTCGCCGAGGTCAAGGCCAAGGGCCTGGCGCTCGACATGGCCCGCGGCAAGCCGTCGCCCTCCCAGGTGGACATCTCTCGACCCATGCTCGATATCCTCAATGCCGATGCCGATCTGCACGACGGCAACGTCGACTGCTCCAACTACGGTTGCTTTGAGGGCATTCCCTCGGCACGCAAGCTGGCGGGGGAGTTCCTGGGTTGCCCCGCCGAGCAGACGCTCGTACTGGGTTCGTCGAGCCTGCTGATCGAGCACGATATCGCCGGCATATTCTGGCGCTGCGGCTCGTGCGGTAGCGAACCTTGGGAGGCTTATGAGGCCGCGCATGACGGCAAGAAGGTCAAGTTCCTGTGCCCTGTTCCCGGCTACGACCGCCACTTTGGCATCACTGCCGACTTGGGTATCGAGAATGTCCCCGTCGCGATGACCGACAACGGCCCCGACATGGACGAGATCGAGCACTTGGTTGCCGCCGACGACTCCATTAAGGGCATCTGGTGCGTGCCCAAGTATTCCAACCCCACGGGCATCACCTTTAGCGAGGACACCGTGCGTCGCCTGGTCGAGATGCCCACGGCCGCGCCCGATTTCCGCATCTTCTGGGACAACGCCTACTGCGTGCACGACCTGTACGACGAGACCGACGAGCTCGCCAACATCTTTGACCTCGCTCGCGCGGCGGGCACCGAGGACCGCGTGGTGGCCTTTGCATCGACGTCCAAGATCACCTTCCCGGGCGCCGGCATCGGCTTTATCGGTGCGAGCCCCGCGGTTATCGCGGAGTTCTCCAAGCGCCTGAAGGCCGGCCTTATCAGCGCCGACAAGCTCAACCAGCTGCGCCACGTACGCTTCCTTCCCACCATCGAGGCGGTCAAGGAGCACATGAAAAAGCATGCCGAGTTCCTGCGTCCGCGCTTTGAGGCCGTCGAGCGCAAGCTCACCGAGGGCTTGGGCGACACAGACTGTGCCACCTGGACGCACCCCCGCGGCGGCTACTTTGTAAGCTTCGATGGTCCCGAGGGCTCGGCCCAGAAGGTCGCCGCGCTTTGCGCCGACCTGGGCGTCAAGCTCACGCCGGCCGGTGCTACCTGGCCCTATGGCAAGGACCCGCGCGACACCAACATCCGCATCGCGCCGAGCTATCCCACGGTCGAGGACCTGGAGGCCGCGCTCGATGTGCTGGTGCTGGCTGTGAAGCTGGTCGCTGCCGAGCTTGCGCGTGCCGAGCGCGCCTAACGCGCGGCTTCCCGTACTATCCGCACTTTCGATACGTAAAGGAGCGTATACATGGATTTGGGTATTTCCACCAACCCCACGCCAGAGCTCTACACCATTAAGGTAACCGGCGAGATCGATATCTCTAACGCCGATAGCCTGCGTAATGCCATCGACTTGGCGCTCGAGCAGCCCACCGAGGCCGTTGAGCTCGACTTTGCCCAGGTGAGCTATATCGACTCGACGGGCATTGGCGTGCTTGTGGGCGCCGCGCACCACGCGGTCGACCACGGCAAGCGCTTTAGCTGCACCAATGTGCAGCCCCCGGTGATGCGCGTGGTCCAGCTGTTGGGTGTCGACCAGGAGATTTCGATCACCGCTGCATAATCTTTGCCCCAAAAGGGCGTGCCGTTTGGCATATGTTTGTGATGCGCTCGGACGTTTTGGCGTCCGGGCGCTATACTTGACCGAATGAATAGACGAGTTCCGGCCGAATGGCGCGGTGCGGGCTCGACTCACATCGAGCCTTGGAGGTATGTGTGTTTGGTATTGGAGAGGGTGAGCTCGCGATCATCGTGGTCTTCGGCTTTTTGCTGTTTGGCCCGGATAAGCTCCCACAGATGGGCCGCACGATCGGCCGTGCCATCCGTCAGTTCCGCGAGACGCAGGAAAAGATGACGGCCGTTGTTCAGTCCGAGATTATCGATCCGGTGAGTGAGGCCGCTTCGGCACCGGTCAAGCCCAAGAAGACTGCCGTCGATGACGATTCCGATGCGGACAAGGATGCCGCCGAGACGGCAGCGCCCGCCAAGAAGGAGACCTTTGCCGAGCGTCGCGCCCGTCTTGCTGCCGAGAAGGCCGCGAGTGAGGCTGCCGCCGAGGGCGAGGGTACTGCTGAGGAGTCCGAGGCCGAGGGTGCCGAGCCTGCCGCTGCCGCCGAGCCTGTCGTCGAGCCCGAGCCTGCTGCAGAGCCGGAGCCCGAGCCCGAGCCGGCAGAGCCCACGACGGCTGACCTCTACGCCCGTCGTCCCCGCAAGCGCAAGGCCGTCGTCGACCAGCTCGCCCGCGAGCTCGAGGCCGAGGACGACGCCGCTGCCGCCGACGCCTCGAAGGGAGGCGATGAGTAATGCCTATCGGACCTGCGCGCATGCCGCTCTTCGATCACCTGGGAGAGCTCCGTCGCCGCCTGACTATCGTGGTCGTGTCGGTGTTTGCCGCCGCCATCGTGCTGTATTTCGCCACGCCCGTGGTGCTCGACATCCTGGAAGACCCCATCCGCTCCTTTGTGCCGGACGGTAAGTTCTACATCACCACCACGCTCGGCGGCTTTGGTCTGCGCTTCTCGCTGGCCATCAAGATGGCCGTGGTCATGTGCACGCCCATGATCATCTGGCAGATTCTGGCATTTTTCCTGCCGGCACTGCGTCCCAACGAGCGCAAATGGGTCGTGCCCACGGTGCTCGCCTCGACGGTGCTGTTCTTCCTGGGCGCCATCTTCTGCTATTTCATCATCATCCCGGCGGGCTTTGAGTGGCTTATCGGCGAGACCTCGGCCGTCGCCACGGCGCTGCCCGACCTGGAGAACTACGTCAACATGGAGCTGCTCTTTATGATCGGCTTTGGCGTGGCGTTTGAGCTGCCGCTCATCATCTTCTACCTGTCCGTCTTCCACATCGTGTCCTACGCGGCCTTCCGCGGCGCCTGGCGCTACGTGTACGTGGGCCTGCTTGTGGGCTCGGCTGTGATTACGCCCGACGGCTCGCCCGTTACGCTGGGCCTCATGTATGGTGCCCTGCTCTCGCTCTACGAGATTTCGCTCGCCATTGCCCGCGTGGTCATTACCGCGCGCGAGGGCAAGGAGGGCTTGTTTGTGAGCCGTCTGGACCTGTTCTCGGACGATGAGGACGACGAGGAGTAAATCGGTATGCACGAGGTTGGCATTGTCAACGGCATACTCGATACAGTGATTCGCGCGGCGCGTGGGGCGGGGGCCTCGCGCGCCGTTTTGGTAACGCTTCGTATCGGGGATATGACCGAGGTCGTGCGCGAGGCGCTTGACTTTGCGTGGGAGACGTTTCGTGACGAGGACCCGCTCACGCAAGGTTGCGAGCTTGCGGTAGAGGAGGTCCATCCGCAAAGCGAGTGTCTGGACTGCGGTGAGGTTTTCGATCATGACCGCTTCCACTGCCGCTGCCCCCAGTGCGGCGGCGCCAATGTGCGCCTACTGCACGGCCGCGAGCTCGACATCGCAAGTATCGAAATCGAGACCCCCGACGATTAGCCCATCAGCCATCTGGGGACGAGGTATAAAGGGGCAGAAGTAAGGAGTGCCGAATATGGCCGAGAAAACGATTGATATCGCGTCGCCGATTCTGTCGCGCAACGAGCGCCTGGCAGATCAGCTGCGTCAGCGATTTCATGAGACAAACACCTACGTGATTAACGTGCTGTCGAGCCCCGGCTCGGGCAAGACCACCACGATCCTGGGCACCAACGAGCGCCTGCGCGACAAGGCTGGCCTGCGCTGCGCCGTCATCGAGGGCGATATTGCCTCGGATGTCGACGCCATTACCATGAAGGAAGCCGGCATGCCCGCCATCCAGATCAACACGGGCGGCCTGTGCCACCTCGAGGGCAACATGATCATGGAGGCCGTTGACGCGTTCGACCAGGCGGTGGGTCTGGAAAACATTGACGTCATCTTTATCGAAAACGTGGGTAACCTGGTCTGCCCAGTCGACTTTGACCTGGGCGAGAACCTGTCCATCATGATCCTCTCGGTGCCCGAGGGCGACGACAAACCCATCAAGTACCCGGGCATCTTCCAACACGCCGGCGCACAGCTGCTCAACAAGGTCGACGTGGCTCCGGCTTTCGATTTTGACATGGATAGGTATACTAAGACACTCGATGACCTCAATCCGCAGGCGCCGCGGTTTGCCGTGAGCGCGCGCAAGGGCGAGGGCATGGATGCCTGGTGCGATTGGCTCATCGGGCAGATTGAGCAAGCAAGGGCGTAAGTCGGCCGCCATACGGGCGGGCGTAGCCGCAGAGACATGAGATAGGAGCCTCTTTTGAAGCTCATCATCGCCGAGAAAAACGACGCCGCGCGTCAGATCGCCGAGCGTCTGTCTACGGGTAAGCCTAAAAAGGACAAGGTGTACAACACCGCCATCTACCGTTTTGAGTGGAAGGGCGAGGAGTGCGTGACCATCGGCCTTGCCGGTCACATCCTTGCGCCCGATTTTTGCGACAGCGTGCTGTTCGATAAAAAGCTGGGTTGGTATTCGGTCACCGAGGACGGCGAGATGCTGCCGGCCGACATACCCGATGGCCTGGCACGTCCGCCCTACGACACCAAGCGCAAGCCGTTTCTTGCCGACGGCATCTCAATCAAGGGCTGGAAGCTCGAGAGCCTGCCGTATCTCACCTGGGCGCCTGTCATTAAGTTGCCGGCCGAGAAAGAGCTCATTCGCTCGCTCAAGAACCTTGCCAAGAAGTCCGACAGCGTCATCATTGCCACGGACTTCGATCGCGAGGGCGAGCTGATCGGTTCGGACGCCCTCAACAAGGTGCGCGAGGTGGCGCCCGACTTGCCGGTCGCCCGCGCCCAGTATTCTTCGTTTACCAAGGCCGAGATCACGCAGGCCTTCGATAACCTTGTCTCGCTCGACCAGAACCTGGCCGACGCCGGCGAGAGCCGTCAGCACATCGACCTCATTTGGGGTGCGGTGCTCACGCGTTACCTGACGCTCGCCAAGTTTGGCGGCTTTGGCAACGTGCGCTCCGCCGGCCGCGTGCAGACACCGACGCTTGCCCTGGTGGTCGAGCGCGAGCGCGAGCGCATGGCGTTTGTGCCCGAGGACTATTGGCAGATTCGCGGCATGGGTGCCGCGCAGGGCGCTGCCGAGGACGACCGCTTTAAGATCGCGCACAAGACGGCGCGTTTTACCGACAAGGATGCTGCCGAGACGGCATACGGCCATGTCGACGGTGTCGCGACGGCGACCGTTGCCGCGGTGACCAAGCGCTCGCGTAAGCAGCAGCCGCCCACGCCGTTTGCGACCACCTCGCTGCAGGCTGCTGCCGCAGCCGAGGGCATCTCGCCTGCGCGTACCATGCGCATCGCCGAGTCCCTCTACATGGCGGGCCTCATCAGCTACCCGCGTGTCGACAATACCGTGTACCCTGCGACGCTCGATCTGGGCGCCGTGGTGAGCGACCTGGCAAAGATCAACCCGGCGCTGGCGCCCGTGTGCAAAAAGGTGCTCGCCGGCCCCATGAAGCCCACGCGCGGCAAGGTCGAGACCACCGACCACCCACCTATCTATCCCACGGGCGAGGGCGATCCGTCCACGCTCGACGGCGGCCAGCGTAAGCTCTACGACCTCATCGCCCGTCGCTTCCTGGCGACGCTCATGGGTCCCGCGACCATCGAGAACACCAAGCTCGAGCTTGACGTCAACGGCGAGCCGTTCGTGGCTTCGGGTGACGTGCTCGTGACCCCGGGGTTCCGCGAGGCCTACCCGTACGGACTCAAGCGCGACGAGCAGATGCCGCCGCTGGAGCAGGGCGACACGGTCGACGTGTTCGACATTAAGCTTGAGGCCAAGCAGACCGAGCCGCCCGCGCGCTACAGCCAGGGCAAGCTCGTGCAGGAGATGGAGAAGCGCGGGCTGGGCACCAAGTCCACGCGCGCGAGTATCATCGAGCGCCTGTATGCCGTGCGCTATCTCAAAAATGATCCCGTTGAGCCGAGCCAGCTGGGCATCGCCATCATCGACGCGCTGACGCAGTTTGCCCCGCGCATCACGAGCCCCGATATGACCAGCGAGCTCGACGGCGACATGACCCGCGTGGAGCGCGGCGAGGACACCGAAGAGCATGTCGTGACGCACTCGCGCGCGCTGCTGGCCGGTGTGCTCGACGAACTGCTCAAGCACACGCAGGAGCTGGGCGACGCCATCAGCGACGCCGTCACGGCCGATGCGCGCGTGGGTGCCTGCCCCAAGTGCGGCAAGGACCTGGTCATGAAGACGAGTGCCAAGACCCGCGGCAGCTTCATTGGCTGTATGGGCTGGCCCGACTGCGATGTGACCTATCCGGTGCCGAGTGGCGTCAAGGTGAGCCCGCTCGAGGGCGAGGCCGCCGTGTGCCCCGAGTGCGGCGCGCCGCGCATCAAGTGCCAGCCGTTCCGCCAGAAGGCCTTCGAGATTTGCGTGAACCCGACGTGCCCCACCAACTACGAGCCCGACCTTAAGGTGGGCGAGTGCAAGGTGTGTGCCGAGGCAGGACGCCATGGCGACCTGATCGCGCATAAGAGCGAAAAGAGCGGCAAGCGCTTTATCCGCTGCACCAACTATGACGATTGCGGCGTGAGCTATCCGCTGCCGGCACGCGGCAAGCTCGAGGCGACGGGTGAGACCTGCCCCGAGTGCGGCGCCCCCATCGTGGTCGTCAACACGGCGCGCGGCCCGTGGCGTATCTGCGTCAACATGGACTGCCCGACCAAGGAGAAGAAGCCCGCCCGCGGCCGCAAGACCACAACCAAGGCGAGCGCGGCGAAGAAGACCACGGCAGCCAAGAAGACGACGGCTAAGAAAGCCACTGCCGCCAAGAAGACGACCGCGAAGAAGTCAACTGCGAAGAAGTCGACTGCCAAAAAGACCGCTGCCGACAAGTAGCCGCACGGTCGAAACATCACCTAGAACAAAAACGAGCGAGGACCTCAAGATCCTCGCTCGTTTTTTATCCGGCAGTTAGGGACGTTCCTTTTCTGCCGGGCGGCGAAAGAGTGCGCCCAACGACCAGCCGTTTAAGAGCGCCCCCGATACATAGTTGTCGGAACCTGGTCGTCTGTTGATAAAAAAGAAACCGCTAACGGACAAAATAGCGCCTTTTGCGGATTAGTTGCTGTGCCGGAAAACAAATTGTCAGAACCAGGCGATAATTAAATTACCGCGGCTGTCGTTACATATGACACGTGACAGGAGGACATGATGAAAAAAATGCCCAAGTTGTTGTTAGCAATGGTTGTCCTATTTTTCGCCACCGGATTTATTTTATTGCCCTCCGCAAATGCTTCTGAGTATTTGACGCCCGCCGACGCATGCTTCGATTTGAATGATGGGCCGAAACAAGAACGTACTATCGAGCTGTCAGATGGCTCTACAGGTGTTTTTGGGATAGAGAAAGAGCAAGCTGATGTTGCCCCGATTTGGGACGGCTACTACAACGCTACTGATGGGAATTGGAAGGTTTACTTCTATACTGGAGTGCTCGATGCTGAGTACTGGATATCAATCAAGAACTACAACATTACATCGTGGTGGGGCCATAAAGCATCTTCCGTTGGCGGTGCCTTATCGAATTTCAGTAAGAGTTTTTCTTCCAAACGAACAAAGTGGAGCTTTCTTTTTACCGGAGTAGGCGGTATGGCGTCTGCGACTTATACTCTTGGAGCTGAAATAAATGGCTCTCGGCTGCATACATATCTAGCGTGATTCAATATGGGCGTGTTGGGCAAGATCAACATTGGCGGAGAGGTTTCCCTCCTGGCAATAGTTCTGGTTGAGATCGGGATCGTCGCTGCGGTGATCTATCTCGTTTGCAAGTTGATAAAGGCTCTCAAAAAGGTTATTGAACGAACCAAACAAGAGTAGGCGGTCAGTCCGCTCGATTTCGAATCCATTTCAGCGGGTGCCATCCTCTCTGTCTGCTTATCTGTGGGCGGAGAGGATTTTTCTATGACTGAGACCGCATCAGCGCCAAATCCACGCCTATCCACGACCCGGAATTCGCCCACTCGGTGGACTTCGGGTTTAATGCTTAGGGGCGGGGATTTACCAAAGTGAAATTTTAATGAAAAGAAACCCGGCTGCAACAGTTGCCATGGTGAGGGCTCGAATTGGCCATATAGATCTAAAATAGTCACGATATACAAATGTCGAGAGACGTTGGGGATATAGATGAAAAGAACTAAGGGTTATCTATTGTTGGTAATGATGCTGCTCGGACTGTTCTGCCTGAGTGGCCCTTCTTGGGCCGAGGCTGCCTGTCCTGAAGGTGAGCCTCAGCAGTCTTATACGGGCAGCCTGCTGATAACTGCTAAGGAGGGCGATGCCGACTCTCAGTCTGGGGTAAATCCCCTTGCCACTTTTCAGGGGGACGGCGGAACGGTCAAGCTTGACCATATTGGTAGCGGGATTTTGAGGTGGCAAGTTCTTCCGGACAAAATTGCGAACGATCCCTTCTCTTTTGCTGGAACGATATATCTATACAAGGTTGTGAGCGGAAAACAAAAATACGTCGATTGCTATCCGACAAACGGGTCTGGAATTGCATTCACCGGCATTTCGGGGCAGATTGATACACATGTACGAAAGGGAACCTATGTGGTGCGTTGGGTTGGAGCTGCTGCAGGCCCGATATGGATTGCGGTCTTGCGCCCCGATGTCCAAATAGGTTTCTCTCTCTAGACGGGAAGTTGCTCATGGACGCCATATATGACGGGGATGACTGGGTCGATCATTATACTTGGCGCCTAGTCGGCTCGAACGACAATGGGGATGTGGTGTTTGATGGACTATGTCCAAAGCATCTCCATCCTTTTGTCTCGTCGTTAATTGAGAGTTCCGCTCGTGTTGCCCCCTACAGCTCGGCATCGCTTCATGATACGGACGTTTTGAAGACCATAAGGGAATCAATTGACGAGGGCACGATGAGCGGCCCGCTGTTTTCTCGGCTTGTGGGGCTAGATGAGATTGGCTCGAAACGACTGCTTGCGGGCGAAAAAGTGGAACTCACTTATCGGTCGATGATTTCAATCCTGCGGCTAGCCGATGTTCTTCGCAAATAAATGAGGCTTATAGGACAAAATGTGTGTCTACTTTAGGGGCATCGGCGCAGGTCGCTGCCCCTTTTCCAGCCGTTTAAATTCCGTGCCCGCTTTTAACCGCTCGGACAGAATGTGTGTCCGGTTGCCTATCGTTCCCGCAGGTAGATAACCTTTTCCGGAACCGTTAAATACCCTTTCGGAAGAGGTGCCCATGAAGGCCGTTTATTGCCCCTACTGCGGCGGTCGGACCAAGCGCAACGGCAGGACCTCATCGGGATCCCAGCGGTGGAGGTGCACGGCCTGCGGCGCGTCGACGACGGTGAGGTACGACGACACGGCGACAAGGCTGGACGAGTTCCTCGGGTGGCTCCTCTCCAAGGACTCCCAGGCGGCGATGCCGGGCGGCGGGCGGTCCTTCAGGCGCAGGACGGCCGAGTTCTGGGAGGTCTGGCCCATGCCCGTCCCCGACGGCGAGCTCCACCGCGTGCTCTACGTCGACGGGATCTGGGTCGCGCGCGACCTCGTCGTGCTCATATGCCGCAGCGGCGAGAGGGTGGTCTCCTGGTACATGGCGAGGTCGGAGAACTCGAGGGCGTGGTCGGCCCTTATGGCGCCGATCCCGGCGCCCGAGGTGGTCGTCACCGACGGCGGGAGCGGGTTCGCCAGGGCCGTGCGCGAGACCTGGCCGCGCACCAGGGTCCAGAGGTGCACCTTCCACGCCTTCTCGCAGGTCAAGCGCTACACGACGACGCGGCCGAAGCTCCAGGCGGGGCGCGAGCTCTACCTCGTCGCGCGCGACCTCATGGACATCGAGACGCTGCACCAGGCGGAGCTCTGGGTCGAGCGTTACCTCGACTGGTGCGGGTTCTGGGCCGACTTCCTGGAGGACAGGACCGTGGTGGACGGCAGGAGGGCCTGCACCCACGAGAGGCTGAGGCGGGCGCGCTCGTCGCTGTCGTCGCTGGTGTCGGCGGGGACGCTGTTCACCTACCTCGACCCCGCCCTTGCCAAGGCCGGCCCGCTGCCGTCGACCAACAACATGATCGAGGGAGGGGCGAACTCGCAGCTGAGGGCCGTCCTGCGCAACCACCGGGGGCTGACGTCGGTCAAGCGCGTGAAGGCGGTGTTCTGGTGGTGCCACGCGCACTCGGGGGGGGCGCGAGGACGGCGCGCGAGAAGCTCGCCACGATGCCGACCGACGCGGACATCGACTTCCTGTTCAGCGTCTACTCCGCCTCGCCGTCGCGCGAGGACGGAGGGCCGGAATGGGGCGACAGGGCCGTGTGGGAGGACCTCCACCACAGGGACCCGTACCCGTTCTGGCTGGATTAATGGATGGAAACGGATGTTCTATCGGGACACATATTTTGTCCTATAAGCCCCCGTCACCTGGGGACGTTCCTTTCCAGCCGGTGCTTGGGGAGACTCCTTGCCACCCGGTCGTCGTGGACGTTCTTAAACGACTAGTGATCGGGGACAGCCCTTGCCGATTGGCCGGTTTGCCGCTCGGGTTGGCAAGGACTGTCCTTTTCTGCCGGCAGTTTAGGAACGTCCCTAACTGCCGGCTCGGGAGCGACAAAGCGCTACTTCACTTCGACGGGTGCGGCGCCGGGGTAGCGGTCCTCAAAGTCCAGACGGTATTTGTTGTCGTTGGTGCCCGCTACGTTGTCGCGCGCCAGCGGCGCCACGATCTCGTCCTTGTGGTTGGCGGGGCTGGAGTACTCAAGGCTGATTTCCCAGGCATCGCAAATCACGTCGATGCGGTTCTCAAGGTCGTCGTAGAGCGTGATGATGTCTTTCCACGAGCTGTAGTTCTGCGAGTCGATGGGAACGTTCAGGTCCTCGACCTCGTCCTTCAGGTCGCTAATCTGATCCTCGAGCGCCTCGGCGGCATCGCTGGCAGATTGGCGCGAGCTGCGGTCATCCCTAAGGTAATACGTGTTAAACGTGGTAGCGCAGTCGCGAACCTGCTGGTCAAGATCGGAGAGCCTGCTGTAGTAGGAGCTCAGCCGGTCGTAGACGTTCTGCTCGCTGATGGCGGCGGCATCGTGGGCGTCATCGTCATCATCGTCAAACTTGTTGGGGTCGCCCTTAACGGAGACGTCATCGTCATCGTGGTCGATTTTGACCTTTTCGATCGTCGTGCTCTTGGTATCATCGACTCCCTTGTCGAAAGGCTTGATCATAAAGAACACGACCAGCGCGATAATCACGACGACTAGCGCGGCGATGATGCCGATGAGCAGCGCATTGTTGTTCTTGGGAGCAGCGGGGGAGCCGGCCTGCTGAGCGGCGGTCGGTATGGGCTGCTGCGGCGCGGAGCCGGCTGGCGTCGCCCATTGCTGCGTCGTGCCGACTTCGGGCTGGGGAGCGGGCGCGGGCTGATGGGCGGACTGCACGGTCACGTCTGCCGGTTGGGGCTGAGCTCCAGCCGCGGCACTACCGGAAACCTCGTCGAATGCAGTGGTGCCGTTAGCTGGCTGCATGCCCTCCTGTGCTTGTGAGTCTTGGCCATCATCGGTTACCGGCGTTCCGCAGCTGGTGCAAAAACGCTCGTCGTCATTCAGAAGCTTGCCGCAATGGGTACAAAACCGGGGCATGATGGTTCCTTCCACTCGATGTGTTGGCTAGATTATAAGGTGGTTCAGGTGCGGTTGGGCCGCACCGACCCAACTGGTTATGTGAGGATGGTCGTGCCGCGCAAGCCCTGTCGCATGCGTCACAATGAGTGCGGCGTGCTGGGTGTCCGGCGCGGCCGTTTATCGACGGCTCGGCAGAATGCGATGGTGGGGAGTGAGTCTGTGTACTGCGGCGAGCAAGGTTGGGGTGGCGGCGGCAACGTGGAGGCGTTCCGGTTCCCGCCGGGGGATGCGCCCCTCGCTGTGTGCGATTGCTCGCGTCGGGTGTTTTGTGCCGGGATGTTGACCGGAGCGCTTGCCTCGGCGATGAGTCTCGGCGGTTGTGCTGCGCGCCGCAACGAGGCTGAGGGCTCCGCTGTCCCTGCCAAACAAAAGGCGAATCATCCGTCCGCTCAAAAGACGGAAGCTGTCTCCCGGGCTTCTTGGATTGCCGGCCTTCAGCAAGATATCGAAGCCCTTGTCGAGCCATATAGTGGGTCTGCCTCGGTCTATGCTGTGGCGCTTGATCCTCAAACGTTCGCGTCGCTCGATGGTGAAGTCGCTGTGGCGCCGGACGCGCGACGTGTGGCGGCAAGCATCATCAAGCTTCCCATTCTCGCTTGTGCGCTCGAGACCGTGACGGCGGGCGAGCTGTCCCTCGACGAGCAGATAACGGTAACGCAACAGGATATCGTGGGTGGCAGCGGCAACATTCAGTCGCGCGGCGTGGGTGTATCGTACAGTATTGACGAGCTGCTGCACGCCATGATCGCCCAGAGCGATAACGTGGCAGCGAACCTTGTTATCGGCAGGCTTGGCATGGATACGGTCAACGAAACGTGTGCCGCATTGGGGCTGACTCAAACCGTGCTCGCTCGTCTGATGATGGACACCGATGCCCAGGCGCAGGGTCGCGAGAACTATACGAGCGCCCGTGATGCTGCGGCTGTTTTGCGGCGACTGGCGGCGGGGACAATCGCGACGCCCGAGTTGTGCGAGCGAGCGCGCGGATATCTGCTGGCGCAGGAAGACGCGCGCGGTATTGTCGAGGGCGTTCCCGGCGGCGTTTTGGTCGCGCACAAAACGGGCAGCCTGGCGAATGCTCAGCACGATGCCGCAATCGTCTACGCCGAGCGCCCTTACGTGCTGGCAATCCTCACCCAAGACCTCGAACGCGAGCAGGCCCTAGCGCTCGAGCGCGACATTTCCTTCGCCATCAACGCCCGCGCCCACTCCTAACTTGCGGTGAAATAGGGATTGTATTTGCTGCTAGAAGGCGTATTCAGTCCCTATTTCACCGCAACTTAGAGGGTCGGCAGTTAAGGACGTTCCTCTTCGGCCGGCACTTTAGGAACGTCCCTAACTGCCGCCTAGCGACCAGGTCGTATTTGGGGTGCGCCGGACGCTGGGGTATCATGGCTTGGTTGCTATAACTTGTATTTTCGCGCCTTGTAGGAAGGGGCTGCGCCCATGGCTTTTGAGCCCGCTCAACATAGCTTTATCACGCTCGAGGGCGTCGACGGCGCCGGCAAGTCCACGCAGGCGCGCCTGCTGGCCCACGCGCTCGAGCTCGCTGGCTACCAGGTTGTGAGCCTGCGCGAGCCGGGCGGCACCGCCATCAGCGAAAAGATCCGCGCCCTGCTGCTCGACCCCGCCAATACGGCGATGGGCGACACCTGCGAGCTGCTGCTCTACGAGGCCGCGCGTGCCCAGCTGGTGCACGAGGTTATCGCGCCTGCCCTCGCTGCCGGCAAGGTGGTCCTGTGCGACCGTTTCTACGATTCCACGACCTGCTACCAGGCGTTTGCCGATGGCCTTGACCGTCAGATGGTGCGCGATGCCAACAACCTGGCTGTCGTCGGTGCGCATCCGGCGCTCACGCTCGTCTATCACATCACGCCCGAGCAGGCGGCACTGCGCATGGCAGCCCGTGGTGCGGCGGATCGCATGGAGGCCAAGGGCATGGCCTTCCAGGAGCGCGTCTATCAGGGATTTTGTGCCATTGCTGCCGAGGAGCCAGACCGCGTAAAGCTCATCGACGCCACTGCGTCGATCGCAGACGTCTTCGCGCAGACGGTCGAGCTGGTTCGCGCGTACGGTCTCGACATTCCCCAAGACGCCGTCGCCGCCGCGCTTGCCAAGGAGGCCGAGTAACATGGCCCCCGCTCAGGCAAGCCTGCTGGCCAAGCTCGACACCCAACAGCGCGTGCGCGACTTTTTGACCAACGCCATCGCAAGCGGCCGTGCATCGCACGCCTACCTGTTCTTGGGTGCGCCCGGTGCCGGTAAGCTCGACGCCGCATGGGCGCTCGCCCAGGCATTCCTGTGCGAGCAGGACGGCTGTGGTTCGTGCGACAGCTGCGTGCGCGTCGCCCGTCATACGCATCCCGACGTGCACTATTACACGCCCGAGAGCGCTACGGGCTACCTCATCGCGCAGACCCGCGAGCTGCTCGACGACGTGCCCCTGGCACCCATCCGCGCCAAGGCAAAGGTCTACATCATCGACCGTGCCGAACAGCTGCGCGCCAACACCGCCAACGCGCTGCTCAAAACGCTCGAGGAACCGCCCGAGGGTGTCATGTTCATCCTGTTGGGCACCTCGGCCGACGTGATGCTGCCCACCATCGTGAGCCGCTGCCAGTGCGTACCGTTTCGGCTGGTTTCGCCCACTGTGGCCGCGCAGGCCGTGAGCCGCGCCACCGGCCAGGATCCCGCGCGCTGCCGTATGGCCGTCGCTGTGGCGGGAAGCCCCACGCGTGGTATCGAGTTCCTCAAGAGCGCCGAGCGCCAGGACGCCCGTCGCCAGATGGTCCGTGCCATCGACTCGCTCATCGCCGCCGACGAGGCCGATGTGCTCAGTCGCGCCAAGTCGCTCATCGTCGCCGTCAAGGCGCCGCTCGCCGAGGTCAAGTCCACGCAGGAAAAGGTGCTCGAGCAAAATGCCGACTACCTGTCGCGTGGAGCATTGAAGCAGCTTGAGGACCGCAACAAGCGCGAACTCAACGCGCGCGAGCGTTCGGGTATCATGGAAGCGCTGGCGAGCGCACGGACGCTCATGCGCGACGTGCTGCTGACGCTTCAGGATGAGGCGGCAGACGTTGTGAACGAGGACGTGCGCGACACGATCGGGCGGCTTGCCGCGGCGACGAATGTTGCGGGTGCCACCCGGGCGCTCGAGGCAGTCGCGACCGCTGAGCGCAACATCGCCAGAAACGTTACTCCCCAGCTGGCCATCGAGGTCATGCTGTTCGATATCAGGAAGGCACTGAAATGCCGTTAGTCGTACCCGTTAAGTTTACCTACGCCTCGCGCGACCTGTGGTTCGACCCACAGGATCTGGATATCCTCGAGGCCGATTATGCCATTTGCTCCACCGAGCGCGGAACCGAGATCGGCCTGGTCACAGCCGATCCCTTCGAGGTGCCGCAAGACGAGATCGGTCAGCCGCTCAAGCCCGTGCTGCGCGTGGCGAGCGACATCGACCTGCAGCTTGCCGACGACCTGGCTATCCAGGGTGACGAGGCCATGGTCGACTTCCGCCGTCTGGTCAAGGAGCTCGACCTCGAGATGAAGCCGGTCGGCGTCGAGTACCTGTTTGGCGGCGAGAAGGCTGTGTTCTACTTTGCTGCCGAGGAGCGCGTCGATTTCCGTCAGCTCGTCAAGGACCTGTCCTCGACGCTGCACATTCGCGTCGACATGCGCCAGATCGGCGTGCGCGACGAGACCCGCCTGGTGGGCGGCTATGCCCAGTGCGGCCAGGAGCTCTGCTGCACGCGCTTTGGCGGACAGTTTGAGCCGGTTTCGATTCGCATGGCAAAAGAGCAGGACCTGCCGCTCAATTC
This sequence comes from uncultured Collinsella sp., assembly GCA_900545165.1. Taxonomy (GTDB): domain Bacteria; phylum Actinomycetota; class Coriobacteriia; order Coriobacteriales; family Coriobacteriaceae; genus Collinsella. Next base: position 19,811 of record UQYA01000025.1, read on the forward strand.
GTCCAAGATTAGCGGCGTCTGCGGTCGCCTGATGTGCTGCCTGCGCTACGAGTTCGAGGCGTACAAGGACTTTAAGAGCCGCGCGCCCAAAAAGAAGACGCTTATCGATACGCCGCTTGGCAAGGCGCGCATCCAGGAATATGACACGCCGCGTGAGCAGCTGGTGTTGCGCCTGGAGAACGGCAAAGTCTTTAAGGTCAACCTGGCCGACATGACCTGCTCTGAGGGCTGCAAAAAGAAGGCCGCCGAGCAGGGCTGCAACTGCCGCCCCGACTGCGTGACGCGCGATGTGCTCGAGCGTATCGAGTCGCCCGAGATGCGCCTGGCGCTTATGGAGCTCGACCGCGAGAACGGCGTCGACGTGGGCGATGGCCTGTCGAGCGCCGACCGTCTGGCGGGGACGACGATGCCCAAGCGCCGCCGTCGCGATGCGGACGCCGATACCCGTGCGGGTCAGAGCCAGGGCGAGGGTCGCGGCCGCGGTAAGGGTCGCGGCAAGGCCGAGGCACCCGAGGTTGAGGAGGCTGCCGGTGGACGTCGTCGCCGCAAGCGCTCAGGTTCGGGCGATGCCGGCGAGGCCGCTCCCGCAGGCAAGAATTCCCCCCGCGAGCGCGAGGCTCAGCAGCCCCAACAGCAAAACCGCGGCGGTGGCATGAATCCCACGCGCCGTCGCCGCCGCCATTTGTCGAGCGAGGAGCGCGAGGACGCCTTCCGCGCCGCAGCCGCTCGCGAAGCCGGTGCCGGCCCCAAGGGTGGTTCGGGTTCCGATGCGCCTGCCGACAAGGGTGGCAAGCAGCGCAACGATGACGAGCGCACCCCGCGTCCGCGTCGTCGCCATTCCTCGGGCACGCAGCAAAAGCCCTCGGTGCCCTCTGTGGCCGATCAGGTCTCGGATGGCGAGGTCAAGGTCACACGTCGTCGCCCCGGAGATGGCGGAGGGGCAGCCGCCAAGGCCGTGCGCGGTGCTGCTCGTGACGAACGCGAGTCGCGCGAAGATCGTGGTGGCGAGGGTTCGGCCGACCAGGGCCAGAAGCGCCGTCGCCGTCGCCGTTCCCGCAAGCCGCGCCAGGATGGTGGCGAGGGCTCGACCCAAAACTCGTCCGCACCGCAACCGCCCACCGGCGAATAGCGCCCGCAAACGGATTTAACCTGCCTGACCCCAAACGCGTCGGGGTACCATAGCGCTGAATCAACGACCCTCCCTGCGACCGAGCGTAGGGAGGGTTGTGTCGTGAAGAGACATTTGAACGTGTTGGGATGCCTGCAAGGTGCCGGCATCCTACCGTTTGCGGACGAATTACTACCGTTTGCCGAGCGGGCGGCGCACGAGGCGCTTGAGGCGTTGTCACCCACGCGATGTGCCGGCTGCGAGCGCGCCGGTGCGCTTATTTGCCAAGACTGCCTGGCCGCGCTCGCGCTCATCGACCCGCGGCATAGCTGCACTCGATGCGGCGCCCCGTTTGGAGACTTGCTGTGCACCGAGTGCTCGGTCGAGGGTACGTCCTCGGCGATGGCCGAAGCACTCGACCGGTGCCTGGCATGTGCCGTTTACACGCATCCGCTGCCGCGGATCATTAAAGCGTACAAAGACGCGGGCGAGCGACGCCTGGCGCCGTATCTGGCAGAGCTGCTATACGATACCGCCTTACATGCCCAGGTCGCGGCACCCGATCGCTATGGCGGTGTGTTGTCCGGTGCCGATGCGGTGGTGTTTGTGCCCGCGACGGCGGCGGCGTTTCGGCGACGCGGCTTCGATCATATGGAAGCCATCGCGCGCCCATTTTGCGAGCTGTCGGGTGTTCCGCTACTCGACGCCCTCGTTAAGTACGGTCATGGCGACCAGCGTGAACTCGGCCGTGAAGAACGCCGTGAACGCGCCCGAGGCATGTACGAGACCGTTGAGGACGTGCGGGGCCGCCGCCTGCTGCTTATCGACGACGTTATCACCACGGGTGCGACGATGGCAGCAGCTTCGGCGGAACTCAAGCGCGCCGGTGCCGCGGCCGTTGATGGCCTCGCTATCGCACGCGTTTGGTAGGGGTGATTCGTGTGGCGGTAACAATCAGGCAGTGTGACAAACCGACAAAAGAGCAGCTAGCGGCTTCCGTGATCCTGACGGGCGCCTCGGCGTTGCGTATGATGCGCGCCGAGCGCCGGCAGATGGGCTACGTCGGCTGGAAGGACCTTGAGCCCGAGGAGGAGCGCCGCGTGCTGTGTGCGTCATCGCCTTCGACCGAGGATATTTATCTTTCCGACCTGGTTCGAATTGGAGCCAAAAGCGGCGAGGTGCAAGAAGATCTGTGCTTGCTGGTGGGATCTGCGGTGCAGCGCCGCCGCATGCCTGGCGTGGACTGGTCCGTGTGCTCCGGGTTGCCTGCCGGCTCGATTCTAGAGGTGGAACTGGGGATGTACAGCCTATCTCCCGAGGCCCTTTGTGTTGCCGTCGCTCGCGAGGTCGGCTGTATCCAGGCGTTTGCCCTGGCCCAGGAACTGTGTTCCAAGATTTCACTGAGCGATCGCGGGAAGTATCTACCTCCCTATACCTCGCCTGTTGCGAATAGGCTTGCAAAGGACAAGGACCAACCGGCAGACGTGGGCTACTTTGAAGTCGAGCCGGTGCTGACGCCCGATCGCCTGGCAGATTACCTTGCGGCATGCAAAGGGAATGTGGCCAAACAGCTGCTGCGCCTGTGTCCCTACCTGTCAGAAAACCTGCGCTCACCCATGGAGTGCATCATGCTCGCTCTGTTTTCGCTTCCGTTTTCCTATGGTGGATTTGCCTGCGGTCCCTTTAAGACCGACTACAAGATCGAGTTCGATGACCGCGCGCAGGCAATCTCGGGG
>UQYA01000026.1 GCA_900545165.1 uncultured Collinsella sp.
ATCGTCGGCAGCGTCAGATGTGTATAAGAGACAGGCGTGGCACCAGCAGGCGAAACCTCGAGGACTAGCAGCGACACGGCAAAACCGGCGTCGACCAGCGCATGCTCGACGACCTCACCAAAACGCTCGGATGTGGCGTCGTTCCAAACGACCATCGCGCGCTTAGGCTTGCCCACAGCCGAGGCAAACATGCGCGACAACTCCTCGAACGCGCCCAATCCGACACGGACATCGACGCTGCGGTTTTGGAAATTGATCAGTTGACGGCGAATCATAGCAGCCCACGCTCCAAAAGCATCTCGGCACAAAGGTAGGAAACGTCCTCGAAGGACTTGTTGCGAATATCAAGGGTAAGGTCGGCGGCCTGGCGATACAGCGGACGGCGATGCTCAAACAGGCGCGCGGCATGCTCGGGAGAGCGAAAATCGGGGCGCGTGTCGGACCGACGAATCTGGCGAATCGAATCCTCGAAGTCGCCCTCGAGGTAAACGCACGTACCCATATCGTGCATCAGCTCAATATTCACCGGCGTTTCGACGATACCGCCCCCGCACGAAACCAACAGGCTGCGCTCGCTTTGGAGCGAACGGAGCGCCGAGGTCTCGAGCTCGCGAAAACGATCCTCGCCCTCGGTCTCAAAAATCTCGGTTACCGACTTGCCGCAACGGCGCACGACCAGACGGTCGGTATCGATAAAACGCCGCTTGAACATGGTGCCCACGTTGCGCGCAAGCGTCGACTTGCCCGCGCCCAAAAAGCCGATAAAGAAGATATGGTCGCAGCCGTGTTTGATGTGCTGGGACATGACGAGACCTATTCCTCGCAGGGAAGGTCGCGCAGGGCCCGGCGCTCAAAGATACGGAAGATCTGCGTATACCACAGGTCCTGCGTCGCCTGCGGCTTTACCAGGATGGTATCGACGCCGGCGAAGTTGCCGCTCCACACGTCCGTGTAGAGCTGATCACCGATCAGCACGGCCTCGCCGGCTGTGGCGCCGAGGCGCTTAAGGCCCGCCTTGAGGGCAAACGGCGCCGGCTTCATGGCGTGGCTGATGGCCTCGAGTCCCAGCTCGCGCGCAGAGCTCATGACCTGGTCGCGATGCCAGTTGTTGGACACCATGCACAGCTTAAAGCCTTTGGCGCGGGCGGCGTCGAGCCAAGCGGAAACCGCGGCGGGAACCTGCTCGGTGTCGCGCGGCACCAGGGTGTTATCGCGATCGAGCAGAATGGCGCGTTTGCCGTCGGCCCACAGGGTATCAAGGTCGATGCGATCGACCGAGGCAACGTATCGTTTGGGGCTAAAAATCCTCATGCTAATTCCAAGACTGTTGATGCTCTTCGTAGGTTTGCGAGAAGTACTCCTCGTCCTGCGTAATGTAGAAATACAGGTCATCAGAGTCGGTCGGCTCAAGGGTGGCCTTGAGCGCCTCGAGCGACGGAGAGCAGATGGGCGTGGGCGGCAGGCCCTCATGCTTATAGGTGTTATACGGACTATCGCTCTGCAGGTCGTCGGCGGTAACCTCGCCACCGGTGACATACATCATAGTCGCATCGCTATTGAGATAGCGCAGGCCATCGAGCTTGCCGGCAAGGCGGTTGTAGAAGACCGAGGCCACGTGCGCACGTTGATCGGCGTTGAGGCCCTCGCGCTCAACGATAGAGGCCAAGTTGACGATGTCGTAATCGGACATCTCCACGCCGTAGCGCTCCTTGATGTTGGCTTCGCAGCTCGCAAAGTCAAGCGACTTGTACTCGGTCTTAAACTGATCGAGCATAGCGCGAATCACGTCATCGGCCGTCGGCGAATCGCCCAGCGAATAGGTCTTCGGGAACAAGAAACCCTCGAGCGAGTCGTTGGCGGCGCCCTTAAGGAAGCTATAGTCGTCAACGTAGTTGGAGGCCTTGGCCTGGTTGAGGAAGTCTTCCTTAGAGATGCTGTCGTAGGCCTGGGCCACACGGTCGGCGACTTGATCGACCGTTAGGCCCTCAGGGATAGTCAGCGCATTGGAGCCCGCGTTGGGGCCTTCCATGAGCTGCTGAACAACCTTGGTCGCATCCATGAGTGTGGTGAACGAATAATCACCAGGCTTGAGCGACATATCGGCGTTGAGCTTTTTCACCGCCGCATAATAATCCTTGGGATTTTCGACGATATGATTCTCGGAGAGAATCGAAGCGATGCTGTCACCCGAGGCACCATCGGGAATCGTGATAGTAACCTGCTGGCCTGCAACGACTTTCGCACCCTCACCGCCAAAGAAGCCCTTGGCGGCTGGCACGACAAAGAAAACGATCGCGACAAGCGCAAGCACGGCAACAACGCCACCGATAATCATAGGCACCGGGGAGCTTTTCTTTTGAGCACCGCGACGAGCATGCGTGTTGTAGCTCGAGCGGGTCGCCGGAGCAACGCCATGCGAACCACGAGCGTGATGCGAATGCGATTGGGGGGCCTGCGTTCGCTGGGTAGGTGCCTGCTGCTTAAAGCGGGTGCCGCCTGCAGGCTGGGCCGTACGAGCAGTGGGCTGCTGAGCCGCGTGAGAAGCCGAATGCTGAACCGAACGAGCAGAAGGCTGCTGACCCGTCCGTTGAACAGGTTGGGCCGAACGAGAGAAGGACTGCGCCGGGTGCGCGGCAGGCTGAGCTGCGCGCTGCGTCGGCTGTGCCGGACGCTGGCCAGGCTGGGCAGGGCGCGACGGCGGCTGCTGTGTACGATTCGGCTGGCGCGGATCGGAAGCACTAGGCATGCGAAACCTCCTCGTTTTTACGATCGAGCCACGTCTGCAAAAACAGGCTGGCGGCAATCATGTCGATCTTGCCCCTCATCTGCTTTTCGTTAAGCCCCTGCTCTCGCAGGATACGCTTGGCCTCTTGCGAGGACAGACGCTCGTCCTCAAACTCCAACGGAAGATCGAGCTCGTCGGCAATCTTTTGCGCCACAGCGGCAACGCGCTCGGCCTGAGGGCCGGGCTCACCGGCCATGGTCAGGGGACGTCCGCTCACCAGGATGTCGGGCTCATAGTCCTCAACCAGGTAGCGGAACGTCTTGGCCATACCGGTGACCTCGGCAGCCGGAAGCACCTTGACAGGCATCGCCATCTTGCCATCACGGCTCGAGACGGCGATGCCAATCCTGGTCTCCCCTATGTCCAGCGCGAGCGCAACCACAGCGACTTCTTAGATTCTTAGGCGCCGAGCGCGGTCTTAGCGGCCGCGAGGGCATCGGCGATGCCGGCAGCGTTCTTGCCACCGGCCTGGGCCATGTTGGGACGACCGCCACCGCGACCGTCGACCAGACCCGCGATCTGCTTGATCACGTTACCGGCGTGGAAACCGGCCTTGACGGCGTCATCGGAGCCGGCAGCGAGCAAGGCCGGAGTGCCCTTCTCAGTCACGCTGGCGACGACACAAGCGACAGGGCCGGCGACCTTCTGGTGCACGGTATCCCATACGTTGCGCAGGTCGGCAGCCTCAAGGCCCTGGAGCTCAGCGACAACGAGCTTATAGCCGTCGAGCTCGACGGCGCCCTCGATGGCGCTGGAGATGGCGTCGGAGGAGCCACCGGTCAGAGCCTTCTTGAGCTTATTGGACGTCTCGCGCAGCTCGGCCTGTAGGTTCTCCACGCGAGCGGGAACCTCATCCACGCGGCACTTGAGCGCAGTAGCAGCGGCGTCAACGAGTGCCAGGCGGTCGGCCATATAGTCGAGAGCACCCTTAGAGGTCACGGCCTCGATACGACGGACATTCGAGCCCGTAGAGGACTCGGAAATGATCTTGAACAGGCCAATCTCAGCAGTGTTGGCAGCGTGCGTGCCACCGCAGAGCTCGCGGGAGAACGGCTGGTCCTCGGCGCCCACGGAGACGACGCGGACGACATCGCCGTACTTCTCGCCAAACAGAGCGACAGCGCCGGCGGCCTTAGCCTCGTCGATGCCCATGACACGGGTCACGACCGGCTTGGAAGCGAAGATCTGCTGGTTGACCAGGTCCTCGACAGCCTTGAGCTGCTCGGAGGACAGGGCCTCGAAGTGCGTGAAGTCAAAGCGCAGGTGCTCTGGCGTCACCAGCGAGCCGGCCTGAGAGACGTGCTCGCCCAGGACCTGCTTAAGGGCGGCGTCGAGCAGGTGCGTGGCGGTGTGGTTGCGGCGCAGGAAACCACGGCGCTCGGCGTCGAGCGCGGCGGTAACAGCGGCACCGACAGTCAGCGTGCCATCGGCAACGTGCGCGACGTGGGCATACAGGCCGTTGTGGTTCTTGGTGTCGGCAACGGTCAGAACAAAGCCCTCGGCGGAAAGCTTGCCGGCATCGCCCTGCTGACCACCCATCTCGGCATAGAACGGGGTGCGGTCGAGCACAACCTCGACGTCCTCGCCGGCGGCAGCGGACTCGACGGACTCGCCGTTGCGCACGATGGCGACAACCTTGGCGCCCTCGATCACATCGTTGTCATAGCCGTCGAACTCGGTCGCAGCGACCTTGTCGGAAAGCTCAACCCACACGTCGTTGAAGCTGCCCCAGGCGTCGCCCTTGGCATTGGCGCGGGCGCGGGCCTTCTGGTCCTCCATGCAGGAGGTGAAGCCGTCCATGTCGACGTCGTGGCCAGCGGTGCCGGCGATCTCGACGGTTAGGTCGATGGGGAAACCAAAGGTGTCGTGCAGCTTAAAGGCAACATCGCCCGGAAGCACAGCGCCCTCGGCAAGCGCTGCCAGTGCCTCATCCAGGTAGACGCGACCGTTGTCGAGCGTCGTGGAGAAGCGCTCCTCCTCGGAGGCAACGATACCCTTGACGAGCGCGACGTTCTTGAGCAGATCGGGATAGGCCTCGCCCATCTGAGCGTTAACCTCGTCGATGAACTTGGTCAGGAAGGCGCCCTCGATGCCCAGCAGGCGACCGTGGAACACGGCACGACGGAGCAGGCGGCGAAGGACGTACTCGCGACCCTCGTTACCGGGGAGGATGCCATCCGAAATCATAAAGTCGACGGCACGGGAGTGGTCGGCGATGATACGCAGGGAGCGGCTGGCGCCGGAGTAATCGTCGGCGTCATAGGTCTTGCCGCTAATCTTCTCGCCCAGCTTGATGAGGTGCTGCATCAGATCGCCGTCGTAGTTGGCGGTCTTGTGCTGCATGATGGCAGCCATGCGCTCCAGGCCCATGCCCGTATCGAGGTTGCGGTGCGGCAGCTCCGGCATGGAGCCGTCCTCCTGGCGGTCGTACTGGGTAAAGACGAGGTTCCAGAACTCCAGGAAGCGGTCGCAGTCGCAGCCAGGCTTGCAGTCGGGGCTGCCGCAGCCGACCTCCTCGCCCATGTCAAAGTAAATCTCGGAGCACGGACCGCAGGGACCGGTGGGGCCAGCGGCCCAGAAGTTGTCGTCCTCGCCCAGGCGGGAGATGTGGTCCTCAGCAACGCCCAGAGAACGCCACACGTCGTGGGTCTCGTCGTCCTCGGTAAAGACGGTAAAGTACAGGCGGTCGAGCGGCAGCTTGAACTCCTCGGTGATGAGCTCAAAGGCCCAGGCGCAAGCCTGCTCCTTGGAGACGCCGCCAAAAGAGAAGTCGCCGAGCATCTCGAAGAAGGACAGGTGACGGCCGTCCTCGCCGATGCAATCGATGTCGTTGGTGCGGACGCACTTCTGGCAGGAAATCGCGCCGATCTCCTTCATGGTCTTCTTGCCCTGGTAGTACTCCTTAAACTGGTTCATGCCGGCGTTGGCAAGCAGCAGCGAAGGATCGTCGGGAACAAGAGACGAAGAAGGATAGAGCTTAAGACCGCGCTCCTCAAAGAAGTTGAGGAACTTGGAGCGGATCTCGGCCGTAGTCATTGACGGGTAGTCAGCACTCATAGAGGGAATCTCCTCGGTTTCACATCGAAACAGTTCAAACGTAACGATATTACCATCCCACCGCGCAAGTGCAAAAAAGAGGGCCGGCAAACAGCGACCCTCCAGCGAAAGTGCATGTTATTTAGGACAGCCAAAGTCTTTGAAAAACTAATGACTGCTGTAGAATTACATATAAGAGCTACTCGAAAGGAGCGATCGATGAAAAGCAAACGATTTGTCCTGAATGCACTTCTGGTAGTAGCACTTTTAGCGCTCTTGGCCTTCTCCTGCTGGTACGCAAACCAACCAGCATTTGGCTACGTATTGTATGCAGCAATGTCCGGCGATAATGCATATTACGCTCTACGCGCAATTGACGTTCTCTTTTTCTATGTAGCCGGCCCCTTATCAATCGCTTTGCTCGCATTTCTTGTCATTTACAACTTCAAGAAGCGTTAATAGGACCTAATTAGAATCCGAATCGTCCATGGAGCCGTCGATGCCGGTTTTGGTATCGTCGTCCGAGTTGGAGTCATCGTCCTTGGCAAAGGGGTTCTTGAAGAAGCCCGTGGCATCGGGCTGCAGACCAGAGAGCTTAATCCAGGGATTATCGAGCTCGGGCTTGGGCATGGCCTTGGCCTCGGACGCAGTCTCGTTGCCGATGAGCTCAGACTCGTAGATGAAGGTGTCGTCGCCGAGCGCGTCGTAGGCGGCGACCGGGTTGCCATCGGCATCGCGGTACGGCGTGCCCTTAAACACGGCGCCGTCATAGGCCACAAGCTGGCGGCCGGTCTCATTCTCGAAGTAGTACACGAAGATACCCTTGAGGGCCGCACACAGCGGGATGGCAATAATCATGCCGATGGGCCCCATGAGTGCCGAGCCAATAACGAGCGCCGTGAGGCTCATGATGGGATGCACCTGCACCGAGCCCTGCATGACCTTGGGCGAAATGACGTTATCGGTGACGTTTTGCGCGACCATAGTCACGATGAGCGTCCATAACGCCAACATAGGGCTGAACATGAAACCGAGCACTGTGGCGATTGCTGCGCTCACCCAAGGACCGACGACCGGAACCAAATGCATGATGCCGGTAAAGATAGCCATGAGCGCCGCATACGGATGGCCGATGATCATAAAACCGATAAAGGCGAGGAAACCACCGCAGATGGACGTCACGACCATACCGCGCATGTAGCCGCCGACAGAGCGAGAAAGAATGGCGACCATAAAGCGGTACGAGGTCTCCTTCTCCTGACCGATGATGGTGCAAATCTCGTGGTGCATGCGAGGGTAGTCGCAGGCCATCCAGTAGGCAAGCACCAGACCAAGGAAGATCACGAACAACTGCGAAGCCGTATTGGTGATGAGCGGGAACACACCGCGGCCAAGCTCGGCAGCGATCTGAGACACATACTTCGATGCCACGGCAACCAGCGACGAAAGATTATCGTCCAAATACTCCTTGAGCGGCGTGTTGTTGAGCGTCTTGGCATGCGAGATCATCTCGTTGAGATCGCCACCCGCAACACGAAGCTGCTCGGGCAGGCGGCTCAGGACTTCCATGATCTGACCAAAGAGAATCGGCGACAAGATGCAAACGACACCGACGAGCACGGCAACAACAACAATTAGCGCAATAAGCGAACCGATGCCGCGATTCACGCCATGGTGCTCGAGCCAGTTGGTGATCGGGGACATCACAAAAGCAATGATGGAGCCAACGGCAAGAAACTCAATAACCGGTGCCAGGATGCCCATAAGGTTAAAGATGACAGCAGCAATAACAATGCAGCCGACAACAGCCCAAATGCGCAGCGTCAGAACGCGGGTGTCGCGCAGCACGCGATCGGTTTGTTGGGGGTGCTCACTCATGAACGAATCATCACTCCGTCGGGGTCGATCTTGTCCTGAATCTTCTTAAGCGTGCGGCGCAGCAGACGCGAGACCTGCACCTGCGAGATGCCCAGCTTCTTGGCAATCTCGATCTGGGTCATGCCCTTCACAAAGCGCAGCTCGATCACCTCGCGCTCACGCGGCGAGAAATCGCGGATGGCTTCCTCGATCACCAGGCGGTCATCGGTAAAGTCGAGCTCGTTGTCATCGTCGGCGTAACGGTCGAGAATCGAGGGCGCATCGTCGGAATCGGACGCACCAGGAGCCTCGATGGGCACCGAGGTATAGGCCGAAGACGATTCCATAGCCTCGAGGACCTCATCGACAGTCACATCTAGATACTCAGCGATCTCCTCAACCTTGGGCGAACGCTGCAGCTCGTTGGTAAGTTTGTCAGTAGCCTGGTTGACCTTGGCCGAGAACTCCTGCAGACGACGCGGTACGCGCACACTCCAGCCCTTGTCGCGAAAATGGCGTTTGATCTCGCCCAGGATAGTGGGTGTCGCAAACGTCGTGAACTCGAGTCCGCGCTCGGGATCAAAACGGTCGATAGCCTTGAGCAAGCCCAGATAGCCGACCTGCATGAGATCGTCGAGCGGCTCGCCGCGATTCTTAAATTTGTTGGCAAGAAACCTTACCAGGTTCATATGGGACATGACGAGCTGCTCACGGGCGTCCGGATCACCGGTCTCCTTGTAACGACGAAACAGCTCGCGAGTTTTCTCCTTGTCCCAAGCGGTCTTGCCGCTCCGGGAACGTTCGGTCATATTAGATATCCGCCTTGAGGTCGAGGGAAAGCGTCAGGGGCGCCGTAGTCTTTTCGTAGGAGTCGCACACGCTCGCGAGGATGAGCTCGGCATACACCGCAGCCTGGTCGTCTTCATCGACCGTAGCCTGGTCGCCAAAGGTAATAGTCATGCCAACGTGGGTCTCATCGACATCGAATTTGATGGTGATGTCATCGCAGTCGACCGCGGTGCAACCAAAGATGAAAGCCTCCTCAGCAGCCATGCGGATGTCCTCGATGCGATCGACAGACATAGAGCACAGGGCACCAACGTTGGCTGCCGTCATGCGCACAAGGCGAGCGAGACGCGGGTCACCGGCAACGGTCAGCGTGATAGGGCAGGTTGCTTCGCTACTCATCGCAGGACTCCTCAGAGGTCTCGGCGGGCGTATAGGTGTAATACTGAGCCGGCTTGGATACAGACTTCTGACCATCATCGTCGCCCGCGGCGGCCTCGTCCTCGCCAATTAGGACGCGCTCGGTAGGCTGCTCGGCCTCCGCAGCGGCAGCGGCGAGCTTGCGATCGGCGTCGGCTGCAGGAGCCTTCACCTTATTGAAGAGCTTCTGCACAGCACCGGCGGCAGAGTCGGTCACGTTCGACACAGCATTGCTGGCCTCGGCCATGCTGCCCGTAACCTCGGAAATGTCGCGAACCACGGCTTCGACCTCTACGAGATTGGAGGTAAGGGCATCAACTGCCGTCTTGCTCGACTTAAGCAGCGGCTCCATCTGGGCAAGCGCCGGCGTAAGCTCATCGACAGCGCCATCGAGCTTTGCCACCACAGGCTGAGCCTCGGCGATGGTGTTGTTGAGGTCGTTCACGGTCTTATCGAGCGAGTCGACAACATTGCGGGTCTTGCGCAGGGTAAGCGCGAGCTCAGCGATGGCCCACACGCCGGCAACGGCGAGCAGCAGCAGGGCGATTTGAATGGGACTCATACAAGCCTCCCGGAAGAATCGAAATACAGACGCTTTTCATGGTACCCCAAAGGGGACCGAACATGCCAAGAGCAGCAACGTGGGACAAAATTATCAGCAGCTACCTCGGTGCATTCCCGCTGCGGTCGCGTTCGCTTTGCTCTACGCGCCACTCTTCCCAGCCGCGCCCGGCAGGCTGCCAAAATGCACCGCGTTCCAAGCCATCGGGCAAATAGCGCTGATCGACCCAGCCTTCGGGATAATCATGTGGATACTTATACACACCGTATTCATCGCTGCCCGGGCGATGGCGATCGCGCAGATAACTCGGCACCTCGCGAAGCCCACTAGAATGGATATCGGCCAGCGCCGCATCGATCGAAGCCTCACACGCGTTGGATTTTGGCGCCAAGCACACATAGAGTGCAGCCTGAGCCAGGTTAATGCGGCACTCGGGATAGCCAATGACCTCGGCAGACTTAAACGCGGCATGCGCCACCAAAAGCGCCTGCGGGTCGGCGTTGCCAACATCCTCAGAAGCGTGAATCATAATACGGCGAGCGATAAACTTAGGATCCTCCCCAGCATCGATCATGCGCGCGAGCCAATAGATCGTGGCATCGGGGTCACTACCGCGCATAGACTTAATAAACGCACTGATGATGTCGTAGTGCATGTCGCCGTTTTTGTCGTATGTAAAGCCGCGACGCGGGTTGGCGATCTTCACGTCATCCACGGTGATGGGATAGCGCTCCCCCGCCGCGGGCGCTGGCGTTCCCTCGGTATCGGGACGCGTGACGGCAATCTCGCTCGCAAGCTCGAGCGTCGTGAGCGCCGAGCGAGCGTCACCCGCTGCCAGCGTGCAGATGGTCTTGACCGTATCCTCATCGGCCGAGAACTTACCGTTCAAGCCCTGCGGTGCCTCAAGCGCACGTTCAATAAGCGTGGCGATATCCTCATCCTTCAGATGCTCAAGCTCCACCACACGCCCACGCGACAACAGTGCCGAGTTGACCTCGAAGTACGGATTCTCCGTCGTGGCGCCAATCATAATGACGGTACGGTTCTCAACTGCATGCAGCAGGGCATCCTGCTGCGACTTAGAGAAGCGGTGAATCTCATCGATGAATAGAATGGTGCGGCGGTCGTAGGTATTCAGGCGCGTCTTGGCCTCATCAATCACGCGGCGCAAGTCCTTCACGGTGCCCGTCACAGCGCTGACCTCGACAAACTCGCTCTTAGTATGGTTGGCGATAATATGGGCCAGCGTCGTCTTACCCGTACCGGCCGGCCCATACAAAATCACACTGGAAAGCACATCGTGTTCGATCGCGGCACGCAACCATGAGCCCTTACCGACGGCCTTTTGCTGGCCCACATACTCGTCGAGCGAATTGGGGCGCATACGCACCGCAAGCGGCGCATTCTGAAAGGAACGCTCGCGCGTCGAAGCAGAAAAAAGGTCGTCCATAGCCATCCCGTGTATCAATCAAAAACGTTTTCCACTAACAGTATACCGAATATATACGAACTACCGTTCGTTAATATAGGTACGGTGCGGAAACTCCAGACCGGGGAACAGCTTGCTCGTCAGTTCGCAGAAATAACCGTCCGTCATGCTCGCGATATAATCCACCACGGCTTGATCCTTGTCGTCCTGCCAGGCATAGGTGCGATCGTAGTAGGAAAGCTGCTGCTCAATGCGCGAAATATGGTGCTTAAAGATGTACGAGGACTCGTCACCACTGTTTAGATCCCGCAGGCAACGGTCGTAGAGCTTTTCGAACGCCTCGCGCAGCTCCACCTCGGAATCGCCTTCGATACCGCCCTTGCTATAGATCTTCTCGTAGTTCTCGCGCTTGGCTCGGCGGATTTCCTCAAACAGGTCCTCGCTCATCTCGATGCACGGCTTACCATAGCTGTGCTCAACGATATCGATGGAGGCATGCGTGAGGATCCAACTGTTGTAGGCACCGCCCCGGCCATCATCAAAAGCGTCGGGTGACAGCAGGCCCGCCGCGATCGCATCCTGACGGTCACGACCGACGTAGGCAAGAATATCCGAGATGCGAACGACGCAGCCCTCGAGCGTCATGGGACGCAGATGCCCAATTGCGCTATAGCCCGTGGCAATGCAATCCTCAACCGTCTGGTCAAACTGGTCAAAGGAGCTCATGTCCGAGAGCTCAAACACACGCTGCTCGTACTCGCCGTTATGGCATAGCACGCCGTCGAGCGTCTGGAGCGACACGTTGCGGCCGTACAGTGTGTCGAGCACGCGGACCGACTGCACGTTATGGAAAAAATAACGCCCCGTACGCTCATGATAGATATCGTTGAGGAAACGCTCGCCGGCATGGCCGAAAGGCGTGTGTCCCAAGTCGTGACCCAGGCCAATCGCCTCGATCAGATCGCAATTGAGCCCCAGGGCGCGACCGATATCGCGCGCAATGCGGGAGACGAGCTGCACGTGCAAACCGCGGCGTGACAGATCGTCATTGCTACGGAAGCTAAAGACCTGCGTTTTGCCTGCATAACGGGTGTACGCCGGAAGATGAAGTATCTTTTCGGTATCGCGCATAAACGCCGGGCGCATAAGCGTGCCTTTGTCGGCGGCGCGATCAATACGACGAATGACCTGATCGTCGTTGCAACGATACGGGTTGACATAGCCCGAAGCACGATCGGCGGCAATGCGCTCGACAAGTTCGGGCGACAACGCCGAGGGAATACGGTCCATGCGCGCCTTAATGACGGCCGTTTCTTGATTAGTTGCCATGGCATGCTCCTTAAGAAGGATGCGCAATCGGTTACAAAGTGCAGCCCACGACCTCGATTATGGCAAAAATCGGCACCAAAAACGGGAGCAATGGCAGGGAGCGTGATTTTGTGAAGAGGCAGGAGAGGGCCAGGGCCAGGAGTGCGACGGCAAATGCCACGATGCCACCCATAGGGTCGAGCGTGCAAAGCGCGAAGAGCGCCTTGGCATCCCCCATGCCGATGCCCGGGGCGTGGCGAAGGCGCCGCCAGAGCGACTCAGTGAGCACAAGGGCAAGGTAGACGATGACCGCAAGACCGGCGTGGTCAAGCGCTGTGTTCAAACCGAGGTCGAGCCAAACGCCCGCCAACGCCGCCACGGCACATGCGCCGGCAAGCCCATTGGGAAACCGTCGCTCTCGGGCATCAATTGCCACGCCGGCAAAGATGCAAATCCAAAACGGGATATAGGCCATCGGACTCCTCCTCGAGCTGCATCGCAAAAGCAAAAACCACCACAAAGGTGCCTGTCCCCTTTGCGGTGGTTTTGGTGGTGGTTATTTGGCGCCTTGCATGACCTCGTCAAGGGTAACGTTGACGGCGTGCTGCGTCGGCACCCAGTCGACCTTCAGGAACAGCGCGGCCACCGTGATGGGGATATAGCTGAACATAAAGATCGGGAAGGTAAACAGGTTAGTCACCAGGCGCCACTTTTGCGCGCAGTGAATATGCTTGTACTCAAAGATAGTCGTGAGCAGCGCCAGGATAAAGAACGTCTGATACATCATGGCGAAGGTCATAATGAGCGAAGCGGCGCACGCCTGCATCTCGACTTCGGTTGCCAAGAAACCATGCGAAAGGCCACCCACAATCAAGAACGTCGCATTAGCGAGCATCGAGATCAGCGATAGCAGCATACCCGGGGCGATCGTCATGAACATGTCGTAGGCGGCAAAGCGATGATAGCGGAACGTCGACTTGACCAGATGCTTACCGTAGGTAAAGAACACCTGGTAAAAGCCCTTGGTCCAGCGCATACGCTGCTTCCAGGATGCCTTGAACGTCACGGGTTGCTCGTCAAAGAACTCCGCCGGCGCATAGCCAATGCGAATACCGTGAATAGCGCAGAACGTAGTGAACTGAATGTCCTCGGTCAGCGTGTGGAACTGCCAACCGTGCATGCCCTCGATAACGCTTGACGAGATAAGGTAACCCGAACCCGAAACAGCGCAGGACGTCTTACAGATATTGCGCGCGTTGTTGAGGAAGCGCGCCTCGCGTAGATACCACGTGGCATTAGCAGCCGAGATCCACGAGCTGCCGAAGTTCTTGGAATTGCGATAGCTCGTGACCACATGGAAGCCCTGGTCAAAGGCATCGTTCATCTTGGACACGTAATCGCGGGAGATAACGTTGTCGGCATCGAAGATAAAGTAGCCCTCAAACGTGTCGGGATACTCGTTGAGAATGCGATCGAAACCAAAGTCCATGACCCAGCTCTTGCCCTTTCGGGCCAGGTCATTGCGCTCGTAAACAATGGCACCGGCCTCGCGTGCGAGCTGCGCGGTGTTGTCGGTGCAGGCGTCGGCAACGACAAAGACCTCGATAAGCTCGGACGGATAGTCCTGGTCCTTGATGGAGCGTACGAGATTGGCAATTACGGCTTCCTCGTTATGCGCCGCGATAAAAAAGGCATAGCGATGGAGTTTTTTGGCCTTGGGAGGCGCGACCTCGCCACGAAGAGCGCCAATGACAAAGAAGACCACCTGGTACAGAAAGCAGACCGTGAGCAGCGTGACGACAATCTGGTTGAAGATCACGATGGGTGTGTTGGTTTGTAAAAAGGCGAGCATGCAGGCTCCCAGCAACGTGTAACGTAAACAATCGTATATCTTACCGCAGGCTTACCGAGTTCAAGAAACCACCTAATACTGGCTAGGCTTCGAGAAGACCGAGCTGCGGAACGATTTCATCTCCAGCGGCCGTGCGACCGAGCGAGCGCGGAGCCAGATCATCGAGAACCGCAGCAAGATCCCACGGCAACTCGTCGCGGCACTCAATGCGCTCCCCCGTCACGGGATGTTCGAACGCCACGCGCCAGGAATGCAGAAACTGCCTGGTCAGGCCCTGGTCGGCGCGCGCATCGCACTTGCCGTAAAGTGGATCGCCCACGCAGGCGTGGTTGATATGACGCATATGCACGCGAATCTGATGCGTACGCCCGGTAAACAGGTGACACTCGACAAGCGTGTAGCCGTCGTCAAAGCGCGTGGAATCAAAGCGCTCGAGGACCTTAAAGGTCGTAATGGCCTGACGGGCAAAGGGGTCGTCCGAAACCGCCATCTTGACGCGGTCGCGCGTGGAGCGGGCGATACCGGTATTGATGGTGCCCTCGTCCATGGCGATGTGCCCGTGGACAAGCGTGATATAGCGGCGGTCGAGCGTACGCGTGCGAATGAGATTCTGAAGCGCGCGCTGCGTGTCGTCGTCCTTTGCCGCAAGCATGAGACCCGAGGTATCGCGATCCAAACGATGCACGATGCCGGGGCGGTCCTCACCCTGCACGGTACCAAGATGATCGATACCGCAGTGGTAGACCAAGGCGTTCGCAAGCGTGCCGCTCTCGTGGCCGTGGGCGGGATGGCACACCAGCCCGCGCTGCTTGGAGAGCACAATGAGATAGTCGTCCTCATAGCGAATGTCGAGCGGGATGGCCTCGGGAATCACATCGGTGGGATCGTGAGGCTCGGGCAAGTCAACCGAGATGCGGTCACCGACGCGTACGGCATACTTTTTTGACAGGCAGGTCTCGCCGTTGACGGCGACGGCACCGCCCTCGATCAGATGCGCACAGGCAGAGCGCGTGGGACAGCCATCGTTGGCGCCCAGATAGGCGTCAAGACGCTGACCAGAGGAATCGTCGGCAACGAGAATATGGATGTCGGCCATTAGCGCTCATTCCTTTCGCGAATCTTGCGGGCACGCTCCCCACGCTGCTTGGCTTTGCGTTTGGCGCGGGCCTCGTCACGGGCGTTGAGCTCGGCAGTCGCATCGACCTCGCGAGCGGCGGGACTCAAGAACATGTAACCAATGAGCGCCAGCACGACGCCGACCGTAATGCCGATATCAGCAACGTTAAAGACGGGAAAGTCGATGAACGTGGTGGCGATAAAATCGGTCACGAAGCCAAAGACAAGGCGATCGATCGCGTTGCCGATGGCGCCGCCCGCAACCATGGCCATGCCCACAACCTCAAGACGAGCGAGCTGAGGCGCACGGAGCAAGTACACGGCAATGGCGACAATGACCGCCAGCGCCAGCACGGCAAATGCGATGCCATGCCCCTCGCCCATGCTAAAGGCAGCGCCGATATTGCGGACAAACAGGAAGTCGATCACGCCGGGGATGACGGTCACATGCAGTGCATCGCCCACGGCACGAACCGCAAGCTTGGTCAACTGGTCAACAAGCAGCACAACCAGCGCCACCCCACCAGCAACACCCAACCGCCAACGCAAAGGCGGCGTCATATCCCCAGTACGACCCAAAGAAATCCCCTACCCTCAAGATCATCGAATTACGTTAAATGCAAAGAACTATCTTATATTGCCATACGCAGAACGCACGACATATCCACCAACGCAAGCGAAATAACCAGCTAAAAAGGAAAGCGGCATTCCGAAAAACAGAATGCCGCTTGAATGTGACACAGGTAGTCAATGGGGACGTTCTTGTTTGACTAGCCATTTAAGAACGTCCCCAACGACTAGTTCAGCGCCTCCGCGCAGCGCTTGCAGATATGCGCGTGGCCGTTGTACTCGCCGACGGTGGTGCGGTAGTTCCAGCAACGGTCACAGCACTCGCCCTCGGCTGCCTCGATGGCAACGGAGAGTTCCTCGCCCTGGGTCAGCTCAACATCGGAAACGATGTAGAACTCGGCCAGGTCGACGGCCTTATCACCGGTCAGCAGCGCGTACATCTCGGCGGGAACGACCGCCTTGACGCGGACCTGCTGGCTCTTGGTGAAGGTACCGGCGGAGCGGGCATCCTCAAGGGCCTTGGTCACGGCGCTACGGAGCTCGAGTGAAGCCTCGAGCACGCCCTCAAACTCATTGGCCTCGTCGAACGTGATGGGCGACTTGTACCAATCGAGCAGCGCGGCGTACTTCTGGTGATCGACGCAGCCGGCGGGCGCATAGGCCATGGCCTCGTCGACCGTGTAGGACAGGATCGGCTGAAGGTCGCGCATGAGCATCGAGAAGAGCTCGGCCAGCACGGTCTGGGCGCTGCGGCGCTCGAGCGAGCCGGGCTTCTCACAGTACAGACGGTCCTTCAGGGCGTCGAGATACACGTTGGAGAGCTCGGTAACCACGAAGTCGTAGAGCGCACGGTAGGCGCGCGGGAACTCGTAGCTGGCGTAGGCATCGTCGACCTCGGCCTGAACCTGGGTCAGACGGGCAACCATGAGCTTGTCGAGCGGCAGCAGGTCGGCAAAGGCGACGCCGTCGGTCTCGGGCTCAAACTGACCCTCGAGCTCGGAGAGCAGGAAGCGCAGCGTGTTGCGGAAACGACGGTAGGCATCGGACGTACGAGCAAGAATCTCGTGGTCGATGGACACGTCGGAGCTGGTATCGACAGATGCAACCCACAGACGGATGATGTCGGCGCCCATCTCGTCGCAGACCTTATTGGGGTCGATGACGTTGCCGAGCGACTTGGACATCTTTCGACCCTGGCCGTCGAGGGTGAAGCCCTGCGAGACGACCGCCTTGTACGGAGCGTGGCCATTGGCACCCACCGAGGTGAGCAACGAGCTCTGGAACCAACCGCGGTGCTGGTCGGAGCCCTCGAGATACACGTCCGCCGGATACTCCAGCTCGGGACGGTACTCGCAGACGGCCTTCCAGGAGACGCCGGAATCCCACCACACGTCGAGGATGTCCTTATCGGCCTTGAGGTGATGGCCGCCGCACTTGGGGCAGACGCAGGCCTCGCCCAGGTAGCTCTCGGGAGCGTCGGTGAACCAGGCGTCGGAGCCCTTCTCGTTGAAGAGCTTGATGACGGCGTCGAGCGTGGCGTCGTTCATAACCTTCTCGCCGCAGTCGGCGCAAGTGTAGCTCGGGATAGGCACGCCCCAGTTGCGCTGACGGCTGATGCACCAGTCGGGACGCTGCTCGACCATGGCGCCGATGCGGTTGGCGGCGTGAGCCGGATACCACTTGACGTTCTCGCGAACCTCCTTGCCAGCCTGCTCACGCAAGCCGGTCTTGTCCATCGAGACAAACCACTGGTCGGTAGCACGGAAGAGCACCGGGTGCTTGCAGCGCCAGCAGTGCGGATAGCTGTGCGTAATCTTCTTCTCGAGGACCAGGGTACCGCGCTCGCGCAGGAACTCGATGATGTGCGGGTTGGCCTCATCGGTATCCATACCGCTGAAGGGGCCACCGGTGCCAAACTCCTCGCCGGTGTAGAACTTGCCGTCGTCATCGACCGGCATGCAGATGTCGGTGATGCCCTCCTTGAGGCACGCGAAGTAGTCATCGACGCCGTGACCGGGCGAGTTGTGGACGATACCGGTACCGTCATCGACACCGACGTAATCGGCCAGCAGCGCCACGCCCTCAACGCCGTCAAAGATCGGCTGCTTGTAGTGGATGTGGTGGAAGGTCTCGGCGGGAACCACGTAGGGCTTTCCGTCGACCATAACCGGGGTGTACTCCCAGCCAAACTCCTCGCAGCACTTGGGAGCCAGGTCCTCAAGCATGACCTCGGCACGGCCATCGTGCTCAACGGCGACATAGGCGGCGCCGGGCTTAAGGGAAACGGCCTGGTCGGAGGGGATGGTCCACGGCGTGGTCGTCCAGATGATAAAGTCGACCGGGCCATCGAAGTTCTCGAGGCCGGCGGGCTTGGAGGTCATCTCAAAGCGCACGAAGATGGACGGGCTCGTCTCGTCGGAGTACTCGATCTCGGCCTCGGCCAGCGCGGTGTGGCAGTGCTTGCACCAGTGAACCGGCTTGTGGCCGCGATAGATCATGCCCTTATCGAACATGGCCTTAAAGACCTCGATATCGGCAGCATCATGCTGGTGATAGAGCGTCAGATAGGGGTTGTCCCAGTCGCCGAGCACGCCCAGACGACGGAAGCCGGCCTTCTGGAGCTCGATGTTCTCGACAGCGAACTCGTTGCAGAGCTCACGAATCTTGGCCGTGGGGGTCTGGTTGAACTTCTCGGTGCCGAGCTTCTCCTCGACCTTGTGCTCGATCGGCTGGCCGTGGCAGTCCCAACCGGGGACATAAGGAACCTCATAACCCTGCATCATCCAGTAGCGGTTGATCATGTCCTTGGAGATCTTGTTCATGGCGTGGCCGATGTGGATCGGGCCGTTGGCGTACGGAGGACCGTCGTGCAGCACGAACTTCTTATGACCCTCGTTCTTCTTCAGAACCTGCTCGTAGACCTTGTTGTCCTGCCAGTCCTTGAGTCGCTTGGGCTCGGACTTGGAAAGACCGGCACGCATGGGAAAACCGGTTTTGGGCAGATTCATCGTCTGCTTGTACTCGTTTGCCACGGTACCCCTTTCATGTCGTGGGCGCGCACGCCCGTTGGGCACCAAAAAAGCGCCCGTCCCTACAAGCTGGGACGAAGCGCCACAAAACGGACTGTACGCCCGCAAAAGCTCTTCGTTTAACCACCCAGCTTAGATGCCCTCGCCCGCGTATTCGCGCGCTCGCATCCGTTACTCGGCTGGCCTGTATCGACGACCATCTCGGCGATATCTACTAAGACGAGCCTGTGCGACGCGTCCGTTGGGACCGCAGCTCCGGGGTGATTTTCATCGGTCGCATGCACGGGTTCTCAGCGCTCCCCGCTCTCTGTAACATGCGGACGGCCGACTACTCGTCCCCATCAACGCTTATGCGGAGTATGCTAGCACGTTCCGCGCCGGCGAAAAACCCTCAACACTGGTTTTATACGTTCGAAATTTCTCGCGGCTGTGGACCTTCTCTAGGAGCAAAATACCTGAAAGCACTTTATCGAAAGAAAGAAGGTTGCCATGCGCACGATTGGAATGAGTGATTATACCGTTGGCGAGGATTGCTTTACCGAGCTGCCCGCCGCACTGGCCGAGTACGGAGCGACCAAGGTCGCCATCATCGGCGGCAAGCGAGCCCTGGCTGCGGCGCTGCCGGGAATCGAGGCGGCACTTGAAGGTACCGATGTCGAGGTCCTGGAGACGCGCGTCTATGGCACCAACAGTACGCGTGCCAATATCGCCAAGGTCGTGAACTCCCCTGCCTGCCAGGAAGCCGACGTGCTCATCGCATGCGGCGGCGGCAAGGCGCTCGATACCGTCAAGACCGCAGCCATCGAGCTCAAGAAGATCGTCTTTACCGTACCGACGATTTGCTCCAACTGCTCGGCCGCGACCGCCATTGCCGTTGTCTACAATGACGATGGCTCGCTCGAGGGCTATTCGTACCCCAACCGACCGGCGCACATCTTCATCAACCCCAAGATCATCGCCGAGGCACCGGCAGAGTACTTCTGGGCCGGCGTGGGCGATGCCCTGTCTAAGCAGCCCGAGGTCGAGTACGCCACGAGCGCCGGTAATTTGGAGCACACCGCCGGTCTTGGCCTGGCACTCGCCCACACCTGCTCCGAGCCGCTGTTTACCTATGGCGTCCAGGGGCTTGAGGACGTGCGCCAGGACCTGTCGAGCGAAGCCGTCAAGCAGATCGCGCTCGACATCGTGGTCAACACGGGCTATGTCTCGAACCTGACCAACCAAAACGATTACTACTACAACTCGAGCGTGGCGCACGCGTTCTACAATGCGACGTGCAGCATTCCGCGCGAGGGAACCTATCTGCACGGCGAGGTCGTAAGCCTGGGCGTGCTCGTGCTGTTTGCCTATACTGGCGATACCGAGAACCTTGAGCGCTACGCCGCCTTTAACAAGCAGATGGGCCTACCCGTAACGCTTGAGCAGGTCGGGCTTTCCGAGGCCGACATCCCTGCCCTGTGCGAGTATGCCCACGCCACCAACGAGTGGAAGCAGGGTAACCCGGAGCCCTTCACCAACGAGAAGTTCGCCGCCGCCATCAAGGCAGCCAACGCCTACGGCCATTCTATCCTGGCCTAACCGACCAAAACCGCCACAAAGGGGACAATACCTTTGTGGCGGTTTTTTATTGCCGTAACATGCTCGAGTCGAACTCGCTAGCCGGGATAACGCGATAGCCGTGGCGCAGGAGCAGGTCAACGAAGACACCGTTACCTGTTGTGAGCGTGCCGCTGAAGGATCCGTCGTAGATATGGCCCACGCCGCACGACGGACTGCGATCCTGCAAAATGCACGCAACGATCTCGGACGGACCGCCCGCTTGCTCGCACATATCGAGCGCACGTTGAGCGCCCAGACGAAATTCGCGATCGACCGAGATACCCTCGCAGGTACGAACTTCTCCGTTCACAATCTCGGACGGCTTGCGCGGCGTGGGCAGGCCGCCAAAGACCTCAGGGCACACCAAGAGGACCTCGGTCCCCGTGCGCTCGCAAGCCTCGATCAGCTCTCGATGATAGTTGTCGAGCCCGTTATACTTGCAGCTCTCGCCCATTAAACAGGCGCTCACCACGATCTTCATATACAACACTCCCCACGCAAAACGCCCCATTTGAGATGGACACTCAAATGGGGCGATTGACACTGCGCAACTAGTATTACTGTTGCTTGGGCATCAGCGGATTCTCGCGCGTGAGGAGGTTCATGAACTCCTCGCCCGTGATGGTCTCCTTCTTATACAGATAACGAGCCAGCTCGTGGAGCTTAAACTTGTTCTCCTTCAGAATCTGCAAAGCGCGGTCGTGCGCATCCTCGATCAGCTTGGCGACAATCGCGTCCACGCGCTCGGCCGTACCGGGGGCGCAGGTGAGCGACGTGTCCTGATTGAGATACGCGTTCTGCACGGTACCGAGCGCCATCATGCCAAACTCGTCGGACATACCAAAGCGCGTCACCATATTACGGGCGAGCTTGGTGGCCTGCTCGATGTCGTTGGCGGCGCCGGTCGTCATCTCTCCAAAGATGAGCTCCTCGGCTGCGCGGCCACCGCAATAGACAGCGAGCTTGTCCAAGACCTCCTGGCGCGTCGTCAGGAAGCGCTCGTCCTCCTCGACCTGCATGGTATAACCAAGAGCACCGCTCGTGCGCGGCACGATGGTGATCTTCGTGACCGGCGCAGAGCCCTTCTGGCGGGCAGCGACGATGGCATGGCCGATCTCGTGATAAGAAACGACCTGCTTCTCGTGGTCGGACAGCACCGTGGACTTACGCTGTTGACCGGCAATGACGACCTCCACCGACTCCTCGAAGTCGTCCTGGGTTGCACGCTTGCGACCCTCGCGAACGGCGCGCAGGGCGCCCTCGTTGATGATATTGGCCAGGTCGGCGCCCGAGGCACCGGGCGTGGCGCGGGCAATCGCGGTCAGGTCGATCGGCGGCTCGGTCTTCACGCTCTTGGCATGCAGCTCGAGGATGTTCTTGCGGCCGGTCAGATCGGGCAGCTCAACGGGGATGCGGCGGTCAAAACGACCGGGGCGCAGTAGAGCGGGATCGAGACTGTCGGGACGGTTGGTTGCGGCAAGGACAACGATACCCTTGTGGTTATCGAAGCCATCCATCTCGGTCAGCAACTGATTGAGCGTCTGCTCGCGCTCGTCGTTGCCGCTAAAGCCGCCGCCATCGCGCTTCTTACCGATGGTATCGATCTCATCGATAAAGACGATACACGGGGCCTTTTCCTTGGCCTGCTTAAACAGGTCACGAACCTTTGCGGCGCCGCGACCAACAAACATCTCAACGAACTCAGAGCCCGAAATGCTAAAGAACGGAACACCGGCCTCGCCGGCAACAGCCTTGGCAAGCAGGGTCTTACCGGTACCCGGAGGGCCAACAAGGAGAGCACCGCGCGGCAGCTTGGCGCCGATCTCCTCGTAGCGCTGCGGCTTCTCCAGAAAGTCGACGACCTCCTTGAGAGACTCCTTGGCCCTGTCTCTTATACACATCTCCGAGCCCACGAGACTCCTGAGCATCTCG
>UQYA01000027.1 GCA_900545165.1 uncultured Collinsella sp.
TCCTGTTCCAGGCTTTTGACGGCGTTTGATATGTTGGACTGAGCGGTATAGAGGCGCTGAGCTGCGGCGTTAATTGAGCCGGACTCTGCCACGGCAATCAGAAAACGAAGCTGCTGAAGGGTCATCGGCGCCATCCTTTCGAGTGTTATCTATATAACCGATAACAGGTTAGCGCTTTTAAGTGATTGACCGAGGGAAACAATGCTCGTACTATTCAAAACACACAAAGGCGGTAGGTAATTAAGCCAACCACGGAACCGGGATGCGAAAGGAGGCCCGCATATGAATTGCTTACCAAGACGAATTCCGGGCTCCTGCTTGCGCCCGTCGGCGTGATCAGGAGACAGCGACTTACTTCTCTTACGCTTATTACTTTTGTTCGATCAAGGAGATCATCATGAGCCAGTTCATCAACAACCCCGAGCACACTTTTGGTTTCGATACCCTGCAGCTGCACGTTGGCCAGGAGAGCGCCGATCCCGCATCCGACTCCCGCGCCGTGCCTATCTACCAGACCACGAGCTATGTGTTCCGCAACTCCCAGCACGCCGCCGACCGCTTTGGTCTTGCCGACGCCGGTAACATCTACGGCCGTCTGACCAACTCCACCCAGGGCGTCTTCGAGGATCGCATCGCCGCGCTCGAGGGTGGCGTTGCTGGCCTCGCCGTCGCCTCTGGTGCCGCCGCCATCACCTATACCCTGCAGGCGCTCGCTCAGGCCGGCGACCATGTGGTTGCCCAGAAGACCATCTACGGCGGTTCCTACAACCTGCTGGAGCACACGCTCTCCCAGTTTGGCGTCGAGACCACCTTCGTCGATGCCCACAACCTGGACGAGGTCGAGGGCGCCATCAAGGACAACACCACGGTCATCTACCTCGAGACGCTCGGCAACCCCAACTCCGACATCCCCAACATCGACGCCATCTCCGAGATCGCCAAGAAGCACGGTTTACCGGTTGTCGTCGACAACACCTTCGGCACCCCGTATCTGTTCCGCCCGCTGGAGCACGGCGCCAACATCGTTGTTCACTCCGCAACTAAGTTCATTGGCGGCCACGGCACCTCGCTGGGCGGCGTGATTGTCGATGGCGGCAACTTTGACTGGAAGGCGAGCGGCAAGTATGCGCAGATCGCCGAGCCCAACCCCTCCTACCATGGCGTCTCGTTTGCCGAGGCTGCCGGTCCCGCCGCCTTCGCGACCTATGTCCGCGCTATCTTGCTGCGTGACGAGGGCGCCTGCATCAGCCCGTTCAACGCCTGGGTCCTGCTCCAGGGCACCGAGACTCTGTCGCTGCGCGTTGACCGTCATGTCGAGAACACCAAGAAGGTCGTTGAGTTCCTGGTTGGTGACAGCCACGTTGCCAAGGTGAACCACCCGAGCCTGTCTGAGCACCCCGATCACGAGCTCTATCAGAAGTACTTCCCCAACGGTGGTGCCTCGATCTTTACCTTTGAGATTAAGGGTGGCCAGGAGGCAGCTTGGAAGTTCATCGATCATCTGCAGGTCTTCTCGCTGCTCGCCAACGTGGCCGACGTCAAGTCGCTCGTCGTGCACCCGGCTACCACCACGCACTCCCAGCTCTCTGCCGAGGAGCTCGCCGAGCAGAACATCACGCCCTCCACGATCCGTCTTTCCATCGGTACCGAGAACGCCGAGGATATCATTTGGGATCTGAAGCAGGCCTTCGCCGCGCTGGACGAGTAAGGCGACTTGTGCAAGGACCCCTTGCGACTCGATAGGTATAACTGCATAAAATGCCTGCTCAAGGCGCCTGTGCGAACAATGGTTGCACAGGCGTCTTTTTTGCATAGAGAGGGCGCAAAAACAGGGTTTTTGACACGCTTTATGCATTCGAGTTGTGGAAAACTCCTGTTGAGAGGATGTGAGTTTTACGCAATTGACGTGCGCCTTTTGAGTAAAACCGCAGGTCGCGATTTGCTCGGGGTACTATGCAGCGCGATCGAATCACACGCAGCTCAAACGCAGCAAAAACGCACTACGGAGGTTTCCAGCTACATGAGGATCGATTCACGAAAACCGAAAGCCGCCGCCCTTTCCGCCGCTCTGACCGTGGCACTTTTGGCGGGCGCCGGTGCAACTGATGCCCACGCGGCAACACTATCCGACACGGTCGGATCCACGCCGTCCGAGTCGACGCTGGTGCAGCCCGTCGACTATCGCAGCGACGGCTTTGGCTCCATGCAGGAGTGGAACGCCTCGATGGAGGCCAAGCGCGATTCCCTTGAGATGCGTGCTCAGATCATCATGAACATGTACGGTGACTATGCCACCGATGACGAGCGCGCTGTACTGCAGGGTTGTATCGACGGTGCGGGCAGTCTTTTGACGATGGAGGAGGTCGACGCGAAGTCGACCGAGCTCGATGAGCTGCGCACTGCACTTGAGGATGCCAAGCGCGAAGCGCTCGAGGTTGCTGCCGCCGAGGCGGAGGCTGCCGAGGCCGCCCAGGCTTCGTACTACAACGCCGGTTACACTCCGTCCTACGCGTCTGCCGCGTCCTACGCGAACGGATCGGGCCTGACGCGCTCTGCGGGTGTCAATAACTACAACGGTCGCCGCGAGACCTATTACAGCAGCAATGTGCTTTATCACTATCGCACGGGCGAATGGACTCAGGATTCTGAGGGCTTCTGGCGCGATTCCGACGGCTATTACGTTGTTGCCGCGGGCGATATGGCCCAGGGCTCGACCTTTACGGGCTCCAAGGGTGATTGCAAGGTCTATGACTCCGGCTGCGCTGCCGGAACCACCGATTACTACACCGGTTGGTAATTTTTCTGCATCACGGATATTTGGCGGACGGGCGTCTTTACCGAGCTTTAGGGCAACGTAAGGACGTCCGTTCTATGTATGCGTTTGAGTTAACAGAGCCCTTACCGTGGCGGTACGCTGGGCGTATGGATGCGGGGCACACTGGTTCTTGAGAAATAAGGTCTTTCTCTTGGAGGAAGTGGTCTTGTGAATGCTCGAGATATTGCCGTTGCCGCCGTCGCGTTGATGCTTGGCTGCCTTGGTCCCACGGCCGCGCTCGTCGCGGGCATGCAGGGGACATGCGGGGCTGCTCCTATCGTGGTCGGCGCGCTGATCGCGGCCACGCTGCTGGGAAGCGCAGGCGTGGTTCTTTGCCGCGACGATGAGGACGAGGTGCCGGGGTCGCAACGCTAACTGTTGTGAGATCGGCCGCCGGTCATAGACGAAGATGAAGGCCGCCGCAGGGGAAAGGTTCCCTTGCGGCGGTTTTGCTGTTAAGGCTGTTGAATGCGGCGCGTCGGCGCTACCAGCTTTTCTCGATATCGCGGATGCGCCGATAGAGCCACTCGTTTTGCGGTGCCTGGATATCGTGTTTGGCTGCGAGGCGGCAGATGGTGCCCGCGAACTCATCAACCTCGGTTTTGCGCCTTGCGATGCGGTCTTGAGCCATCGAGGGCATACCGGCGGGGTCGATTCCCTCGATGAGGTGCACCATTTGCGTCAGGTCTGCCTCGGTCAGTTCAACGCCCTCGGCGTTGGCGACCGCAAGCGTTTCGCGCATGGCGGAAACAAAGCAGCGACGCTGCTCGGAGCCCGGCTCCGTGGCGCTTCCGTAGGTCCCGCCGTAGGCCATGCAGGTCTGGTTGATGCCGTCGTTGAGCATGAGTTTGGCCCACATGCGGTGGGCGATGTCGTCCTCGACGGTATGGGCGATGCCGCAGCGCGTATAGAGCTCGTCGATTGCGGTGATGGTTGCGGGGTTCGTGCCGGCCGCCGCGCCAAAGCGGATTTCGCCCGCATTGGTAAAGGTGAGCGCGCCGTTGAGAAACACGGCGTCCATGCCCTGGCAGATACCAAGAACGGTATGCTCCCAGCCAAAGCGTTCGGCAATCTTTTGCTCGCTCGTAATGCCGTTGCACAGCGAGGCGATGAGCGTGTTGGGTCCCACGACGCGCTCCATAGTCTTGAGTGCTTGGTCGAGACCGGTGGTCTTGACTGTCAGGATGACCAGATCGGCGGGCGCTGCCTCGCTGGCACGGACGGACGTGAGATCGCAAGGCTTTCCGTTGACGGTGAGCGCATCGCCCGCGTGACGCTCAAAACGGGCGTCATCCATAACGTATTCGACGGCGTCATTGCCGAGGGCCTTGGCAATCATGCTGCCGTAGAGCAGGCCGACGCCGCCCTTGCCGATAAAGGTGACCTTGTTGATCTGCATGTGAATCATCTCCCCATATAAAAGGCGCCCGCGTAAGGGGCGCCTGATGGATTGTAAGCCGCCGGAGCGCCTTGCATATGCGGGATGGCGGATATATAGAAGAACAGATGCGTTGGACTTATTCCGCGGGGCAGACCGCAAAGACACGCGCGGGGTCATGCCCGGCCCCTTTCATCGGGCTTTTTGCTGATGTTAAAGCGGTTCCGTGACAGCTCGATTTCTACTGCGTTACGATACGTTCTCGATTGCGATTCCACGATGTTTCGGCTGCGTGACCATTGTGTTTCGCCTTGCCGGGGCGCTGATGGCGAAGGGAGGGGCCGTGCAATACCGTGTTGACCCCAAAAGTGGTAACCGAATATCCGCTCTGGGTCTGGGCTGCATGAGGTTTCCCGGTGCGCCGGGACACCCCGATGCGAAGACGGCCGATGCCATCATCTCCCGTGCGGTGGAGCAGGGGATTAATTATCTGGACACGGCCTATCTCTATCCCGGCAACGAGGCTTGCGTGGGCGCTTCGCTTGAACGCCTGGGCTTGCGCGACCAGGTTTTGCTCGCAACCAAGCTGCCGCATGCTTCGTGCAAATGCGCGGAGGATTTCGATCGGTTTTTCGACGAGCAGCTGCGCCGCCTGCAGACCGACCATATCGACTATTACCTCATGCACAACATTACCTCGCCCGCCCAGTGGGAACGTGTGGTGGCGTTGGGCATCGAGGACTGGATCGCGCGTCAAAAGGCGGCGGGGCGTATTCGCCAGATTGGTTTTTCGTACCACGGCAGCGCAGCGGACTTCCTGACGATGCTCGATGCATATGAGTGGGACTTTTGCCAGATCCAGTACAATTACGCTGGAGAGCGATATCAGGCGGGAACAGCGGGGCTCATGGCCGCCGCCGAGCGAGGCCTCGCGGTGTTTGTGATGGAGCCGCTGCTGGGCGGGCGTTTAGCGGGCAAGCTGCCGCCACGGGCCCGCGCTGTGCTCGATAGTGCCCGTGACCCGCATTTGCGCACTCCTGCCGCCTGGGGTCTTTCGTGGGTGTGGAATCATCCCCAGGTGACCATGTTGCTTTCTGGTATGACCGATACCGCGCAGGTGGATGAGAACTCGTCACTGGCAGACCTCGCGTTGCCGAATTCGATGACCGCCAACCAGCTCGACACGATCGCGCACGTGCTGGATGAGTTTGAAAAATCGAATCGCGTGCCCTGCACGGGATGCGGCTACTGCATGCCATGTCCCAAGGGTATCAACATTCCCGGCTGCTTTGCCGCCTACAACGCGAGCTATGCGCACAGCTGGTTTACGGGGCTGTCGCAATACTTTACGGCGAGTGCGGTGCGCACAAGCGAGGCCAAGCTGGCGAGCAATTGCGTCAAGTGCGGCAAATGCGCGCGCCACTGCCCGCAGCATATCGATATCCCCGAGCGTCTCGATGACGTGCGCCGGCGCTTCCAGCCGGGCCCCGTAACGGCCATGCTTAAAGTCTTCGGCAAAACACGCTCCTCATGCCCCTTTTATAACTTGCGGTGGAATAGTTCCTGTTTGCGGCAGAATAGGGGCCAAACAGGAACTATTTCACCGCAACTGAAGGGGGCTGTCGTGGGTCATCGGGATTCATGTGATGATTTGCGTGAGGTTTGTTGGGGCGTTTTGGGCGCTGGACACATTTCGCATCGATTTGCATCGTCGCTCAAGGAGGTGGACGGGGCACGGCTTGTGGCTGCTGCCGGCCGCACTCCTTCGCATGTTGAGGAGTTTTGCAGGGCGTTTTCGATTGATGCCGCGCACAGTTATGCCACGGCTGACGATAGCGGCGATGTGGCTTATGATGCGCTGATTGCCGACCCCGATGTCGACGCAATCTACTTGGCTCTTCCGCATGGCATGCATACGCGTTGGGCCTGTCGCGCGCTGCGCGCCGGAAAGGCCGTGCTGTGCGAAAAGCCGGCCGTTTTGAGTGAGGAAGAGGCTCTCTCGATTGCCTCCACCTCTCGCGAGCGCGGCGTGCTGTTTATGGAGGCGATGAAGAATCGGTTTTGCCCGATGCACGCTCGCGTGAAAGACTTGCTTGCGTCGGGTGAGCTTGGCCGTATTGTTTCGATTGAAAGCGTACAAAAGCACGATTACGGCGAGTCTCCTTCGGGCTATCTGCTTGATCCGTTGCAGGGCGGCTGTCTATATGACATGGGCTGCTATGCGGTTGGTTGGTTTGAGGATTTGCTCGCGGGCGCGTGCGAGGTTTCGTCCCGTGAAGTTCGCTGGCGTGACGTATCGGGCGGCCGCGTCGATTGGGCCGACGAGATCCATATGAGCGTCGGCGGTATACCCATTCATATGGCGTGCGACGGCAAAGCAACATATGAAAGCCGCTTAACGATTGCCTGTGAGCGGGGCTCGTTGGAAATCGAGCGTCTCCATCGCCCCGAGCGCGCTCATGTGAAGTATTCCGACGGTCGAACGCTAGAAATAAATGCCCCGTTTGAGATCGATGATTTCTACGGCGAAATCCAGCATGCGACGCAGCTCATTCAGGCGGGGAAACTCGAGAGTCCCGTCATGCCCCTTGCCGCCACGCAGCGCTGCGCGCACATCATCGATGCAATCCGTCTAGCCCTCTAGGACTTGGCGCTGACGCGTAGGGGATCATGACGCCGGCGCCCGTGGTGCCTGGCGGCCCACATCTCTGATGCCCCTTTTATAACTTGCGGTGGAATACAGTCTGTTTGCGCCAAAATAGGGCACCAATAGACCGTATTTCACCGCAACTGATGAGGGGGAGTTGGAGATGCTGACGATCGGGTGCCATCTTTCGACGACGAAGGGCTATCGGGCAATGGGGGAGACGGCACTGTCCATTGGTGCCAATACCTTTGCGTTCTTTACGCGCAACCCGCGCGGTGGCAAGGCAAAAGATCTTGACATGGATGACGTGGCGGCTCTGCGCGAGCTTATGGAGCAAAACGACTTTGGACCGCTGGTGGCGCATGCCCCGTATACCTATAACCCCTGCTCCGCTAAGGAGCGGGCGCGAGAGTTTGCCTTGGAGGCTATGGCGGAAGATTTGCAGCGTCTGGAAGCACTGCCCGGCAACTACTACAATTTTCACCCCGGTGCGCATGTGGGACAGGGGGCAGACGCCGGCATTCAGATGATTGTCGACACGCTGTGCCAGGTGATGTTTGAGGGACAGCAGACGACGGTATTGCTCGAGACCATGGCAGGCAAGGGCACCGAGGTGGGCCGCAGCTTTGAGGAGCTGGCGCTTATCATCGAGGGCGTTGCCGACAAGCGCCCCGAGCTATCGGCCAAGTTGGGCGTTTGCCTAGATACCTGCCATGTGAATGACGCCGGCTATGACATCGTCCGCGATCTTGACGGTGTGCTTGACGAGTTCGATTGTGTGGTGGGTATCGAGCGCCTGCGCGCCGTGCACATCAATGACTCCAAGAATCCCTGCGGCGCCCATAAAGATCGTCACGAGTGCATCGGCAAGGGATACCTTGGCAGCGAGGAATTTGGTGGCGGTATGCAGGTTATGCAGAATATTGTATCGAATGGCCGCTTGCGCGCATTGCCATTCATTTTGGAGACACCGAACGAACTTGCAGGTTATGCGGCTGAAATCAAACTGTTAAGGTCATTGCAGCAGTAATGGCTGCCATAAAGTGGAACGCTCCATTCACGTTATGGGTTTGTTTCAATCAGTTTTCTAATTGCAGATTCTTCCAAGCGGGTGCATAATAACCCTCAGTTTTTGCAGACCTCTGAATCACGTGGGGTCATTGGAAGGAGACTGATTATGAAGCTGAAGAAGCTTGGCGCATTTGCCGCCACGGGTGCTATGGCGCTCGCCCTCGCTCTGACGGGCTGCGGCTCGTCCAACGCCACCTCTGGTTCTAATGCCGGTTCCAGCAGCTCTGACGACGCTAAGGTCGAGAAGGTCGACGGCTCCAAGGAGTACGCGCTCGTCAAGGACGGTACGCTGACCGTCGGCACCTCTGCCGAGTACGCTCCGTTTGAGTACAAGGATGACAACGGCGATTATCAGGGCTTTGACCTTGAACTCATCAAGGCTATCGGCGACAAGCTGGGCCTGGATGTCGAGTATGTCAACAATGACTTCGACACGCTGGTTCCGGGCGTCGCTTCGGGCGCCAAGTATGACGTCTCCATCGCGGCTATCACCGACACGCCCGAGCGTGAGAAGGAAGTCACTTTCTCCGATTCCTACTACATGGACGATCAGGCTATCGTGACCAAGGTCGATAACACCGACATCACGGCCGACAACTACAGCGAGAAGCTCAACAACGCCGACGCTACCATCATCGTCCAGTCTGGCTCGACCGCCGAGTCCTTTGCCCAGGAGAACTTCCCCAAGGCCAAGATTGTCCCCTACAAGGACGCCACCGAGTGCTTCAGCGCCCTGCAGTCCGATAAGGGCGACGCCGTAGTCACCAACCGCTCCGTTGCCAGCCAGCTGACCGCCGAGCAGTTCAACACCTGCCAGACCATCAAGCAGATCAGCACCGGCGAGGAGTACGCCATCGCCATCAACCAGGGCAACACCAAGCTCAAGGACGACATCAACCAGGCCATCAAGGACCTGACCGACGACGGTACCGTTGACGCCCTCATGGCTAAGTACAACATCAAGTAAAATAGCTACTTGATTGCTCGCGGGCCCTTTCCGCTTTGGCGGAGAGGGCCTTTGCGCTTCTCTTAACGGAGAGCATTTCCGTCTCGTTTTGCCGGCAACTTCTACGATAGGAGCCACCTTGTCTCGACTGAACAAAGGGGCCGTGGAGCAGCGTTTTCCACTGCCCGCCTTGCTCCAAAAGCTAGTCTGCGTCATGGCCGTGGCGCTCGCGCTGGTGTGTGTGGGGGCATATGCGCCCACGACCGCTCAGGCGCTTGAGACCGCAAAGATTACCGCCCGACCCAACACCGGTTCGGGCAGCGCTGTGGTCGGCGGTACCGAGACGCGCATTACCTGGGAGGTCCAGGCCGATGCCGATGAGGAGCTGAGCGGTCTTTCTTTGACGTTTGTCGACGGCACGACGTTTGGTACCGATGACACGCGATTGACGATGCTCTCGGGCGAGGACCTCATGGATCGTACGCCCATGAAACCCACGTGCAAGGCTGATGGCCAGACGCTCAAGATTGACTTTGGCGAGACGGCGCCTGCCGGCGGCTTTTTCCGTGTCGAGGTTTACGGCGTGACCTTCCCCGTCGAGGGCGGCGATGAGGCCTTTAGCGGCACCTACACTTTGGCCGATGGCTCGACCAAGAAGATCTCCAAGATTCCGTCGGTGGAGATCAAGGGCGTGACGGCCTTCGATAACTTCCTGGCCGATCTTAAGGAGCAGCCGTGGGTCGAGGCCTGGAACTCCAATATGTTCCTGCGCCTGTTCTTGAACCCGGTCATTTTGGTCCAGAGTCTGCCGATCGTCTTCAAGGGCTTCCTCATGTCGCTCTCGATCGTGCTTGTGGCGTTTCCGCTGGCAATTCCCTTCGGTTTCGCCCTATCGCTCATGCGCATTTCCAAGTCGCGCATCCTGCGCTGCCTTGCCGGTATCTACGTGAATATCATTCGCGGTACGCCGGCGTTCCTGCAGATTTATATCGCGTTCTTCGGTCTGCCGTTGGCCGGCGTCAAGGTTGATGACTACGTGCTCGGCGTCATCGTCATGGCCATGAATTCGTCTGCCTATCTGTGTGAGATCTTCCGTGCCGGTATTCAATCGATTCCCAAGGGCCAAAACGAGGCTGCTCGCTCTCTGGGCATGAATGCCTTCCAGACGCTGCTCTACGTTATGATTCCGCAGACGTTCCGCAATGTTTTGCCTACGCTGACCAGCGAGTTTATCTTGCTTTACAAGGATACGTCGCTGCTTGCGGCCGTGGGCGTGGTCGAGATCGTCATGAACGCCCGTACCATCGTGGCCACGACGGGCTCCATTACACCGTACGTGGTTGCCGCCCTGTTCTATCTGGTCATCACCCTGCCGCTCGCTCGCTTGGTGAGCGGTCTTGAGGCGAGGCTTTTGGGCACGGCCGAGACCAAGAAGAAGCGTCCCGCCAAGAGCGCCGGACAGGTTGTCGCGACGCCTGCCGATCACATCGCCGGTCTGTAAGGAGGTCCTATCATGAGCGAAACCAATAACTCGAACGAGGTCGTCGTCAGCATCAAGAACCTCCAGAAGGCCTTTGGCGACAACGTGGTCCTGCGCGATATCGATCTGGATGTGCACAAGGGTGAGGTCGTTGTGGTCTTGGGCCCCTCGGGCTCGGGCAAGTCGACGATGCTTCGCTGCATCAATCGTCTGGAGCATCCCACGAGCGGCTCGATTATCGTCGAGGGTGTGGACGTGT
Source organism: uncultured Collinsella sp. (assembly GCA_900545165.1). Lineage (GTDB taxonomy): Bacteria > Actinomycetota > Coriobacteriia > Coriobacteriales > Coriobacteriaceae > Collinsella. Next base: position 10,597 of record UQYA01000027.1, read on the forward strand.
GCGCCAAGGGCGTCGACCTTAACAAGGTGCGCACGCATCTGGGTATGGTGTTCCAGCAGTTCAATTTGTTCCCGCACCTCTCAGTCAAAAAGAACGTCATGCTCGCGCAACAGAAGGTGCTCAAGCGCAGCAAGGAAGAGGCCGAGAAGATTGCCGTCGAGGAGCTGACCAAGGTCGGTCTTGCCGAGCGTATCGACTTTATGCCGAGCCAGCTCTCGGGCGGCCAGCAGCAGCGCGTTGCCATCGCCCGCGCCCTGTCGATGAACCCGCACGTCATGCTCTTTGACGAGGCCACCTCGGCGCTCGACCCTGAGCTCGTGCGCGACGTCCTGGGCGTCATGCGCGACCTGGCGCACGACGGTATGACCATGATCGTCGTGACGCACGAGATGGGCTTTGCCCGCGATGTCGCCGACCGCGTCGTCTTTATGGACGGCGGCGTCATTGTGGAAGAGGGTACGCCGAGCGAGGTCTTCGACCACCCCAAGAGCGAGCGCACCAAGGCGTTCTTGGGCAATATCTCGTAGCCGCTTTATATGACTGACATAGCAGAAAACGGGAGCCGGATGTGATCCGGCTCCCGTTTTTGTTGGGACGCGAATGTGTTTTGGTGCAGAGCGCGTTACGGGCGGAGCTCATTGCCGCTAGGCGAGCTCGGCTCCAAGGGCGCGGCAGGCCGCCTCGCCCTCATCGTCGGGGGCGTCGTAGCAGATGACGGAATCGACGACGTTAACACCCGCCTCGTCGGCGTCCGCCTTCCAGTTGTCCATCCATTCGCCCTCGGCCCATGAATAAGAGCCAAAGAGGACGACCTTCTTGTCGCCGAGAGTCTCCTTGACCTCGTTCCACATCGGCTGGAACTCATCGTATTCAAGCTCCTCGGAGCCCATGGCGGGGCAGCCGAAGGCGAAGGCGTCGTAGTCGGCGGCCCTGTCGGTAGAGAAGTCGGCGCAGGGGATGACTTCGGCCTCGGCGCCCGCGGACGTGGCGCCTTCGGCGACAAAGTTTGCCATGGCCTCGGTATTGCCCGTGCCGCTCCAATAGACGACGGTGATCTTGCTCATGTTTTGTCCTTTCGGTCGTGCGGCGCTGGCCGCAGCTTGTACGTTCTATCGGGTTGCCTGGGCAAGTTGCGCCAGGCTGCAGCCCTGCTGATAGACAAGGGTGAGGTATTGGGTGCAGGCACGGTAGGCATCAAACGTCGCAAGCGCCTGCTCGACATTTTCGTAGACCTTCCAGGCCCCAAAGACCTTGTAGTTCTCGCCGCGCTGGACGATAAACTCGTGTACGTCGTCGTAGGGGTATCCAAGGAAGTAGCCTATTTCGTGCGGAAACTCGCAGGTGCAGTCGTTGCTGCAGCTAGTTTGCTGGGGTAGTGCGCATCGAGTCTGGCTACAGGCGCATTCCGCGACGTTATTGCTCGCGCGCGTGATGCGTGATGCCAAATGCACAAGGCATGTCGAAAGGTCTCTCGTGTCGTAGCCTTCCGAGGCGAGCGCCGTTTGGGCGCGAGGGTCTGCGAAATAGGTGGTGAGGCTTTTGGCTCGGTACATATACATGAGCGCTCCGCAGGGCCGCCAGACCAAAACACTCAGGTGGATACCGAACGGGTCAAGCTCGCGATTGCACTGGGCGATAACGTTGAGCAGGCGTGCTCGGCGTTCTGCGATGGTTTCGGTTGCGGTCGAGCCGTCCCCGTGGGCGTAGGTGCCTGGATAGGTAAAGAGCGATGCCGGCTTGATGCCCGCGAGCGTGGGAGAGCAGTTGCGCACGATCGCTGCCTGAAACGTTGGAATGTCTATGGTTCGGGTCACGGCGCTCCTTACGGATCTAAACTGTTAGCCTAGGAAAACTTATACACGAAAGTAAGCCATGGTCAACAAAAAAGTTTGAATAGGGAAACTAATTGACCGAACCGACATGATTTTGGGTTAAGATGGGGACACCCCATGAGGGTATCTAGATAGGGCTACTTGAAAGGGGAACGCATGAGCGACTTGCTCAACCCTGCGAATCTCATCGTGCTGGCCGTCATTGCCGTCGGCATGTTTTTTGGACTGCGTCGCATTGCCGCTTCGACACACGGGAAGAGTTGTTGCAGCGATGGTACGAGCGGCAAGAAAACCAAAAAGGTTGTTGTGGTGGATACCGATGCATCGCACTATCCCTATAGCGATGAGCTGCTCATCGGCGGCATGAGCTGTGACGGCTGCGCTCAGAACGTGGCCAATGCCCTGAATGCGCTGGATGGCGTGTGGGCAACGGTGACGTATGCGGATCACACGGCACATGTGCGCTCTAAACAGCCGGTTGATCGTGGTGTCCTCGAGACGGCCGTGAAAGACGCGGGCTACTACGTCATGACGCTGTAAGCGCCGCCCTGGATGCGCTTCCTTGGCTAGGCTCGTCCGCGCAGTTCGATGTCTTGGATGTCGTCGAAGTCGATGGCGATGTCTTTGAGCTTGAGGAGCTTGAAGGCGGGGAGCGCCTCGTCGAGGATGCCGGTGCGGCTGCGATAGCCGTATGTATCGTAATAGGTGACACGAACCAAGTCGCCACGTTTGAGACCCTCGAGCTTTTTAGAAAGCACGAGGGCTTTTTCTTCCGTGAGCTCATGTTTTGGCTCGACGGTGATTTCCTGCTTGCGCACGAGTTCGTAGTATCCCGTGAGGGCGGCAAAGGGCATAAACTGTGCGGCGCGGTTGGCGCGCACGGCACCGTTGGCTGTGAGGTTGGGGTCGGCGGCGCGGCGTCTGCCCTCGGGGTCCGCCAGGCGCTCGAAGGCGGTCGGCGGGCGCACGGGCTGTTGTTTGGGTTTAGGCACGGTGTCCTCCAACTTGGTCGTTGCGTTCGCGCGCGGTGGCGCCGGCGGTAAAGCTTAATCCCTTGACGAGTGCGTTCTTGCCGTACTTGCCTTTCACAGCCAGGACGGCGCGCGCCAGGTCGCGCTCGCGCTCATCGGCCTCGACATCGCTAAACAGATCGATAGTGGCAAATTCCTCGGGCATGAGGTTGCCAAAGCCCAGGTTGATTCGCTTGACCGGTCGTTTAGGGTCGACCGTTTGCGCCCAAAGGTCATCGAAATAGCCCATGATCTTCTTAAACGAATTGGTACGCTCGGGCAGCTTGCGCGAGGCGTTGGAGTGCGCAAAGAGCGCGGCATAGCCACCACGCGGTTTGCCACCATGCTCTCCCACAAAGATGCCATCGATTGCCTGCGCTTCGCGCACCAGGCGGCGCCGTTCGTCATCGCGCTGGACGGGCTTGGGAGCACGGGGCGCGAGCCCGGGGCCGGCGGTTGCGGTGGGTTCGATGCTCGACGTGCTCGAGCGCAGGTGCCCGCATCCGTCCACATATTGCGCTGTGCCGCTGGCGTCGAGGCGGCGTATGTCGGCACGCTCGCTCGCATAACCCACAAAGAGCGAGATGCTGTCGCAGACCACGTGCTTATCGACTAAGTCCAACACGGCGTTGTCGACCATCTCGCGTAAGACGGTGTAGGCTTGCTCGTAGGCATAGCCCTTCGAGAGCACCTGTCCTGTGGTGGTTGAGGTTGCCTGCGGGCGATAGGCTTGGATATCGGCGATGGTCGTTGGCTCGCGCCCGAAGGCGTGGTCGATGAGATATTCGGCGTTGACGCCGAGCTCGTCGTAAAGCAGGTTTTCGTCGAGTGCCGCGACGCCCATCAGATCGTAGACGCCGTATTTCTCGAGACGGGCCGCCACGCCGGGGCCGATGCCCCAGATGTCGGTGATGGGGCGATGGGGCCAGATCTCCTTGCGAAAGGTCTCGTCGTCGAGTTTGCCGATGCGACTGGGTACGTGCTTGGCGGTGACGTCGAGCGCCACCTTGGCCTGGAATAGGTTGGGGCCGATGCCGACCGTCGCCGTGATGCCGGTGCGCGCCAAGACCTCGTCGCGCAGCGTGCAGGCGAGCCCTTCCGCATCTGTGTGATAGAGGTCCAGATAGGGCGTCACGTCGATAAAGCACTCATCGATGGAGTAGACGTGCACGTCCTGGGGGCTGACGTATTCCAGATAGATACCGTAGATTTTCGCCGACACCTCCATGTAATGCTGCATGCGCGGTACGGCCGTGATGTAGTCGATGCCATCGGGAATCTCAAATAGGCGGCAGCGGTTGTGAATCCCTAAGTCCTTCATAGCCTGTGTGATGGCGAGGCAGATGGTCGTGCGCCCGCGCGATTCGTCGGCAACGACCAGGTTGGTGGTGAGCGGATCGAGCCCACGGTCGACGCACTCGACGCTGGCATAAAACGTCTTGAGGTCGATGCAGATATAGGTGTGCTGCTCGTGCGCCATCCGTGTCCTTTCATCAAACACATGTTCTTATCGAATATCTGTTCGATAATACCCGCTCGTCCGGACATCGTCAAAACCTGTCAAAAAGGGACTGGTTTGTTTTGGTAGGTATGGTCGTGCGGTTGCATCGGGTATTTAACGCAGCCCTAAAGAGTGTGAAACAGCTCGGAAAACCTCGCTTCGTAGCATGAGCCTAGCGATTGGTGCCACCTACATGCACGGAAGGGTTGTGGAAACGATGGTCAATTATGGGTTTGGTATGCCGACGCGCCTTGTTGCGGATGGAGACGTGGCTCGCTGGTGTGGACGACTGGTCGCTCACTACGGCGGCACCAAGGCGCTGGTGGTGCTAGGCGGTGACAAACATACGCGTGATGAGCTCGTCTCGGCGGCACTCAGCTCGCTTGATCGAGCCCTACTCGAGCGCGTACTTTTCCGCTGCGGCTCGGTTGGGGGCGACGGGGGAGACGAGCTGATCGACGAAGCCGTGGCCCTGGCGACCGACGAAGGCGTGGACTTTGTCCTGGCGATCGGCGATGCCGATACTGCCGGCTTTGCGCGCGAACTCGCGCGTCGCATGGCGGCGCTCGATGCCGGCGAAGACGGTTTTGTCCCTTATGGATGTATTGTCTCGGAGGGCAAGGTGCCTGCCGTCGCGGGAGCCGGCGAGGTTCCCGTTTTTGCCATTATCGCTCCCGAATTGCTTGAGGGCATTGGGTCTCCTCTGCGCGAGTTGCTCGGCAGCGTGTGTGCCGCGGCCTAATATTTGGCATAAAAAGACGGGTTATTTTTGATTGGTAAAGCGTTTGACCTGCCAAAATAAACCTGTCCCTATTTGGTCGGTTGCCGTTTGGGGGCCGATTGGCAACGCTCGCTGATTATAGTCTTGACCTGCGCTAGAATAGTGGCATCTGAATGTCCGGGCGCATGGAGGCGTGCGCCCGTATGCTGAGGAGGACTCTATGGCAACTGTTGCCGCACCTATCGATGCTACGTCGACTGCCGCTTGGAAGGCACTCGAGGCCCATCAGGAGAAGCTCGAGGCCGAGGGTATCGACCTCAAGGCCTGGTTCGCCGCCGATGCCGAGCGCGTGAACAAGCTGAGCTTTGACGCCGGTGACCTGCACTTCGATCTGTCGAAGAACCTGGTGACCGATGAGACCGTCAAGCTGCTGTGCGATCTTGCCCGCGAGGTGAAGCTCGAGGAGCGCCGCGACGCCATGTTCTCCGGCGAGCACATCAACACCACCGAGGACCGCGCTGTCCTGCACACCGCGCTGCGCCGCCCGGCAAGCGAGAAGGGCCAGCTCATCGTCGACGGCCAGGACGTCGTCGCCGACGTGCACGAGGTCCTGGACCGCATGTATGCCTTCGCCGAGCGCGTGCGCTCCGGTGAGTGGAAGGGTGTTACCGGCAAAAAGATCGAGCACCTGGTGTCCATCGGCATCGGCGGCTCCGATTTGGGCCCGGTCATGGCCTACGAGGCCCTGCGTCCCTATGCCGACGCCGGTATCGACTGCCGCTACATCTCCAACATCGACCCCAACGATCAGGCAGAGAAGCTCAAGGGCCTCGATCCCGAGACCACGCTCGTGATTATCGTCTCCAAGACTTTCACCACGCTCGAGACCCTCACCAACGCCCGCGAGGTCAAGACCTGGATGCTCGAGCAGCTCAAGGCTCAGGGTGCCATCGACGGGTCCGATGAGCAGAACGCCGAGGCCGTGGCAAAGCACTTCGTCGCCGTCTCCACCGCACTCGAGAAGGTTGAGGCCTTCGGTATCGACCCCGCCAACGCCTTCGGTTTCTGGAACTGGGTCGGCGGCCGCTATTCCGTTGACTCCGCCGTGGGCCTGTCGCTGATCGTCGTGCTCGGCCCCGAGCGTTTCCAGCAGTTCCTCGAGGGCTTCCATGCCATCGACGAGTACTTCTGCAACACGCCGCTCGAGAACAACGCCGTCGCGCTGATGGGTCTGTTCAACGTCTGGTACGTCAACTTCTTCGGCTCCAAGAGCCACGCCGTGCTGCCGTACTGCCAGTATCTGCACCGTTTCCCGGCCTACCTGCAGCAGCTCACCATGGAGTCCAACGGCAAGCACGTCCGCTGGGACGGCAGCGCCGTGACCTCCGACACCGGTGAGATTTTCTGGGGCGAGCCCGGCACCAACGGTCAGCACGCCTTCTACCAGCTGCTGCACCAGGGTACCGTGGTGGTTCCGGCCGATTTCATCGCCTTCGCCAACACTGCCAACCCTGCGACCGACAGCGGCCAGGATGTCCACGAGCTGTTCCTGGGCAACTTCCTGGCCCAGACCAAGGCGCTCGCCTTTGGTAAGACGGCCGACGAGGTTCGTGCCGAGGGCACGCCCGAGCAGATCGTCCCGGCCCGCTGCTTTGAGGGTAACCGTCCGACGACCTCGATCTTTGGCGACACGCTGACCCCGTTCGCACTCGGCGAGCTCATCGCACTGTACGAGCACATCACGTTTGTCGAGGGCACGGTCTGGGGCATCGACTCCTACGACCAGTGGGGCGTTGAGCTGGGCAAGCAGCTTGCCAAGCAGATTACCCCGGCCTTCCACGACGACGCCGCCAAGGCCGAGCAGGACGCTTCGACCCAGGCGCTTATCGAGTTCTATCGCGCTCACCGTAAGTAGCCGCTGCTGTTAACGCATCGCGCCTTATAGTCAGGGGCCCGTATCCTATCGGATGCGGGCCCCTTTGCTTTGCCGTGGTCCCGGGGCGCACGGCCTTTGTGGAACATCGCTGGGGCGCCGCGCGCCGCGAGAACCCTGCGCCTAGATCTCGGCCTCCGCATGGTCTCGCTGCGCCTCGGGCAGCTCCCCGTAGAGCGGATGGTCTTCGAGCCTAAAGCGCTCGACCTGTTCGGGAGTGCGACCGCGCACAAAGAGCCACGAGCGATCGATCGGCGCCGCCATGAGCGTGCTGGGCAGCGCGTCGGCGCGGTCGGAAAACACCCGGGCACTCTCGGGATCCTGGAACGCCAGCACCAGATGTGTGTCGCAGTTGCCCATGATGGAGCGTGCGCGTGCCTCGCCATAGAGCGCATCGAGCTGGTTGGTCGACTGCAGCAGCAGCGTTGCCCAGATGTTGCGGCTTCGGATAATCGAGAGCACGTTGTCGATCTGGGGGATCTGCAGATTTGCGAAGTCATCGAGCATAAAGCGCACGGGCACGGGCAGGCTGCCGCCGGGCTGCCTATCGGCCTCACGAATGAGGCCCATAAACGCCTGCGAAATAAAGAGGCCGGTCAGCGGATCGAGATTGCGGTCAATATCGCTCACGGTTACAAACAGGGCGCAGGGGGTGTGTCCCATGGAAGCGAAGTCCACCTGATGGCACTCACGATAGAGCTGTGCCGCACCGTCGAATCCCAGACACATGACCTTTTCGGCAAGGATGCCGACGATGCTCGCGTGCATGCGCTCGGCATTTTGCGTAATGGCGTAGCGCCGCCATAGCGAGAGGGCATAGCTTTGGGGGTCGGTCGTGATCAGATCGTCAAACAATCGGGCCGTGGCACCGTCCTGCAGGTGCTCGATCAGCTTGATGACCGAGCTGATCGTCTGCTCGTCGGCGGGTAGCTGTTCGGTGACGTAGGCAATAAGACACGACAGCAGGTTTGCCGCCGCATGATCCCAAAAAGGCTGGTTGTTGTCCTCGATGGGGCAGATGGCCTTTGCCACCGAGAGGATGTCCTGCTGGTTGGGCCTGCCGTCCGCCTTGCGGCGAATGTGCCTCAGGGGGTTGTAGCCGCAGCGCTCGATGCCGGGCGCAAGGGCCGGGACGGTGTTGAGGTCGGCGAAGTTGAGACATTGCACGCGGTAACCGTGGGCTGCCAGCACGGGTCCCACTTCGCGACAGAGCGTGCCTTTGGTGTCGAGCACGATGTAGCTTGCGTTCATTTGCAGCAGGTTGGGCTTGAGGACGTTTCGGGTCTTGCCGGCTCCCGAGGGGCCGATCACAAGTGCGTTGTTGTTGAGTCCCGTTTGGCGGGTGTCGCAGGAAAGCGTTCGATCCTTGGCGAGGATGGTGGACGATGCGGACTCAGATGCGGCGAGGCGGCTGGCGAGGTTAGACATGGGCGACCTCCTTGGTGGTCGAGAGGATTTCGTGGGCAAAGCCGAGCTCGACGGCGCGCTCGGCCGAAAGGTAGGTGTCTTTTGCGGTGAGGGACTGGATGCGCTTGGGCGTGAGGCCGCTGCGGTCCGAGAGGATTTGCGTGAGGGTCTTGCGGGTCTGCATGAGACGCCGGCTGGTTTCCTGCAGCGCAAGTGCCGAGCCGCCTGCCCCCTGGGGAATCAGCGGGTCGTGAATCATGAGCTCTGCATGGGGCGCCATACGGCGATCGTCGCCGCCCATAAAGATCACGGCGCCCATGGACGCGGCGAATTCCAGGCAGACGGTGCGGATGGGGCACGATGCGAGGCGCATGGCGTCATAGATCGCAAGACCCGATCGCACGCTTCCGCCGGCGCTGGCGACAAATATGGTGATGGGGCGGCTGGGGTCGGTGGCATCGAGCAGGCGGATCTGCTGGCATAGGTCGTGGGCCATCGGGGTTTCGATGTTTCCCATGACGGAGAGCTCGCGACGGGCGAGCATTTCATCGTAAATGCTGGTGAGCGTGATACCTCGGGCGGATTCACGCATGGTGAGGGGGCTGATGATGGGGGAATGATTGGTGTCCATGAGGACTCCTTTCTGTTGGTTGTGTTGTGGAATAGGATTGTTGCCCGCGGAGGGGCTGGCGGGCTACAGGGTTCGTCCGAGCCTGAGATCGAGCTCGGTTGTGGGGCATGCTGCCCGTTCGTGCGGCTCGCAAGCACCAAGGGCTCCAAAGCGATGGAGCGTTGCGGCGGGCGTGGTGTAGGCGAGCCGCAGCTGATGCTCGACAGGGGCACATCCGTCATTTTTGTAATGAGCCGCGTAGTACTGCGCGATGCTGGCGTTCATCTCGCTGCCATTGCGATGGCGCTCAAACTGGCGTCTGCAGGTCTCGATGATCTTTGCTACCGACTTGGGTGCCGTCGCGGGAACAAGGGCGAGATAGCCCTCAAATAGCTCGTTGATGCTCAGGAGGCACAGCAGGTCGATCAGCGTCCTTATGGCTGCTCCCTCGGCGGAAAAGTGCGCGGTCATGCGGTTATATCGGTTGCGGTCGACGATGGCCGCATGGGGTCTTGGAGTTTTCTGCCCCGTGGTCCCGGGCTTTTGCCGCGCCTGTGTATTGAGCTCGACGCTGCAGCGCTTGAGGCCGTCCAACGGAAGGAACAGTGCGGTGCGCAGGGTGTTCCGCTTGCTTTCGAGTTCATGACGCTCGTCGGGTTCCCATTCGAGCTTGAGTTTCGTGTCGAGCGCCGTAAGCATATGGGCTAGGCAGCCTACGGTAAGAACGTACGAATCGTTGTCGCGTTTTGGGGCATAGGGGTCTGTCAGCTTGCGAATGTCGGGGTCGCCCATGATCTTTGTGCAGCGCTTCAGCAGTTGAGGGTGGTCGGCCAAGATCGTCGCGAGCGGTAGCGACGCGTAGTTCTTGATGGTCGCGGCGGCAAAGGCGGCGTCATATTCGTTTGCATATGCTCGCTCAATTCGGGCATCCAGAATGCTTTTCTTATCGCCGTCTTCAGCGTGGTGGTTTGTCATAGCTTCTCCAATCGGTTGATGTTCGTGCTGTTTTTTGATGTGTTAGTTGTCGTGAGTGATGTGCTTGCCGTGGGTGATGTGCTGACGTTGGGGTGCTATGCGGTTTTCAATGAGCCCGTGAGGCAGTTGCTGCAGGGGCGGGATGGAACGGCCCATGCAAGGCGGAAGGCATCGTGCTCAAAATCGAGACAGCAATGCCCTGGGTGCCTCACATGTGGCAGTTACCTCATTAAGTTGTCATTGCGTTTGGGGTTGTACTTTGCCGATCTTCCTTCTCTTACACGCTAAAACTCAAACTTCATATGCTCGATCTACTTAAAACCGCAACGGCGGTCTTTTATCAACTTATATGTCGGAACGCGTCTTTGCAAGTACTTTTTTGCCTTTGTTTCAAATGCCTTGATTATCAACTTCATCCGAACACCTCCCACATTCATCCGCACATGTGCGGATGAATGTGGGAACCCGATACCCTGAGGGCCGGACCGGCCGGCCCCGGGAGATCGGAGGACGGCATGTCCGGAAAGAGGAAGAAGGGTTCCGAGAAGGCGGTCCCGAGGGCCTACGGAAGGCTCACGAGGCACGAGCGGGACACGGTCCAG
>UQYA01000028.1 GCA_900545165.1 uncultured Collinsella sp.
AACTGCGGGAACGGCCTATCCGCTCAAAGTGTTCGGCTGAGATCGGAAATCAACCTTTGTTTCAAATGGGGTGGTTTTGCAACCGTCATACGCGCGCTGTGCGAACGTGCCCCGGCTCGGATAAGATAGTGCGCGATAAAAACGATGCAAGGAGGCACATATGGCAATTAAAGCCATCGCAATGGATATCGACGGTACGCTCACCAACGACCAGAAAGTGATTAGCCCGCGTACGCGCGAGAAGCTGCTCGCGGCGCAGGAGTCGGGCATTAAGCTCATCTTGGCTTCGGGCCGTCCCGCATGGGGACTGCACGCCTTGGCGCAGGAGCTCGACCTTCAAAACCATGACGGTCTGCTGGTTGCCTTTAATGGCGCGCATGTGGTCGACGCTCAGACCGATGAGGTCCTTTTTGACCAGGCCATGCCGGCTGACGAGCTGCACCGTCTGATTGATCACCTGCGTAATTTTGACGTGATTCCTATGATTTCGCTCGGTCGTGATTTGCATGTCGAGGACACGTACCATTGCATGATCACGCTGCCTGACGGCTCGCAGAAGAATATCGTCAAGTATGAGCGCGATGCGTGCGATCTTAAGATCCGCGAGGTGGAGAGCCTGCATGAGGTTGCTGATGCTTATCCCGTGGACAAGCTGCTGACGGCGGGCGATCCGGCCTACCTGCAGGCGCATTACGAGGAGATGTATGCGCCCTTTACCCAGACGCTTTCGGGCATGTTTACGGCCGACTGGTACTTTGAGTACACGGCGCCCGGTATCGACAAGGCCCGCGCGCTCGAGGGTGCCCTGCCCAAGCTCGGCATCGATGCCAGCGAGGTCGTATCGTTTGGCGACGGCCAGAACGACAAGTCTATGATTGAGTGGGCCGGCACCGGTGTTGCCATGGGAAACGCCATCGATGAGGTTAAGGCCGTGGCCCAGATGGTGACCGCCAATAACAACGAAGATGGTATTGCGGTGGCGCTGGATAAGCTACTGGGTTAGAATCGCCGATTAATGCATGGTTCGGGCGCCTACTCGCGGGCGTCCTTTTGTTAGGGAGGGTGCCGTGTCCGCATTTCCGTTCGACGCCGTGATCTTTGACATGGACGGCGTGATTGTCGATACCGAGTATTACTACCTGGGCGAGACCGCCGCGTTTGCCAAGGAGCTTGGGCTTAACCTGACTCAAGATGAGTTGAACGGGCAGGTTGGTACCTCGCATCAGTTCTTCCTGCGTATGCTGGTCGATTGGTTTGAGCGCGCCGGTAAGGGGCATTTAACTGGCGAGGAAGCGTTGACCCGTTGGGACGAATGGGCGCATAAGCGTCCGCGCGACTATCAGGCTTTGATTAACCCAGGCGCCGTGGATACGATTCGAGAGCTGCCGCGCCGCGGCGTTCGCGTGGCGCTTGCCAGCTCGTCTCCCATGGATAGCATCGAGGAAGTGCTCAACGCATGCGGGCTGTCGGATGCCTTTGAGTATGTGGTGAGCGGCGAGCAGTTTAAGGAGAGCAAGCCCGAGCCCGACATCTACCTGCATGCGCTGGACCTGCTGGGGCTGCCCGCGAATCGCTGCTGCTGCGTTGAGGATTCGGTGCCTGGCATCACTGCCGGCAAGCGAGCCGGCCTGACAGTCATTGCCAAGCGCGAGGAGCGCTTTGGCTTTAGCCAGGATGCCGCGGACAAGATTATCGACCAGCTGCCGGAGCTGCTCGCGCTTTCTTAGGAGTGAGGTAGTTGCGCGTTTTTCGGGTCTGATGAGTAAATATCCGACATTTTGGTGCGGCACCTAGCATACTTTAAGCTAATGCGGGCTTAAGGACTTGCTGAATGCCCTTAAGCCCGTTTTAGACTTAATTGTGCTTGGAGAGGGTATATGCCACCGACTGAAGGGCTAACTGACGGTAAAGCAGCGATACCGCTGTACCAACAGGTTATTGATATCATCAAAAACGAAATCAACTCCGGTGCCTACAAGGCGGGCGCGCGGATACCCAACGAATTCGAATTGGCTGAGAGCTATAAAGTTGGCCGCGTTACCGTGCGACGCGCTATTGAGGAGCTCGTCCAGCAGGGCTATCTAACGAAGCGGCAGGGGAAAGGCACGTTTGTCAATGCCCCCAAGCTCAAGCGTAAGATTCGCCAGAAGGATGACGTCCAGAGTTTTTCGGACGCATGCCGCGTTAACGGAATGGAGCCGGGGGCGTGCGTCATTTCGAGAAAGATACTGCCGGCGGATTCCACCGAAGCGCAGTTCTTTGGTGTTCCCGTTGGAACTGACTTGATTTGCGTTGAGCGCGTGCGTACTGCCGATGGAGTCCCCGTCATGCTCGAGAACAACATATACATTTACGAGGACAACGCCTATCTATCAACGGCACCTCTATCTAACCAATCAATTTTTGAGTTCGTGCGCAACCGAACGGGCCGCACGCCCGCGTTTACCGACCCGTGCACGCTCGAGATCGCGTGCGCGTCGCCCGAGGTCGCTCGGCTGTTGGCAGTTCCCGTTGGCGAACCCTTGTTTTATATGGAAGCCTTCTTTTTCGATGAGCAGCGGCGGCCGTTTATCATCGGTCGTCAGCGGATCGTTGGGTCTCGCTACGTTTTTGACATCTAGGACATTGCGAATGGAAGTGCCCGGTGGATCATCTCACCGGGCGTTTCCATACCGTTCACGGCGCGAACGCAACCGTTCAACCGTGTTGCGGCAATCAGTTTGAAATTATCTTGATGAAGGAAAAAGCTGCTGGTAATCTATGGGACGTCATAGAACGTTTGCATTGTGCAAACGTTGAAGCGAGATGCGATGCAGTCTCGAGTTCTTTGGAGGTATCTATGTCAGATACGAAGGCGAAGAAGACAAACAGACGTTTTAAGTTCAAATTACCGCATGTCTATACGATCATGTTCTTGCTGATCGTTGTCTTTGCGGTCCTGACTTGGATCGTTCCCTCTGGTCAGTATCAGCGCAAGACGATTTCGACAGCGGCGGGCGAGCGCGAAGTCGCCGTTGCTGGAACCTATGAACAGGTCGATAAGAACTACACCGATTCCGAGACCGGCGAGACCATCAATCTGGGCCAGGATATCTTCGCGGTTCTGCAAGCGCCCACCAAGGGTATCCAAGAGGCTGCCGACGTCGTTGCGTTCGTCTTATTGATTGGCGGATCGTTTGCGATCATCACCAAGACCAACGCTTTGAATGCCGGCATGAGCCGTGTGATTAAAAAGCTCAAGAACAAGGACATCCTCATCATCCCCATCACGATGACATTGCTGTCCATTTGCGGCACTACGTTTGGTATGTCTGAGGAAGCCCTGCCGTTCTATGCCATCTTCATTCCCATCATGATGGGTATCGGTTATGACTCGATGACGGCATTCATCATCTGCTTCCTTGGTCCTAACCTGGGATATTGTGCTTCGACCATCGACCCGTTTAATGTTTTGATCGCCCAAGGCATCATTGGCATCGAGGGTAATCCGCAACTGTGGCTGCGCGCCGTTTCTTGGGTCATCTTCACTGCCGTCGGTATCGCATGGGCCATGCGCTACGCCATGCGCGTCAAGAAAAACCCCGAGTCGTCCATTGTGTACGAGGACGATAAGCTCAAACGTATTGAGTTTTCCGTGACCGATGCCTCCATCGAGGAAGAGTTCACTATCCGTCAGAAGCTCGTGCTTATCGATTTTGCTTGCGGTATGGGCATTATCGTCTGGGGCCTTGTTACCCAGGGCTGGTACATGAATGAGATTTCCGCCGTGTTCCTTGGCATGGGCTTGCTTGCCGGTATCCTGGGCGGTCTTGACCAGCAGACGATCGCAGAGGAGTTCGTTAAGGGTCTCGCCGACTTTGCGTACGCTGCCATCGTTATCGGTATCGCTCGCGGTATTCTGGTCATCGCCGAGGGCGGCATGATCATCGACACCATCCTCCAGGCGCTCGCTACCGCGCTTGCCGGTGCACCCGCCGCCGTCTACACCACGTTTATGTATATCGTCCTTGGCCTGCTCTCTTTGCTGGTTCCCTCGAGTTCTGGCCTGGCGGCGCTCACCATGCCCGTTATGGGCCCCCTGACCGAGCTCATGGGCCTCAATCCCGAGGCGGCCGTCACCGCGCTCCAGTTTGCCAACCAGACCATCAACACCATCAGCCCCGTGGCGGGCATGACGGTCGCCGGTCTTGCCGTGGCTAGGATTTCGTTTGGCCAATGGTGGAAGACCATTTGGAAGTTCTTCATTTTCATGGTCGTCTTTGGCGTGATTGTAACGGCAATCTCTGGCATGCTTCCGGTGTAGGTGGTTGTGATGTCTGATCGTTTGACGGTCCTGACGTCTAAGAGCGTCTTTACCGGTACGGGGGACCTGCCGTTTGAAGGTTTCGTAGCGGTCCGTGGCAATCGAATTGAGGCTGTTGGCACCAAGTGTGAGGTAGCTTCGTATTTGACCCAGGCGGACGAGGTAGTTGACCTGGGCGACCGCACTGTCATGCCTGGCCTGATCGATGTGCATACCTTCTATACAGGTTGGGCGCTGCGGACGTTGGGTTCTGATCTGTCCGGCATCGCTGATGCCAAAGAGGCTGTGTCGCTCTTGCGTGCGTGGAAAGAAGATCATCCGGATTGCGCGGCGGTTTTTGGCCACAACCTACCCGAAACGTTGGCATCGGATGCCGAGAACGCAAATACGGCAGCTGTGTTTGACGATTGTTTTGGCGATATCCCCGTCGTCTGCTTTACATCGGGTGCGGAGACCTGCGTTCTCAATGCTGCCGCCAGTGCGCGATACGGCTTTACACCCCAGGCGTGCTATGCCGAGAAGATCTGGCGCATGATGAGCGATTTCCTCGCGCTGCCCGAGGTGCGTGCCGGGTATTCGGACTACATGAGCATGCTTAACGAGCGTGGCGTTACCGCCATCAAGGAAATGGCGTTTGATGACTACTACGGCTTTGCCGACGAAATGGCTCGCCGTGAGGAATCTGGTGAGCTGACGGTTCGCGTCTCTATGATGTCGCAGCCGGTGGGCGCCGGTGCAAATCTGGCATATGCCCGCGAGGCGCGAGAGCGCTTCCGGGGACCGTTCGTTCGTTTTTCTGGCTTCAACCGTATGACCGATCGCGGCGTATGGGCGGGGCTTGCCGAGATGATAGACCCCTATGAGGACTCGGCCGATGCGGGCGCTGCCGGCAAGACGGTCGTCGAGGAGCCAGAGTGGGATCTGATTGAGAACGAGCTGCGTGCAATTGATGCTGACGGCTTCCGATATTCCTTGCATTGCCAGGGCGATGGCGCCGTTCGTCGCACCGTGGCGCTCTATGCCTCGCTGCCTCGAGACGAGCATGGACGGATGCTTCGCCGCCATGCGATTACCGATCTCGAGAACTCTGACCCGACCGACCTTGTCGAGTTTGGCAAGTTAGGTGGAATTTGCGAGGTCTATCCGCAGATTCTGACGCTGGACCGGCGCGAGGATTGCCTGTCGATGATGCGTCGACAAATTGGCGAGACGCGACTTTTGCACAGCTGGAATCGCCGCGGCATGGAAGATTCCGGATGCACAGTGTGCTGCGGCACGGATTTGCCGCTGCTGATTCCGAGCCTGGGCGAGTCAATCTACAGCGCGTGCGGCGGATTCTTCGCCGACGGACTGCCCGTGAATGAGGTCAACACGCTGACGCTTGTCGAGCTCTTGCGCGCTTGGACTGCCGGGGGCGCGTACGATCTGATGCGCGAGGACGAGCTGGGTACGCTTGAGGTTGGCAAGCTTGCCGATATCTGCGTGCTCGATCGGGATGTGTTCGACCTCGATTATCGCGACGCACGCGATCTTGCGGTTGATATGACGATGTCGGACGGACAAATCGTGTTCGATCGAAATAAGGAGGCATAAGATGTCTGAATCCAAACCGACGCTGCGCCGCGAGCAGATTGCGGGCATGAATATCCACTACATCATGTGGTCGCTCGATTACTTCCTTGATGTGCAGCAGCGTTTGGGCTTTGAGTCCATTGAGCTGTGGTGTGCAGAGCCGCATGTGACGCTCGACCACACGGGCTACTTTGAGGCTGAGGTCCTGGCGAAAAAGGCTGCAGACCGTGGGCTTAGGTATCGTACTCTGTGCCCCGAGAACGTTGTCTATCCTTGGCAGTACTGCGCACGCAAACCGCTGCATGAACAGCGCAGCCTGGCGTACTTTAAGCACGGCATTGAGCTTGCCGAGGTACTTGGGTGCGACCGTATGTCCGTCAACTCGGGCTGGGGCGACTGGGACGAGGACCGCGAGGAAGCCTGGAAGCGCAGCCGCGAGCACTTGTCCATTCTGGCGGAGTATGCCGGCGAGCACGGTCTGGTGCTTACGATGGAAAGTCTGCGTCCCGAGGAGAGCAACCTTGTGACGACGGTTTCCGATGCGAAGCGCATGATTGACGAGGTCGCGAGCCCGTACTTACAGCCCATGGTTGATACAACCGCGATGGGCGTTGCAGGCGAGACGCTCGAGGACTGGTTTGCCGCCTTTGGTGATGGGGCAATTCACGAGATGCACTTTATCGACGGTGACCCGTATGGCCATCTGGTGTGGGGCGATGGCAAGCACGATATGGACGCCTTCGTCGCCACGCTCAACGCCCATGGTTTCGACGGCATGCTGGGCCAGGAAATCACGGACGGTCGTTACTACGATGATCCGGCGGCGGCAGATGCCAAGAACATGGCCGCATTCGAGAAATATCTGATTGACTAAAACAACTATCGGCCACGCAGCCAACGTCATTGATTGCGGCCAAACAAGAAAGGAACTGGATATGAACGCACACGATCTGATCAAAGAGGCAATTGCCGAGAAGGGCAAGTTCGACAGCGTCTACTGGATTGCTTGCGGTGGCTCCATGATCGATTTGATCCCGGCCCATGAGCTTCTGCAGCGCGAGGCAACCACCTTCACTTCGTATATCTATACGGCTCGCGAGTTCGATATCATGCGTCCGCGTCGTCTGGGCGAGAAGTCCCTGGTCATCGCTTGTAGCCACAGTGGCAACACCCCTGAGGTCGTCGAGGGCTGCGAGATTGCCCTTGCTGCCGGCGCTACGGTGATCGCCCAGACCGACAACGCTGGATCTAAGATCGACACCGGTAAATGGACCACGTGGGTCTACCCGTGGGGCGAGGGCGTGCCGCAGGCCGAGGTCCCCGCTGGCATTTCGCTGTCGCTTGCGGCAGAGCTGCTCGATCAGCAGGAGGGTTACGCCGATCTTGCCGATATGTATGCCGGTATCGCCGAGATGGATAAGATTCTTCCCCCGGCACGCGAGAAGGTAAATGCCGAGCTGGGCGATCGCTTTGCCAAGCTTTGCCAGGAGCACGAGTTCTTCTATATTCTGGGCAGCGGTCCCAACTTTAGCCAGACCTACGGTTTCGCTATCTGCTCTCTTATGGAGATGCAGTGGCAGCACTGCAGCTACATCCACTCTGCCGAGTACTTCCATGGCCCCTTCGAGGCTACTCAGGATGGCGTTTTTTACTTCCTGCAGATGGGCTCCAGCGAGTGCCGTGCTATGGACGAGCGCGCCCTGGCGTTCCTTAAGACGCATACCGATACGCTGATGGTGCTCGATGCCAAGGAGTACGGTATGGAAGCCGTGCCGGCGAGCGTCCGTGCCTATCTGGACCCGGTGCTGTTCTACGCCATGAACTGCGAGCTGCGTGCTGCACGCGGCAAGGTGTTTGATCACGACCCCGATTTCCGTCGCTATATGGGTGTTGTCGAGTACTAGAAGGGACAAAGGCCATGGCATTTAACGTTAATGCGCTCGGATTTGGCGACAACGTCGTCGATCGCTACGAGCATATCCACACCATGTATCCCGGCGGCAATGCGGTGAACTTCGCCGTTTATGCCAAGAAATGCGGTGCCGCACGCTCCGCATACATGGGCATTTTTGGCAATGATGCCGCTGCCGAGCATGTCATTGCAAGCCTCGAGGATGAGGGTATCGAGCTTGACAAGTGCGAGCAGATGATTGGCGAGAACGGAGCGGCTCGCGTGACCGTCGTTGACGGTGACCGTGTCTTCCTTGGCTCCAACGAGGGCGGTATCCGTGGCGATGCGCGCTATGTCCTCGATCGCTTTGACCTTGCGTACATGAAGCAGTTCGATGTGGTTCATTCGGGCAACTATTGCTTTACCGAGCGCGAGCTGCCCAAGTTGAAGGCTGCGGGCGTCACGGTCTCTTTTGACTTTTCGGACGACTCCACCGACGAGTACTACGAGCAGATTGCGCCCTACGTCGATTTCGCTTTCTTTAGTGCGGCGGATGCCGCGAGTGAGGACGAGATTCGCGAACGTCTGGCATGGGTGAAGGGCCTGGGTCCGCGTTTTGTGTCGGCTACGGCGGGCGCCGAGGGCTGCATTGCTTACGACGGCGAGCGCTATTACCGCCAGCTGGCTAAACCGGTAACGGACATGAAGGACACCATGGGGGCGGGCGACTCGTTCCTCACCTCGTTTTTGATGTGCTATCTCGATTCCGCCAAGCGTGGTGAGGATGGCGCCGAGGCCATCGAACGCGCGCTCGACTTTGCTGCCGGGTTTGCCTCGACCGTGTGCGGTATGGAAGGTTCTTGGGGCCACGGAGCGCCAATCGTCGAATAGCTTAAGAAAGCGTACGGCGGTCTGGCTATGAGGCCTTGGACAGCCGATGCAAAACAATAAGCGAAACGCGAAAAGGGGGCTCGCCATGTGGTGGGTCCCCTTTTGAACATTGGAGAAGACCATGGGTATTAAAGCGTGCGCGGCTGGTTTTTGCTGTGCGGACGTCTATCAAAACATCGGCGTGTTCTATCCGACTGGTAATGGCATTGACTGGGGTATCCATCTTGCACGAATGGGCGTTTCGGTATCCGCCGTGTCGGTTGTCGGCAAGGACGAGTACGGAGACAAGATGAGAGAGGCGCTGGCCGCTGAGGGGCTCGATATCTCACATCTGCGGGTGGAAGATGGCGACACCTCGGTGATGCTCATGGCATTGAAAGACGGCGTCGATCGCGTGCATCTCGAGGCAATCGATGGCGTAATGGAGACATATCGACCGAATGAAGACGACCGGGCGTTTATCCTAGAGCATGACATCATCCATACCGACCTGTTTGGTAATTGTTTGGACCTCCTGCCCGAATGGCATGATGCGGGCAAGACGGTGGTTATGGACTTCTCGGTGTTCAGCCAGGATCCCGAATATGCATGTGAGGCTCATTTTCCTTACGTTGACTACGCATTCATGTCGTTTGAAGAGGACACTCCGGAGCTACGAGACTGGGTACGCCACGTGCAGGGATTGGGACCGCGCGTTGCGGTTGCCACGCTTGGCGAGAAGGGAAGCATTGCCTATGACGGTGAGCGCTTCTATGAGTGCGGGATCGTACCGGCGGAGAAGGTCGTTAATACCGTGGGTGCCGGCGACTCGTATATTGCCGGGTTTACCAAGGGCGTGATCGATGGCCTTAATATTCCGGCGTGTATGAAGGCGGGCGCTGAGCTGTCGTCCCGAGTGATTGGTTCGTTTGAGCCGTACTAGGGTCAAATGCCTGGAAAGGAGTACGAAATGGTTATCGACATGTTGGTCCATCCTATGCTCTACGGCGAGATCTGTACGCCGGGTGATGAGCCTGATGGATTCGGCTTTTGGTCACGAGAATTTGGTATGGGGCATATGGGTCCCATGGATTGGGACGAGCTTCAAGTCGAGATGGACGTCTGCGATGTGCAGAAGAGCGTGCTCATGCCGCTCGATGTAACCACGGCATGCGGAGGGCACTTTGGCACCAATGACCAGATTGCCATGCTGGTTGCCGCGCATCCCGATCGTCTGTGGGGATTTGCGAGCGTAGATCCGCGGGTGAGCAGTGCCGCAGGCGAATTGGAGCGCGCCTTTACCGAGCTGGGGGCAAAGGGGCTTTGCCTGCATCCGGCAAAGCAGGGTTTTGACCCCGATGATGCTGTGGCTGAGCCGCTTTACGAGCTGTGCGAGCGCTATAACAAGCCAGTGGTTTTCCATGCCGGTATGTCTTGGGAGCCTGGCGCAGAGCTCTCGCGCAGCAACCCGCTTGCATTTGAGCACACAATCGCAACGCATCCAAATGTGCGTTTTAGTTTGACCCACTTTGGCTGGCCCTGGGTGCGCGAGACCGTGGCGATGCTGCTCAAGTATCCCAACTGCTACACGGACACCTCTATCACTTACATCGATTCGCCCGAGGAGATGATGCAGCGTCTTTTCACGGTCGATATGGGGCCGCTGTGGTATGAGCGCGCGCTATCGCATCAAGTGATGTTCGCCAGCAATACGCCGCGTTTCCGTGCGTTCAAACTCAAGCGGGCGCTCGATACCGTGTCCATGCGCGATGATGCGCGAGAAAGGCTCTACTGGGGTAATGCCCTGCGTTTTCTTGAAGGGGATGAGTAAACATGGTGACGCTCGAGACATTGAGCTATCTATCGACTGCTCCGGACCAGTTCATCGATATTACCGAAGACGTGCACGCTGCCATCGAACGCAGCTCGGTGACCAATGGCTTGGCAGCGATTATTTTGTCGCATACGACCTGTGGAATCGTGGTAAACGAGGGGCTGCCCTGCGTGGAGACGGATCTTATGGAAACGCTTGATCGCATCGCCCCACTCGATGCCCCCTATGCACATGCACACTTCCTGCCGAGCTATGGAGCCACCGGCAACAACTCCTGTGGGCATATCAAGAGCATGATTTGTGGGAACAGTTGCTTCTTTCCCGTCCAAGATGGCCACATCGTGTGTGGAAGTGCCCAGAACATCTATCTTGCGGAGTTTGACGGTCCGCAGAAGCGAAAAGTGTACGTCGAGGTGCTGGGGGAGTAACGTCCCTGCAATAACCCTATGAAGGAGCGCGTTATGTCGTTTCTAACTTCGATGTTCAAGACCGAAAAGCCGGTTATCGGAATGCTGCACCTGCGTCCTCTGCCGGGCGACCCACTGTATTACCCGGGTGGAAGCGTGTCGCAGGTCGTGGAAGCCGCCAAGCGCGATCTCGAAGCGTTGCAACAGGGCGGTGTCGATGGCATTTTGATTACCAATGAGCTCTCGATGCCCTATGAGCAGCACGTTTCTCCCTCAGCCCTTGCATCGATGGGCTATGTAATCGGAGCTCTGTCCCATGATCTGTCGACCCCTTGGGGAGCCGAGGCTATTTACGACGGTGATGCCACAATCGAGCTGTGCGCTGCTGTCGATGCGCAGTTCACACGCTGCAATTTTTGCGGTGCCTGGGCCGGTGATCTCGGGCTGATTAACCGAGATTTCGCTCACACCATGCGTCGCAAGGCGGCGCTGCGCTTGGACGACCTCAAGCTTTTTCACTTCATCACGAGCGAGGGGGAGGTTTATCTCAACGACCGCACGACTGCGGACATTGCCGATTCACTTCTCTTTAATTGCCTTCCGGATGCAATGGTCATCGGCGGTTCGGCTGCCGGTCGTGGCGCTTCGGGCGAGCTTGCCGATGAAGTCCGCGAGCGTGTTGGCGAAGTACCCGTGGTATGTGGCACCGGTTGTCGCGAAAATACCGTGGCTGACGTATTTGCTCACTACGATGGCGCGTTTGTCGGCACCTGCTTAAAGCGCGACGGAAAGCTGGATGCCCCGGTTGATGTTGAGCGGGTAGCTCGTTTTATGGCTGCCGCTCGTACGGCGCGAGGGGAGTAGGCACCTATGGCGCTCTATCTGGGTATTGATATTGGGACAAGCGCCTCTAAAGGCGTTTTAATCGATGATCGATGCAACATCGTTTGCCAAGCCTCTTGTGGACATGAGACGG
Organism: uncultured Collinsella sp.; assembly: GCA_900545165.1. GTDB lineage: Bacteria > Actinomycetota > Coriobacteriia > Coriobacteriales > Coriobacteriaceae > Collinsella. The sequence goes on from UQYA01000028.1 coordinate 11,854, forward strand.
ACAACCCGTGTGACGGATGGTACCAGCATGATGCGGAGGCAGTTTGGTGGGGCGATTTTTGCCGCTTGTCGCGCGAGCTGGTGGCGCGATCGGGGGTTAACGCGGCACAGATCGGATGCGTGGGCCTTTCCGCATTGGGTTGCGACTGTGTGCCGGTCGATACCGAGTGCAACGCGCTGGCGCCCGCGATTTTGTATGGAGTCGATGCACGTTCGAGGCCGCAGATTGACGAGCTTCTTTCCGAATATGGGTCAGACCGCGCACGCGAGCTTTTCGGGCACGATCCCTGTTCGTCAGATATTGCTCCCAAGATCTTGTGGTTTAAGGAGAATATGCCCGAGGTGCACGAACGTGCCGCGAAGTTCCTGACGGCGTCGTCGTTTCTATGCGCAAAGTTGACGGGGCGTTTTACGGTGGACCGTTATTTGGCGGAGGATTTTCTTCCCCTATACGACCGCTTCACTTGGAAGGTTGATGCTCGGGAATGTGCTCGTTTCTGCCGGCCTGACCAGATGGCGGAGGTAATGTCGGCTACCGATATTGCCGGGGTGATTACGCAGCGTGCGGCTGAGGCGACGGGGCTCGCGGCAGGGACACCTGTCTTAGTGGGAACGGGCGATTCTGGTGCCGAGGCCATTTCGACGGGTGTATTCCGTCCCGGCGATATGATGGTTCAGTTGGGGAGTACGGCGTATTTCATCTACCTAGCTGATCATATGATCGATGATGCCCGCCTGTGGCCGGGGACGTTTATCATTCCCGGAACTTACGGGATCTGCGCGGGGACCAATACGGCGGGCGCACTCACATCGTGGCTGCGCCAAGAGCTGTATCGCGACGCCGTAGAGGCCGAGGGCCACGGTGGTCCCGATGCCTATTCGGTTATGGCGCATGATGCCGCCGATGTGGCGCCGGGTGCCGATGGGCTCCTGTGTCTGCCGTACTTTGCGGGGGAGCGTACTCCGCTCAATGATCCCGCGGCGCGTGGCGTCTTCTTTGGCCTGACCGGAAGGCATACGCGAGCCCATATGGTTCGCGCCGCCTTGGAAGGCGTCGCGTATACTGTTGCATCCCATGTCGACATTATCGAGCGAGAGCATGGTCTGCCAATTGGGCGCATTATGCTTGTCGGAGGTGGAACCAAGAATCCAGTTTGGATGCAGGCTATCGCCGACGTATGCGGGCGCGAGGTCTCGGTTGCCAAGGTTACGGTGGGCGCATGCTTCGGTGATGCCATCATGGCAGCTCTCGCAGGTGGCGCTTATGCATCATGGGATGAACTCGCCCGAGTCCTTGGCGTTGCGCAAACAATCGAGCCCGATATGGCTGCCCACGAGTTATATGCGTCGCGCCGTCATATCTTCGACGAATTGTATGCACGCAACCGTGATCTCATGCACGAATTGGTGTAATGCTGCCGAACTGTACTGCCTACCAATAGGGACTGCGTTGTGCGATTCGCATGCCCCGTGGCATTTTTGCCCACAGGGGTTAGCGAAGGTCAAAAACAGAGTGCGCATTTGCTAAAACTACCGACTCGATGTGCTTTGCGTCACAGTTTTTGAGTGAGGCAATGCGCATCGAGGTCCTTGTGAGCGATCTGATGAGCGACTGTGCGCTTGTTTCTGTGTTTGGTTCGGCTGGTGCATCGGTCTCGAGCAGTAAACGATCAAGTGGAATCTGTCGTGCGTATTCGCGTCCTCGTTTAGATGCGAGCATGCGTTCGTTGACGGAAAAATAACAGCCCGCATTACGCGCGCGGACGAGTTCGTCCGAAGTACCGCTAAACCAGTGGAAGATGATAACGGGGGAGTCGGGGTTTGGGATGAGTAGTCCATGCGATTCGAGGACGTCCAGTACGGCTCCTGCCGAACGAACGGCGTGAATTGATATCACGCGCCCGGTAAGAGGATGCTGCACGAGCGCATCGCAGAGCCGGTTAAGTGCCTGTATTTGTAGCGGCTCACTTCCAGCAAAGCGCGCGGAAAAGTCGAGTCCGACTTCGCCGATGTAGCGTTCTTGGGCAGCAACTTCGCAAAGCAGATTGACTTCGACAAAACCGCAGTGGCCATCGGCGAGCCACCAGGGGTGAAGCCCAACGCCGGCGATGATGCCTGGTTGGCGACAGGCGCGCTCGTTTGCGGCCGAAAAGTCGCGCGGATTGACGCCGCAGTCAAATAGACCCAAGCCCAGCGCCGTCGCCTCATCGGCAACGGCGTCCGGGTGAGCCATTAAATCAAGATGGCAGTGTGCATCAAATAACCGGGGCTCCATCTCGGTGCGCTCCGCTAGTCCAGACGTTGGCCATCGGAGCGTACGCGCTCAGTGCCGCGGCCGCTGATCTGGCGGATCACCTCGCCGGCAATCATCTGGCCCATGATGGGCGGCATAAAGCTGGCGGTTCCCAGCTCGGTGCGCTCGTGGATGTTGGAAGGGTCGCGGGGCTGTGTCTTAACCGATTCCTCGCAGCTAAACAGTACATGCAGGCTCTTGATTCCGCGCTTCTTGCATTCTTTGCGCATGATGCGGCTCATGGGGTCACGTACCGTATCGAAAATGTCGGCAAAGCGGAGGCACTCGGGATGGAGCTTGTTGGCCCCGCCCATGGAGCTAACCAAACGAATGTCGTGGTCCTGAGCATATTTGGCAATGGTGAGCTTGGCCGAGATGGTGTCGATGGCGTCGACGACGTAGTCGAGCTTGCCGTCCGTCTGCTCCAAAACGCTCGCGAAGAAATCATCGATGTTGTCGCTCAGCAGGTATTCGGTGCGCTTGATGACGGTAGCGGTAGGGTTGATGTCGTGAATCATAGCCTCCATGACGTCGACTTTGCGCTTGCCGACGGTGCTGTGAAAGGCGATGGCCTGGCGATTGATATTGCTGGGCGCGATGATGTCCTTATCCAGAATGACGAAATGACCGATGCCGCCGCGGGCGAGTGCCTCGCAGCAGTTGGAGCCCACGCCTCCGCAGCCGAGCACTAGCACCGTAGCATCGGCGAGCTTATCGAGTGCCTCGCGGCCCATGATAATCTCGAGCTTGGTGTCGCGTGTCTCGATGGCGGCTGCGGCAGCGGTTTCGGTCATAAATATCCTCCGATGGGGAAGCAGGTCGTGTTTTAGCTATCGCCATTATAGGTAATCGCCCATAGGTTGCGATGGCGTTTGCTTTGATGTGGTTTGAAGCATTGCGATTAGATAGTTAGACAAACATCTAAATATTGAGTATAGTGTGCACGTCATGAGAGATGATGAGAGGAGGTCTTATGCCGGGAGAGGGTTTTAAGGCGCTTGCCGATCCAACGCGACGGCGCATTTTGGAGTTGCTGCGCGAGGGCAATTGCACGGCCGGGGAGCTTGCCGAGCATTTTGAAATCAGCAAGCCGTCATTGAGCCATCACTTGGCGACGCTCAAAAACGCCGGGTTGGTGACTGACGAACGTCATGGCCAAAACATCGTTTACAGCTTAAACACCACCGTCATGCAGGACTTGATCGGTTGGTTTATGGGCTTTACAAACACGGAAGGTGATAAGGATGAATAACGAAAACAAGGGCATTCACCCCACGGGGGTATCGTCGCGCGTGTGGATTGCGCTGGTCGCTCTGTGCGTCGCCAATGTCGTAGCGCACCTCATGGTGATGCCGAGCTTGCCTACGCAGATTCCCACGCACTGGGGCGCGAACGGCGCCGTCGACGGTTGGGGTCCTAGCTGGATGGCCTCCGCGCTCGGCGTGCTGCCTCTGGCGCTTCTCGCAATGTTCTGCATGGTGCCGCGCATCGACCCCAAAGGTGAGGCATATCGAACCTCGGGCAAGTTCTACCAGGGCTTCGTAATCGCCTTCACCTTGTTCATGTGCGCCATAAGCTGGCTGGGAGAGCTTACGGTCTGGGGCGTGGTGCCGGCGGTCGGTTCGGTTAACGTGCTGATTTCCGGTGCTGTCGGTTTGCTATTCATCGGCGTAGGCAACTACTTGCCGCGTGTGAAGCAGAACTATACGCTCGGTATCAAGACACCTTGGGCGCTTGCCGATCCCGAGAACTGGCGCCGTACTCAGCGTTTTGGCGGCGCCTGCTTTATGGTGCTGGGTATTGGCCTGATTGTGATGGGCGTGGCAGGCAGCGTGCTTTCGAGTGAAGTCGTCGCCGCGGTGATTGCGGTTCTGGCGTTTGGTTCGGTTGGAGCCGTCTACGTCTACTCGTATCTGTTGTGGCGCAAATCGCAGCGAGCCGCTCGTTAAGGTTGCGGAAAACTAGCGTACGCAGTTCATAGTATGTTCCGGGGGACTTTTCCCAGGTAGTATTAGGGGGTGTGGGCAACCATGCCCCTTTTTCGTTACGTTTCAGAGCTGGCTCCCTCATTTCGTTTCCACTAAAGCGAATCAAGAATAGGGAAACAGCAGGTAGAAAGGATAGAACAGACATATGGCGGAGTTTATCTACCAGATGTATCAGGCTCGCAAGGCCCATGGCGACAAGGTAATCCTTGACGACGTGACCCTGAGCTTCTACCCCGGTGCCAAGATCGGCGTCGTGGGTCCCAACGGCATGGGTAAGTCGACCCTGCTCAAGATTATGGCCGGCATCGAGGAGGTCTCCAACGGCGATGCCAGGCTCACCCCCGGCTACACTGTGGGCATCCTGCAGCAGGAGCCGCCGCTCGACGACGACAAGACCGTCATCGAGAACGTGCGCATGGCGTTTGGCGATATGATCGCCAAAGTCGATCGCTTCAATAAGATCGGCGAGGAGATGTGCGACCCGGATTGCGACATGGACGCCCTCATGGCCGAGATGGGCAAGCTCCAGGACGAGATCGACGCCGCTGACGGCTGGGATATCGATTCCAAGCTCGGCCAGGCCATGGACGCCCTGCAGCTGCCCGATTCTGACATGCCGGTTAATGTGCTTTCCGGCGGCGAGCGCCGTCGCGTGGCCCTGTGCAAGCTGCTGCTCGAGGCTCCCGACCTGCTGCTGCTCGACGAGCCTACGAACCACCTGGACGCCGAGTCGATCCTGTGGCTCGAGCACTTCCTGCACAACTACCAGGGCGCGGTGCTTGCCGTCACGCACGATCGCTACTTTCTGGATAACGTTGCCGAGTGGATCTGCGAGGTCGACCGCGGTCACCTTTATCCCTACAAGGGCAACTACTCCACGTATCTGGAGACCAAGGCCGCCCGTATCGAGGCGCAGGGCAACCGCGACGCCAAGCTCGCCAAGCGCATGGAGGCCGAGCTCGAGTGGGTACGCAGCTCGCCCAAGGCTCGCCAGGCCAAGAACAAGGCCCGTCTGGCTCGCTACGAGGAGATGGAGGCCGAGGCCCGCGCAAGCCAGAAGCTCGACTGGACCGACATCCGCATTCCCGTCGGACCGCGCCTGGGCAACAAGGTGCTCGAGGCCCATCACCTGCACAAGGAGTTCGATGGCCGTGTGCTCATCGACGACCTATCATTCACCCTGCCGCGCAACGGCATCGTGGGCGTCATCGGTCCCAACGGCGTCGGTAAGACCACGCTGTTCAAGACGATTGTGGGTCTGGAGCCGCTGACTTCGGGCGAGCTCGAGGTGGGTGAGACCGTCAAGATCTCCTATGTCGATCAGAACCGTTCTGGCATCGACCCTGACAAGAACCTGTGGGAGGTCGTCTCGGATGGCCTGGACCACATGATGGTCGGCGAGACCGAGGTTCCGAGCCGCGCTTATGTGGCGAGCTTTGGCTTTAAGGGCCAGGACCAGCAGAAGCGCGCTGGCGTACTCTCCGGTGGTGAGCGCAATCGTCTGAACCTGGCACTTACGCTCAAGCAGGGCGGCAACCTGCTGCTCCTCGACGAGCCCACGAACGATCTCGACGTCGAGACGCTGTCCTCGCTCGAAGCGGCGCTGCTCGAGTTCCCGGGCTGCTCGGTGGTCATTAGCCACGACCGCATGTTCCTGGACCGCGTCGCCACGCACATTCTGGCGTGGGAGGGCACCGACGAGAATCCGGGCAACTGGTATTGGTTCGAGGGCAACTTTGAGGCCTATCAGGCCAACCGCATCGAGCGCCTGGGCGAGGATGCAGCCCAGCCGCATCGTATCCACCGCAAGCTGACGCGCGACTAGATCGTTACGCGGTTTTCCAAACCGCGTAACTGCTCGACGCTGCGCGGGTCGCAAGCACCCCATCTTGCCGTTCAAGCCGTCGCTCGCGTACCGAAGTACGCGTCGCTCCTCTTTCACGGCAACCTGGGGCACTTGCGGCCCGCTCGCTGTTGGTTACGCAACATCAACAAATAAAAACGGCTCAAATCCTGATTTGGATTTGAGCCGTTTGTCGTTACTGCGCGGGTTCTTCGACTTTATCGATGGTCCAGGCGGCTCCGAGACCGCCGGTGGTGTTGCGGCGGATGCGCACGGTAACCTCGCGGCGCTCGCCGGCCTGCGTATAGTGCAGGGGGAAGCTTGCGCGGTTTCGCGCGGCCTCGATGGTGCCGCGCTCGCGGGCAATCCAGTAGTACTCGCCGATGATGCCGAGCGTGTCGGCGCCGTAGGGGAGATAGGTCGACAGCTGGTGTAGCAACGGGCCGGGGCAGAAGACCTCGGTTGCGAAATCGATGGGGAAGTCCTCGGGGATGGTCGGTGCTGCGGGTGCGGGGGCCGGTGCCATCGCCGGTGCGGAGGCCTGCTCATTGACGGGCGTCACCTCGATGACGGGCGCGGGTTCGGTGCCGAGTACTGATTCGGTGTCCGCTTTCGGCATCGCCGCGGAATCTGCGGGCTCGACGATGGCGGGTGCGTCTGCGGTCGCGGTGTCGAGCTCGACTTGCGTCGCGTTCTCATTCTCGACGCTCGACTTTGCCTCGATGGGCGTGGATGCCATGGTGGTGATGCCGGCATTGGCATTCTCGGGGTCATAGACGACCGTGAGCGAGATGGCGGGCTGCGGCGTCTCGGGCTCCGGCGCCGACTCGGTAGCGTCTTGATCTGCGGGCTCGTCGGACTGATCGTCCTCGGCCTCGTCGCCAAAGACATCGCTGTTTTGGAACGCAGACGGCTCGGGTTGGTCAGCGGCTTCTTCGGTTGTCGACTTGGGCGCTTCGTTGAGCTCCACAGTGGCTTCCTGCTCGGATATGACTTCGGAATCGGTCGTGGCGGCGATTTCGGTTTCGGCTTCTGCCGTTACCTCAATAGCGACTTCGATCTCTGTCTCGGGCTCGGGTTCCGGCGCGGCTTCAACCATGGCTTCGGGCTCGGGACGCTTAACGTGCTTGGGGCGCACGGCCTTGAGGTCCTTCTCACCGCGCTTTTTCTTTTTGTAGGACTGCTTGGCGCCCTTGGCGGTCTTGGGCTTGTCCTCGCCCTTGGCAAGCGCAGCATCCCAGGCCTCGTTGGCGATGACGGTGGCATACAGGCGGCCGCCTTTAAAGACGGTCAGCTTAATGCAGTCGTTAAGTTCCTCGAGCAGCTCGCGCGTGGACTCAAAGCCCAGGTCATAAGCAGTCATGTCGCCTGCGGCGAGCGCCTCCTCGACCTGCGTCATAAACGTTTGCTTGCCGCACCCAATCGCGTCGCGCAGCAGGCGATACAGATAGATGTGGTTGCCCAGCGATAGCGTGGGCCTAACTATTGTCTTGCTCATGGCAAATCTCCTCTTTACACATGTAAAGCATCTTACCATCGCATAGCGTTCGCCATGGCGGCGCCCAAGGCAAACGGGCGCGAACCGTTGTCGATTCGCGCCCGTTGTACAGGTCGGTTATCTATGAGAGGCAAATGTGCTTAGTTGCCCGATGCCGTGCCTTGGCTCGAGTTGTCAGATGCCGTGCCGGACGCGGTTCCGCTCGAGCTGTTGGTGTTGCTACTGTCTGCTGAGCCCGTTCCCGACGTGGTGTCACTCGTCTGGCCGCCCGTGCTCGGCTGCGAACCGTCAGTCGTTTGGCTTGAGTCGGTCGTGCTGGACGGCGTGCCACTGTTGGCCGTAGAGGAACCGGTGCCCTGCGATTGGTTTTGGGTGTTCGAGGACGAATCGGTAGAGGTAGAACTGTCTTGCGTGCCGTCCGTCTGTGTCTGCTGATCCTGCGACTGGGTGTTGCCATTTGCATTGCTCTCGGTCGTGCGCGACGACAGGATTGGCTCGGGGCGTTCGCCCAGGCCTTCGCCGGCGGTGGTGATGAGAATCGCTCCGGCGCAGGCGATGACCGCGACGATGGCGATGGCGATCGAGAAGACGATGACCTTCTTTTGCGTCTGGCTGCGCTCTGCCGCGGCCTTGGCGCGTAGGCTGTTAGGGGCGACGCGCGCCGTGGTCGCGCGTCCCGCAACCTGGCGCATTTCCTGCGTGGTCGCGGCGCCACCTAGGTGCTCCTCGACATCGGGCTCAACGGGCTCGTAGGCGCCGGCAGGGTAGTCGACAGCGGCATGCGTGCCCTTGATTGCTTCGGCGCTGGCAGAGATAAAGTGGCGGTAGACCTGCGAGGACACAACGGTGATGACCGAGCTCACGGCGGCACCAATTACTGAACCAGCGATACCAATCTTGGAGGCAAGCGCGACGCTCGTGGCAGCAGCTGCGGCGCCGGCGATGATCTGGGGAATGGAAATATCGTCAAACAGGCCTTTCTTGGGTGCGATGGCCATGGTCTGTCCGATGGAATGGTTCTCGTGCACGCCGTTGTTGAGCGATGCCGGCGTCATGACGCGCGTGCGCGGCGCGTCGGTGTACTTGGTTGTCATACGGGGTCCTCCCGGTGTAAATCTGCTTCGTTTCGTGTAGCCATCAGGGTACCCACCAGATGTGAATCGTACGTGACATTTAACAGATACCATCAACTCATCAATTGCTCACCAAGTTGGTGGGATGCGGTTACACCCGGCGGTTGAACTACAATAGGACTTGCTAATTGTTGTGAATGGCGTCTACGCACGGGAGCATTCTTATGAATCTTCACCTTTCTCAGTCTGATGGCTTTTTGCGTGTGGCGGCGGCGTCGCCGCGGATTCGCGTGGCCGATGTCGAGGGCAATGCCGAGGTTGCGCTGGCGGCTGTTCGCGAGGCTACCGAGCGCGGCGTTCGCGCGCTGGTGCTGCCCGAGCTTAACCTGACCGGCTATACCGCGGCCGACCTGTTCCATAACCGCACGCTGCTGCATGCCTGCGAGGCTGCTCTGGTGCATATCCTCGACGAGACTCGTGAGTTGCCGATTGTCTTTACCATTGGTCTTCCCGTTGCAGTTGCCGAGAATATCTACAACTGCGCCGCCGTGTGCTGCGCGGGCGAGCTTTTGGGCCTCACGGCCA
>UQYA01000029.1 GCA_900545165.1 uncultured Collinsella sp.
CCCTGACCTCTTGACTGCCAGTCAAGCGCTCTCCCAGCTGAGCTACGCCCCCGTGACGTGGAGATACTATAGGGGAAGTTAGCGCGACGTGCAAGGACTTTTTTGGTCAGACTCTAAATGCCTATTGATATAGGTAAGCGATGGCGGTGCCGGTGTGGACTTGGATCGTGGCTGTTGACCTGACGACGTTGCTGATGCCTGTGTCGGCTAACAGGCCCAGCGGGGCGTGATCCAGTTCCCATTCTAGGCCGTGTTCGCTTATTACCGTTTCTGGGGCGATCGCGATGATAGAGAAGGTTTTGCCCTCGGTGTTTTCGATGGTCCAGGTTTCGTCCTGGTGCAGAATTCTGGCCGTCACTTCGTCTTCTTTGATCCAGACGGGGGCATCTTTGTAGGCTGCTAGTAGGCCTAGGACGGACAGGGCCATATCCGGACGGCCGCCCGTGACGCAGGTCGCAACCACTTCGGCACCCGGCCAGCGACGGCGGACGGAATCGAGCGCCAGTGCCAGATCGGTATAGTCCTTGTACGGGTCATGGCGCTCAACTTCAAAGTCGGTGGCGGCATCGACCAACGCGCGACCCGCGTCGCTCACCGTGTCCGCATCTCCTACATACACGTCGCAGCCCAGGCCGGCACCCAGCAGCGCGTCGAGTCCGCGGTCTACGGCAACAACATGGTCGCACTCCCCCGCTTGCCGGCGCAACAGATCCACGCTCGCCACGACGGGCGAGCCGCACACCACTAATATCTTACAAGCCACAGCCCTCGCCTATCCCTCAAACGCAAGAACGTGATCCAAATCCAGCTCTTCATAGCTATCGATAAAGATCTCGCAGTTATCGCGAACCTCGTCGCGCTTCATGCGGCCGTGCGGGTCATAGATGCCCACGCGTTTAAAGCCGGCGACACCAGAGCTCTTTAGGCCAAAGACGGCGTCCTCAAACACCCACGCGCGCTCAAACTTATGCCCATGGCGCTCCTCCAGACGGCGAAGCGCCAGCTCGTATACGTCGGGGAACTGTTTGGAGCGTCCTGCCTCGCCCGTCGTGGTAACAAACTCCATGTATGCGTCGAGCCCGGCACCAGCGAGCGCGGACTGCACCAGCTCGGCCGGCGTGGACGTAGCCACGCACATGGCAATACCCGCCGCCTTCGCCTGCTCCAAAAATGCCAGGAGACCCTTGCGCGGCGGCACCTTGGAGTACCCATCAATCAGAATATTGCTCAGATCGCGGTAGAGCTCCTCGCCATTTGTGCCAATGCCCCAGGTGTCGTGGTAGGCCTGGCACTCGTCTTCGAGCGACAAATGCTCAAACTGGGCAAAATCGTCGACCGTCACGTCAACTCCGTGGCGGTGCAATAACTCGGGCTGGGCATAGGCCCAAACGGGGGTGCTATTAACCAGCGTGCCGTCGCAATCGAAAATAAAAGCAACACTTGGGGCAGCGATGCGGTCCATAAACGAGCCTTTCAATGTCAAATGGTAAACAACCTGCTAAAAACGTTTTACCAAACGTAAACCTAACAATCTAGAAACCCTAATTGGTAAAGCTGTCAAGAGTTTTACCATCGCAATTCTGCCAGTGGTATAAACATGGCGCTTACCGATTAAACGCCACCGCAAATCCACTTTCGTTCATAAAACTAACGTACAGGTGTTATCGTAGTTTTTGCCGAAAGTTCCACCGAGCACGCGAGGTGGAACGAATCATAGAACTATCGCCGTCCCTTCGATTCGTGCAGCCTTGGACCTTTCGCATCTAGTCACCAAGGCAACACGCTGCCGCGTCATGATGGGATCAAACGTGAGCGATACAAAGCTAAAGCCAGCAACTAAAAAGCCTACTACCCGTAAAGCCGCCCCGCACGCGCCGGAGCTCACCAAAGACGATGTCTATCTGTTTGGCATTGGCACGTGGGAGCGCTGCTGGGAAAAGATGGGCGCGCACCCCGACACGCAGAACCGTACGCGCGGCTGGCGTTTTTGCGTTTGGGCGCCCGATGTAAAGAGCGTCCATGTCATTGGCGAATTTAACGACTGGGATGAGCAAGCCAACCCGCTGGTGCCCGTGCATACGAGCGCTATCTGGGAAGGGTTTATTCCTGGCGCCGAGCAGGGCCAGCTCTATAAATACCTCATCGAGACCAACGAGGGCGAAAAGCTCTACAAGGCCGATCCATACGCCTTTAAGGCCGAGTGCCCTCCGGGAACGGCGAGCATGCTGTGGACCCTCGATGGCTACAAGTGGAACGACGCCGCGTGGCTCAAGCGCCGCGCCAGCCATAACCACATGTCGCAGCCCCTTAACATCTACGAGGTGCATATTGGCTCGTGGAAGCGCCACGGCGATGCGCCGCAGGGCGAGCCCGACGAGTACGGCAACTACCCCGGCCCCATGGACCCCTTCCCCGCGCAGCGCGGTGAGTTTTACACCTACGACGACCTATCGGTGGAGCTCGTGGACTACGTGCGCGACATGGGCTACACGCATATCGAGGTCATGCCGCTTATGGAGCATCCCTTCGACGGCTCCTGGGGCTACCAGACGACCGGCTACTACGCCGCCACGTCGCGCTACGGCAACCCGCAGCAGCTCATGCACTTTATCGATGCATGCCACGAGGCGGGCATCGGCGTGATTATGGACTGGGTGCCCGGCGGTTTTTGCGCCGACTCCCACGGCCTTGCCACCTTTAACGGCCACATGCTGTTTGAGCACGAGATTCATCCCAACTGGGGCACGCACAAGTTTGACTTCGCCCGCGGCGAGGTACGCTCCTTCCTTGTCTCTAACGTGCTTTATTGGCTCGAGAACTTCCACGTTGACGGCATTCGCATGGACGGCGTGTCCAGCATGCTGTATCTGAACTTTGGCATCGACGATCCGGGCCAAAAGAAGTTCAACAAGTACGGTACCGAGGAGGACCTGGACGCCAGCGCGTTTATCCGCCAGGTCAACTGCGCCGTGGAGGCTCACTACCCCGACGTGATGATGATGGCCGAGGAGTCCACCGCGTGGCCGCTCGTGACCTATCCGCCGCAGGACGGCGGTCTGGGCTTCCACTACAAGTGGGACATGGGCTGGATGAACGACACCCTGCACTACATGCAGACTGATTTTCCGTGGCGCCCCGGCAACCACGGTCTGCTCACGTTCTCCATTATGTATGCCTTTACCGAGAACTTTATTTGCCCGCTGAGCCACGACGAGGTCGTGCACGGCAAGTGCTCGCTGATCGGCCGCATGCCGGGCGACTGGTGGCGCCAGTTTGCCGGCCTGCGCACGCTGGCCTTCTACCAGATGACGCACCCCGGTGCCAAGCTCAACTTTATGGGCAACGAGATCGGCCAGTTTATTGAATGGCGCTACTACGAGTCCATCCAGTGGTTCCTGACCGAAGAGTACGAGACCCACCGTCATCATCAGGCCTTTATCAAGGCGCTCAACCACCTGTACACCGCCGAGCCCGCTCTGTACGAGCGCGGCTACACCGACGACGGCTTTACCTGGATCGACGCGGATAACTCCAAACAGTCCATCGTGAGCTTTGTGCGTCAGGGCGAGGACATCGATGACGATCTGGTGATCCTGATCAACTTTGACCCGGCGAGCTACGAGAGCTTCCGCGTGGGCGTACCGCGCGAGGGTGACTGGGAGGTCATCTTCGATTCCGACCGTCCCGAGTTTGGCGGCAGCGGATACGCCGGTGAGGAGCCCTACACCTGCTCGAGCGAGCCCTATCCCTGGAACGGGCAAATGGACTCCATCGAGATTAAGGTGCCCGGTCTGGCTGGCGTGGTGCTTAAGCGCCGCGGTCCCAGCAGCTATAAGCCGCCCGTGGTCGAGGAGCCCAAGAAGGCGACGCGCAAACGTACGTCCTCGGTGAAGCCCAAGGCCGCAGCTGCTAAGAAGTCTCCGGCTAAGGCGAAGGCAGCCAAGCCCGCTGCCAAGGCTTCGGCCAAGTCCAGCACGGCCAAGAAGGCAACCACCAAAAAGGCTGCTCCCAAGGCCAAGTCTGCTTCTGTTAAGTCGTCTGCCAAGGATGCGTAACAAAGCCGTTACAGCTGTAATTACCCGCCTCGCCGAGGCGTAGGATACAAGTCATAACCGTTCCGGGAGAAACATCCCCGGGGGAAAGGAACGTATGAATAAGATCTTCGAAAACAAGCAGGAGTTTACCGAGCTCTATCGCGATGCCGTTATGAGCATCAGCGGCAAGAGCGTCGAGGCCGCCAGCGACCTCGACCGCTTTAACGCCCTGGCCAAACTCGTGGCCGAGAAGGCCCGCACCGTTGCCACCAAGAGCGACGCCCGCGTCACCGCCGAGGGCAAGAAGCGCGTGTACTACTTCTCGATCGAGTTTTTGATCGGCCGCCTGCTCGACAACTACCTGCTCAACTTTGGCGTGCGCGACATGGTCGCCGAGGCGCTCGACGACATGGGCTTCGACCTTTCCGTCATCGAGAACCAGGAGCCCGATCCGGCTCTGGGCAACGGTGGCCTGGGCCGTCTTGCCGCATGCTTCCTAGATTCCATGGCAGCCGAGGGCATTGCCGGCTACGGCAACGGCATGCGCTACCGCTACGGCCTGTTTAAGCAGGAGATCGTCAACGGCAGCCAGGTCGAGGCCACCGACGAGTGGCTCACCCACGGCTATCCCTGGGAGGTCCGTCGTCAGGACAAGGCCGTGACCATCAAGTTTGGCGGACATGTTGAGGGCTTTGAGGAAAACGGCCGCACGTTCTACCGTACGGTAGATACGCAGGACATCCTGGCCGTCCCCTATGACATCCCCGTTGTGGGCTATGCCGGCGAGACCGTCAACAAGCTGCGCGTCTGGGCCGCCGAGCCGGTCGAGGAGCACTTCGATCTGGAGGCCTTCAACCGCGGCGACTACGCCCTGGCAGACGCCGAGCGCGCCGAGGCCGAGGCCATCAGCGCCATCCTCTACCCCAACGACGCCGGCGAGCATGGCCGTCTGCTGCGCCTGAAGCAGGAGTACCTGTTTGTCTCGGCCGGCATCTACAGCCTGCTCGACACCTTTGAGAAGGAGCACGGCGCTAACTGGGAGCTGCTGCCGCAGTTTGTGGCCATCCACACCAACGATACCCACCCCGCCATGTGCGGCCCCGAGCTCATGCGCATCCTCATCGACGAGAAGAAGCTCGAGTGGGATGACGCCTGGAACATCGTGACGCAGGTCGTGAGCTACACCAACCACACCATCCTGCCCGAGGCCCTGGAGAAGTGGCCCATCGGCACGTTCTCCAAGCTCCTCCCCCGCGTGTACCAGATCATCGACGAGATCAGCCGTCGTTGGCACGAGTCGTTCGACACCACGCAGGAGGGCTGGCAGGAGCGTCTGCGCCAGACCGCCATCCTGTGGGACGGCGAGATCCGTATGGCCAACCTGTCCGTGATCTGCAGCCATAGCGTCAACGGCGTGGCAAAGATCCACTCCGACATCATCAAGAACATCGTGCTCAAGGACTTCTATGCCCTGACGCCCGAGAAGTTCAACAACAAGACCAACGGCATCTCGCACCGTCGCTTCTTTGCCGAGGCCAACCCCACCTATGCCAAGCTCGTGACCGAGGCCATTGGCGATGGCTGGCTGAAGGACGCCTTTGAGCTGGAGAAGCTCAAGGAGTTTAAGGACGACACCGAGTTCCTGAAGGCCGTGGGCGCCTCCAAGCGCGCCAACAAGGAGCGTCTGGCCGCCTACGTTAAGGCTGAGACCGGTCTGGTCATTGACCCCAACACCGTCTTCGACGTTCAGGTAAAGCGCTTCCACGCCTACAAGCGCCAGCTCATGAACATCATGAAGGTGATGGACATCTACAACCGTCGCATCGCGGATCCCAACTTCCACGTGACGCCGACGACCTTCATCTTTAGCGGCAAGGCCGCCTCGAGCTACACCTTCGCCAAGGAGACCATCCGCCTGATCAACTCCGTCGCCGAGGTCATTAACAACGATGCCCGCGTCAATGAGGTCATGAAGGTTTGCTTTATTCCCAACTTCCGCGTGAGCAACGCCCAGCTCATCTACCCCGCCGCTGAGATCTCGGAGCAGATCTCCACGGCCGGCAAGGAGGCCTCGGGCACGTCCAACATGAAGCTCATGATGAACGGTGCCATTACGCTGGGCACCCTCGACGGCGCCAACATCGAGATCGCCGACCTGGCCGGACGCGAGAACGAGGCCATCTTTGGCCTGACCGCTCCCGAGGTCGAGCAGCTCTGGGCATCCAACAGCTACTTTGCGTGGGATACCCTCAACGGCGACCGCGAGCGTCTGGGCCGAGTGATGGACGAGCTCAAGGACAACACCTTTGCGGGTCTTTCGGGCAACTTCGAGAGCATCTACAACGAGCTCATGAACAACAACGACCCCGACCTGGTCATGGCCGATTTCCGCAGCTACGTCGACGCCTGGGAGAAGCTCACGGGCAGTTACGGCGACCAGGAGACATGGAACCGCAAGGCGCTGCTCAACACCGCCTCGAGCGGCTGGTTCTCGAGCGACCGCACCATTCGCGAGTATCGAGACGAGATCTGGCACGCGTAAAGGCGCGCGAGTTCCCTTCTTTGCCGCACGGCATTATTCGGTGGGCGCGACCAGGAGCCGTGCCCACCGCTAATGGGTTAGAAACATCGATGACAGAAGGAGAAATCGATGAGTAAGAAAGAATGCATCGCGATGCTCCTCGCAGGAGGACAGGGCAGCCGATTGGGGGCACTCACCCAAAAGATCGCCAAGCCGGCGGTTAGCTTTGGTGGCAAGTTCCGCATTATCGACTTTTCGCTCTCCAACTGCTCCAACTCGGGCATCGACACGGTGGGCGTTCTGACGCAGTATCGCCCCTACCTGCTGCATGCCTATGTGGGCTCCGGCGAGGCGTGGGATCTGGACAGCCGCGACGGCGGCGTGTCGATCCTGCCGCCGTACGAGACGCAGACCGGCGGCGCCTGGTATGCGGGCACGGCCGACGCCATTACGCAGAACCTGGACTACATCAAGGCCAACGACCCCAAGTACGTCCTGATTCTTTCGGGCGATCACCTGTATCGCATGGACTACCGCAAGATGCTCAAGACGCACATTGAGAACAACGCCGACCTCACGGTGAGCGTTATGCCCGTGCCTTGGGAGGAGGCTAGCCGCTTTGGCATCCTGACCACTGACCCCGAGGACGGCCGCATCACCAAGTTCACCGAGAAGCCCGATAAGCCCGATTCGAACCTCGCGTCCATGGGCATCTACATCTTCTCGGCCGACGTGCTGATCGAGGCGCTCGAGGAGGACGCTCTGGACCAGCGCTCGAGCCACGACTTTGGCAAGGACATCATCCCCAAGCTTCTCGGCGAGAACAAGCGCCTGTACAGCTACGAGTTCCACGGCTTTTGGAAGGACGTTGGCACCATCGCCAGCTTCCACGAGACCTCGATGGACCTGTTGGGCAACAACCCCGAGTTCGATCTGTTCGACAAGCACTTCCCCATCATGTCCAACATCACCACGCGTCCGCCGCACTACATTGGACCGGACGGCCGTCTGGACGACTGCCTGGTCTCCAACGGCTGCAAGATCTACGGCACCGCTCGCCACTCGATCCTTTCGACCGATGTCATCATCGAGGAGCGCGCCGTAGTCGAGGACTCCGTGCTGCTGCCGGGCGCGCACGTTAAGAGCGGCGCGCACATCTGCCGCGCTATTTTGGGCGAGAACTCCACGGTCGAAGAGGGCGTGAAGCTCGGCTCTGTCGATACCACCAAGGATACGGCCGTCGTTGGAAATGACGTCGTTATCGGGAAGGGGGAATGATCCGATGATCAATCGCAAGGCCATCGGTTATATCACCGCTAACTACTCTTCGACCTACGGCAGCGTGCTGCTCAAGGACCGCCCCATCGCGTCCGTTCCGTTTTTGGGCCGCTACCGCCTGATCGACTTCCCGCTGTCCAACATGATGAATGCCGGCATTAAGACCGTCGGCGTCGTCATGCCTGGCAACTACCGTTCGCTGATCGACCACGTGGGCTCGGGCAAGGACTGGGGACTGGACCGCAAGAAGGGCGGCCTGTTCATGGTGCCCGGCAACGCGTATGGCACCACCAAGGGCGGCATGCGCTTCCTGCTGCGCGACATCATCTCCAACAAGACGCTGTTCCAGCGCTCGGACAAGCCATACGTTGTGATGATGGGCACCAACATCATCTTTAACATGGACCTCAACACCATCATCGACGCGCACGAGAACTCCGGCGCCCAGATGACCGTGGTGTACTGCAAGGCCACGCGCAACGTCGATGACGAGACCAAGCTGCGGATCAACGAGAACGGCCGCCTGACGGGCGTGAGCGCCGGCGTCGTGTACGGCGACAACGCCTCTATGGACTGCTGCATCGTCAACCGCGAGACGCTGCTCGAGATCATCGACCACTACCAGGCCGCCGACTATCTGGACCTGCTCGAGGCACTCCAGGGCGACTTTGGCAACATCGACGTGTGCAGTTACGAGTACAAGGGCGAGGTCGTGGGCGTGTTTAGCGAGAAGTCGCTGTATCGTCGCAGTATGGACCTGCTCGACCAGACCGTGGCCGACCAGCTCTTTGACCCCGAGCGCCCGATCCTGACCAAGGCTCACGACGTGCCGCCTTCGCGCTACGCGACCGGCAGCCACGCCTGCAACTCGATTATCTCGGCCGGCTGCATCATCAAGGGCACCGTGCGCAACTCGATCCTGTCGCGCGGCGTTGTGGTCGAGGAAGGCGCCTCGGTGACCAACTCGATCATCAACCAGAGCTGCATCATCAAGAGCGGCGCCCGCGTTGAGAACGCCATCCTGGACAAGAACAACGTGGTTCCCACCAACACCGAGCTTCGCGGCACGCCCGAGAACATCCTGGTGCTGGGCAAGGCTCCGTTAACTTCCGACACCACCATCGTACGTTAACGTTGGCACCGCAACATCGCTCGTAACATGTAGAATAGCCGCCCGGTTAGCGCCAGGCGGCTATTCTCGAATTGCAACATGGGAGACAATATGGCTGATTCCAGCAAAAAGATGCAGATCGTGTTTGCCTCGGCCGAGTGCGCGCCGTTTGTGAAGACCGGTGGCCTGGGTGACGTAGCGGGCTCGCTGCCTGCGGCGCTTGTGCGCGCCGGTGCCGAAGTCATCGTGATGGTGCCCAAATACGCCACCATCAAGGACGAGTACAAGGCGCAGATGGAGCACTTCTCCGACTTTTACGTGAGCCTGGGTTGGCGCAATGAGTACTGCGGGCTCGAGAAGCTCGAGCACGACGGCGTCACCTATATGTTCATCGACAATGAGCGCTACTTTGCGCGCGACTATCCGTACGGCTTCTTTGACGACGGCGAGCGTTTTGCGTTCTTCTCCAAGGCCATTACCGAGAGCCTGCAGCACCTGCCGGCCGGCTTTGAGTGCGACATCCTGCACTGCAACGACTGGCAGACGGCACTGGCCCCCGTGTTTTTGCGTGAGTTCTACCAGGGCCTGCCGCTGTACGACCGCGTCAAGACCGTGTTCTCGATCCACAATGTGGCGTTCCAGGGCCAGTTTAGCGACACCGTGATGGAGGACATCCTGGGTGTGGCGCATATTCCGGCGGCTGCCTCGCAGCTGCGTTGCGACGCCTGCAGCATCAACTACATGCTGGGCGCCCTGCGCTATGCCGATGCCATCACTACGGTGAGCCCCACCTATGCCAACGAGATCCAGACGCCCGAGTTTGGCGAGGGCCTGGACGGCGTGCTGCGCGAGCGCTCCTATGCGCTGCAGGGCATCCTCAACGGCATTGACGTTGCGGGCTTTGACCCGGCAACCGACAAGCGCATTGCCGCCAACTACACCGTGGAGGACCGTTCCGGCAAGGCCGTATGCAAGGCCAAGCTGCAGGAAGAGCTGGGGCTCGAGGTTCGCGACGACCGTCCGCTTATGGTCATGGTCACGCGCCTGACGCGCCAGAAGGGCATGGACCTGGTCATGTACGCGCTCGACCGCATCCTGGCCGGCGGCGTGCAGGTGGCGGTGCTGGGCACCGGCGACCGCGACTACGAGGACGGCCTGCGCTACTTCCAGGACAAGTACCCCGGCACCATGGCCGCACGCATCGAGTTCGATCCGGCGCTCTCGCAGCGCATGTATGCTGCAGCCGACATGTTCCTGATGCCTTCGAAGTTTGAGCCCTGTGGCCTGTCGCAGATCATCGCCATGCGCTACGGCACGCTGCCGATTGTTCGCGAGACCGGCGGCCTGAAGGACACTGTAATTCCGTATAACGAGTTTACCGGCGAGGGCACAGGCTTCTCGTTTAGCAACTTTAACGGCGACGAAATGGGCGACGCGGTGTTCCGCGCGGCGCGTCTGTTCTGGGATAACCGCGACGCATGGAACCAGCTGGTCACGCAGGCCATGAGCCAGGACTTTAGCTGGACGCGCTCGGCCGATAAGTATCTGGACCTGTACTTCTTTATGCACCCGGAGATTGAGAGGCCGGCGGCTGTTGTCGACGAGCCTGAGGCTGTTGCTGAGCCGGTGGCCGCTGAGGAGACCAAGCCCGAGGAGAAGCCGGTTAAGGCTGAGCCCGCAAAGGCCGAGCCTGAGGTGAAGGCTGAGGTTGCTCCTGAGGCAGAGGCCGAGGTCAAGCCCGCTGCAAAGCCCGCAGCTAAGAAGACCACGACGCGCAAGACGACCGCTAAGAAGACTACGACGACCAAAGCTGCTGCCACCAAGACCGCCGCAGCAAAGACGACTGCTGCCAAGGCAACGACCGCGCGCAAGCGCACGACCGCTGCTGCCAAGAAGGGCACCGAGGCAGAGTCTGCTCCCGAGGTAAAGGCTGAGACCGCCGTCGAGGCTAAGCCTGCAGCAAAGGTTCCGGTCAAATCCGCTGCCAAGAAGACGACCAAGACCACGACCGCCAAGAAGTCCACGGTCGCAAAGTCGACCAAGACCAAGGCCGCCACGACCAAGGCAGCCGCAAAGTCGGCCACCAAGGTCGAGGAGGCGGGCGCCGAGCCCAAGGCCGAGGCAACCGTCGGGGACAAGCCGGCCGCCAAGACCACCACACGCAAGCGCACGACGACGGCCAAGAAGACCACGACCAAGACTGCTGCTCCAAAGGCGGAAGCTAAGGTAGAGGACAAGCCCGCTGCCGCCAAGGAGACTCCGGTCTCCCCCGCCGCTCCGGCAAAGGAAAAAGCCCCGTCCAAGAAGACGTCCGTCCGCAAGGCCACGGCCACCCGGAAGCGCCGCTAGCCCACAGACGATTCAAAACCTCATCAAACCCTAAGTAAGGGGCGCTCCAACCGGGCGCCCCTTCTCTGTAGGTAGTTGGTAAAACGATTTTCTAGGACAACCGTTCGCCGATGGTAAACGGATGTTGTTTATACAGCCTGTGTACAACAGATATACTTACATCCTGTGCGTAAAGCCCATGGCCAGCAGGCCATGATTCTATTGAACTGGACCGTACTATGAGATTGATACACAACAGCCGTCTGCCGCAGTTTCGCACTCCGTTTGGCGCTGTGACCACAGGAACTACCCTTTCGCTCTCCGTGATTCTGGAGGATGCCGATCCCGCGCAGGCAACGCTTACGCTGCGCACCTGGGTCGATGAGATCGGTGAGTCTCGGTATCCCATGACGCACGAGGACGACGGCATATTTACCGTAGAGCTTGAGTGCACCGAGCCCTGTCTTATCTGGTACTGCTTTATCTGCAATATCGAAGGCCAGCCTGAGGTTCGCCTGGGCGCACCGCAAGGACGCACCGGCGGCGAAGGCGTAACCTACGATTACGCCGAGGTGCCGTCATTCCAGGTCACCGTCTACAAACACCGTGAGAACCGTCCTACCTGGTACGAGCGCGGTATGGTCTACCAGATCTTCCCCGATCGCTATGCCCGCGACGAGCACTGGCGCGAGCGCACGCTGGCCGAGGTCGAAAAACCGCGTAAGGGCATTCAGCGCCGCATGGTCGAGGACTGGAATGAGCCGCCTGTGTACGAGCGCGCCGAGGACGGCTCCATCAAGACCTGGGACTTCTACGGCGGATCGCTCAAGGGTATCCAGGAAGACCTGCCACGCATCGCCGAGCTGGGCTTTACAGCCATCTACCTCAACCCCATTTTTGAAGCCGCGAGCAACCACCGCTACGACACCGCCGATTACACCAAGATCGATCCGATTCTGGGCACCGAGCAGGACTTTACTGAGCTGTGCGAGGCGGCCGAGAAGCTGGGCATTTCCATTATTCTGGACGGTGTGTTCAACCACACGGGCGACGATTCGATCTACTTCAACCGCTACGGCAACTACCCCGGCGTGGGCGCGTGGCAGAGCGAGGATTCGCCGTGGCGCGATGCGTTTTATTTCCACGAGGACGGCTCGTACGACTGCTGGTGGGGCGTGGGCAATATGCCCGCCATCAATGAGAGCTCCGAACTGGTGCGCGAGCGGCTCCTGGGCAAGGACGGCGTCATTCGTAAATGGCTTCGCGCCGGCGCTCACGGCTGGCGCCTGGATGTGGCCGACGAGCTTTCCGATGACTTCCTGACCGAGATCAAAAAGGCCGTGCTCGCCGAGAAGCCCGACGCGCTGCTGCTCGGCGAGGTCTGGGAAGATGCCTCCAACAAGATCAGCTACGGCCATCTGCGTCGCTATCTGCAAGGCTCCGAGCTCGACTCGGCCATGGATTACCCCTTCCGCGACATGGTCATCGGCTTTTTGATGGGCTACAAAAACGCCTACCAAGCTGCCGAGGATATCGAGACCCTACGCGAGAACTATCCGCGTGAGGCCCTGTCTTGCGCACTTAATCTGCTTTCGAGCCACGACCGTCCGCGCATTATATCGGTGCTCGGCGGCGGCCCCGACGAGTCGCAGCTGCCCGAGTGTGAGCGCAGCAAATGGCGTCTGGATGAGAACGCGATGGGCCTGGCCAAGAGCCGTTTTTGGCTTGCAACGCTCATGCAGATGACGTTCCCGGGCGTGCCTTCGATTTACTATGGCGACGAGTACGGCTTGGAGGGTCTCACCGATCCGGGCAATCGTCGCACCATGCCGACCAAGGAAAACCTGCACGACTTCGATACGTTTGCGATCGTCAAGAACGCATCTGCTGTGCGTCGCGCGCTGCCGTTTATGATCGACGGTGAAATTAAGGCCTTCGCGCTTAATGACGAAGTGCTGGCCTACAACCGTACCGGTAAAGACGGCGAGTCCGCGACAGTCATCATCAACCGCAGCCTGCGCAATTCGCATCGCGTGACGATTCCGGCACTCGATGAATGTGCTAGTGACGTGATCAGCGGTCACGAGTGCGAGATCCACAACGGTACGGTCACGCTCGATCTGTATCCGCTGGGCTCGTCGATCATCTATCACCATGCCGAGCAGCGCCTGCAGGAGCCGCTCGATCACGGTGCGGGTGTTGTGTGCCATATCACATCGGTGCCGACCGACGACGGCAAGCCCGGTACGATCGGCGCGCCCACGCGTCGTTTTATCGACCATCTGGCCGCCATGGGCATGCGCTACTGGCAGGTTCTCCCCGTCAACCCCACGGACTTCTTCCGCTCCCCTTACGCCGGTCCTTCGGCCTTTGCAGGCAATATCGACCTGCTACCCGAGAGCCACGAGGAGCTGGCCGCCGACTTTGAGACCTGGAAGGCCCGCGGAGGCGAGGATGCCGATCCGCTGTACACCGCGTTTAAACATCGCAATGCCGATTGGCTCGAGAAGTACTGCGTCTATATGGCTGTTAAGAAGTACTTTGAGGACGAGTCGCGCCACGATTGGCCGGCCGATGTCGCACGCTACAACGAGCATCTGATCGACGACAAGCGTTTCCACGACGAGGCCGAGCTTCAGGCGTACATGCAGTACCGCTTTGACCTAGCTTGGTGCGAGCTCATGAACTATGCGCACAAGAAGGGCATCGAGGTCATCGGCGATATTCCTATGTACGTGTCCGACGATTCGGCAGACGCGTGGAGCGAACCCGAGAACTTCTGGCTGTCCGATACCGGCAAAGCAATCGAGATCTCCGGTGCGCCACCCGACAACTTTGCGCCCGAGGGCCAGGCGTGGGGCAACCCGACATTCCGCTGGGACCACATGAAGCAGAACGGCTATACCTGGTGGATGGATCGCCTGCGCCGCGCGTTCTCGCTCTACGACCGCGTGCGTCTGGATCACTTCCTGGGATTCCACAGCTACTTTAGTATCCCCGCGGGCAAGGCTTGCGCCGACGGCCGCTGGCTGGCAGGACCGGGCAAAGACCTGTTCCAGACCGCCTATGACGAGCTTGGTCCGCTCAACTTTATCGCCGAGGACCTGGGCTATTTGACGCCCGGTGTTCGCGCCATGGCCTCGACCTGTGGTTTCCCCGGCATGGACGTGCTGGAGTTTAGCGACTACGACGTTCGTTGCGGCGTGCATCCCACGCCCGGCAAGATCCTGTACACCTCGACGCACGATACGTCGACGCTGGCCGGCTGGTGCACGCGTTCCTTTGCGGGCGGCGATGAACCGAGCGGTGTTGAGCTGGCGGCCAAGCTGATGAGCGACGCGCTGGCAAGCGACGCTCCCCTGGTGATGATGCCGCTGCAGGATGTCCTGGGGCTTGGCGACGACGCGCGCATGAACGTTCCGGGCGTGGCCACGGGCAACTGGACCTGGCAGGCTGACGAGGCGGACATCGCAGCCGCCGAGAACAAAACCGCACAGCTCTTGCGCAACAACCATAGATTCTGGGGCGAAGCGTGATAAAACCCCCGATATAGGGTACAGTTACAAACGTTTGAATTTTTGCGGGCAGAGTAATCTGCCCGCTTTGTGCTGAAAAGGAAGTATTATGGCGCGCTACGATTACAAGTGCTCGAGCTGCGGCAACGTGTTTGAGGTTGAGCATCCCATGTCCGAGACTCCCGAGGTCGTGTGTCCGAGCTGTGGCGCCCCGGCGGCCAAGACGTTCTCGGCCAGCGGCATTAAATTTGAGGGAAGCGGTTTCTACAACACCGACCAGCGAAGCGGCGGCTCCAGCACCAGCGCCACAAGCGGCTGCTGCGCCAACTGCCCGCATAACCACTAGAAAACGAACAGCCCCGCGACCGGCACCGATCGCGGGGCTATTTCTTTGCGCTAAAGGTGGCTCTATGAGTTGCGGTGAAATAAGGACTGTTTGGCAGGTAGATGCCGATATTCAATCCCTATTTCACCGCAACTTAGTCGTTACTTGTGGACCAGCCTGGCGCAGAAGTGGCCGTCGTAGGAATCGGCGTTTACCGGCACGCTTTGGAAGAGGCCTCGATCGTTCTGGCGTACGGAAACGAGCTTCTTGGCCTGGTCGAACTCGGGGAGTTGCAGAATCTGCGCTTCGGAAAGCGGCGCCACGCTAAAGCCGGCGCCCTCGGGAGAGTTCAGGAAAGCATCCACCACCTGCGTGTTCTCCTCGTCGAAGACCGAGCACGTCGCATAGATGAGCTCGCCGCCGGCAGCCACGCGCGCGGCGGCTTCCTTGAGCATCGTCAGCTGCAGTTTGGGCAGCTCAACCGTCACATCCTTTTCAGTCAGTCGCCACGGGATCTCGGGATGACGGCGCATGGTGCCGGTGCCCGAGCACGGCGCATCGATAAAAACCGTGTCGAACTTAACCGGCTCGCCAAGCATGGCATCAAACGATGTGAGCACCTCATCAAGCTCGCAGGCATCACCCGAAACCGTGCGAACACCCGTAATACCCGCCTTATGCAGGCGCGCGAGATTCTGATCACATTTACGATCATGCAGGTCAAGCGCCGTATGCTGACGCTCATAGCCTGCACGCTTGGCCTGGCACATCATCACATAGGTCTTGGTGCCACGACCGGCACCAATCTCAAGGCAGCTTCCAGGGCGCGTGGCAGCTGTGGCGATGAGCTGGGCGTTAAGATCCGAGGCCACGGCAGCAGCGCGTTCAAATACGCCCGAAGCAACGGCAACCTGGGCATCAACCGGGGCATGGCAGCCCGGGAAGACAGGCGCGACGAGCTGCGAGATATACGGATCGGGCTTGGTCGCAAAGGCGTTCTCATGCAGGGCCAGCGGCGCGGGGGCCAGATTGCCGGCAAAGTTAAGCGCACCCTCTGGCGTGTCAAACGACGCCATAATACGAGCGCACAGCCAGCGCGGAAGACCCATCAGGCGCGACAGACGAACCAAGCGCCGCTCAGACACATCCACATCGGACGCAGTAGCAAAGTCCTCAACGTTGTCCGCGACCTTATGCAGCACGGCATTGGCCAAACCGGCGGCAGACTTAGCTCCGCTGCGCACCAGCTCAACGCCCTGACTCACCGCAACGCGACCAGGCGTATGCAGATAGAGCATCTCGAAGGCCGAGATACGAAGCGCCATGCGAACACGCGGCGCAACCTTTTTAGGCTTATCGAGAAACTGATCGAGCAGTTCGTCCAAAATACCCTGCGTGGCGGCCACACCAAGCGCCAAGCGAGCTGCAAAAGCGGAATCGCGCTGGTCAATAGCCTTGGCCGATGCGCGAGAGGACAGCACGTCGCGCGCATACATGCCGCGGCGATCGGCCTCCATCAGCACATCGAGTGCAAGCTTGCGTGCGGGAGACAGCTTACTCATGACAAAACACCCCAGATAAGATCGGCGCCTTGCAGCCCAGCAGCCCAAGCAGAGGCGGCCATGGCACGCTTGCCATCGGGCTTAACCTCGAGCAGTTCAACCGCACCATCGGAAAGGCCAAGGTAAACACGCTTGGCCTTAAGGAGAACCTGACCCTCGCCAAGCGACACATCAGCCGGCGCAGCATCGAGCACGCGCACGGTCTTGCCGGAAATCACGCAACGAGCAGGCGCGGTATCGGACGAAGCGAGCACATGACGCACGCAATCGAGCGCCGCCATGTGCGGATCCAGACGCATCTCCAGCTTGGAAATCTTGGCTGCATGGGTCACAAGCGACTCATCCTGCTCAGTCCAAACAGCCGAGCCATCGGCAAGAGAAGGAAGCGTATCGGCAAGCAGTTTGCCGCCAAGCACGCCAAGCTCCATAGTCAAAGCCTCGGCATGCTTGCCGGCAACCGACGTAGACGCCTGGGCACAATAAGCGCCGGTATCCACGCCATGCCCAATACGCATAATGGAAACACCAGCAACCTCATCACCAGCGAGAATCGCACGCTGAATAGGAGCAGCCCCACGCCAACGAGGCAGCAAGGACGCATGAACATTCACAATGCCAAGCGGCGCCATATGCAGCACCTCATCCGGCAGAATGCAGCCATAGGCAGCCACACAAAAAATTTCAGCCTGGGCAGCTTGAAGCGCCTCAACTACCTCCGGCGTCATACGATTGGCCTCAACAACCGGCAACCCCAGCTCAAGCGCCTTGGCCTTAACAGGCGAAGGCTCAAGCGTCTTACCACGCCCACGAACAGCATCAGGACGAGTAACAACAAGCGCAATCTCATTCCCAGCCATAACAAGCGAAGTCAAAGAAGGCACAGCAAAATCAGGCGTACCCATAAACACAATACGCATAAAAGTTAGTCTCCTCTCAACAACGAGCCGAGACGGCTACAAAAGAAGCGATCCAGGTCGCAAGCGCACCCAGCCGCCAGAACAGTCCAACAAAAACAAATATACCCAAAACCAAAGAAAGAGCCGCAATAAAAGCAGCTCCCTCTCAACAAAGACTATCAGCGAAGACGCCCCTCCCTGGCCCAACGGCACCCGGGCGAACCGAGCCAGAACAACGCAGTCCCCGGTGCTGAGCGCCCACATATCGTCCCGCGCGCAGTTTCGCAGCAAAGCGAGAATGTTTGAGCACGGGATGATATGTGGGCGCTCAGCACCGGGGACGGTGGGACCTACTCCGTCTCGCCCGGTCGAGCGCCGCGGGCCAGGGCGTCCTGGTACTCCTTGACGGCCTTGATCCTCTGCATCGGCTTCAGTCGCTCGAACATGGTGTTACCGTGCAGGTGATCGATCTCGTGCTGCAGGCACACGCAGAACAGATCGCCCGAGGCCTCGTAGCGAATCAGGTTGGCGTCCAAGTCGTACGCCTCGACGACGACATGGTCGGGACGCTCGATCTCGCAGCTAATGCCGGGGATGGACAGGCAGCCCTCGCTAAAGGGCACCAGATGGTCGCTCTGCTCAACAATAACGGGATTGATGAGCACATACGGGTCGTAGTCGTTTTTGTCGCTGTAGTCGCAGTCGATGGTGACGAGCTGAATGAGCTCGCCGATCTGCGGGGCTGCTAGGCCGCAACCGCCGTTCTCGAACATCATCTTCTTCATCTTCTCGGCAAGCGCCTCGATCGCCGGGGTGATCTCCTCGATGACGGCGCACTCCTGGCGCAGACGAGGGTCGGGCGACAGTACGATTCCGTTGGCTTCCATGGCCATCCTTTCGGGTTGTTACATCAAATCATAGGCGTCGACGTCAACACTCACGCTCACGCCGCGCACGGAGCCCACCTCTTTGAGGCAGGCGTCGATATCATCAGAGACATGGTACCCTACCGGCGACTTTACAAGCAGATGGAAGCGGTAACGGTCCTTGGCTCTCTCGATTACACATGAAGCCGGACCAAGCACCTGAGGCACGGTGCTCCCCGCCCGCAAAAAGTCGGGCGCGGCGGCATGCCAGCGGCGCTTGAGGAGCTTCGCGATGCGGCCGATGTAGTCCTGCGCGTCGTCTCGGTTCGCCGACCACACCAAGATGTTGACCAGGCGAACAAACGGCGGGTACAGCGCGTCGCGGCGCTGGTCCAGGTCGTAGTCGGTAAAGATCGAACGGTCGTGCTCAGCGACGGCGCGAATGACCGGATCCTCGGGCAGATACGTCTGGATGATCACCTCGCCGGGGCGATCGCCGCGACCGGCACGGCCCGCCACCTGCTCCAGTAGGTCGTAGGCGCGCTCCCCTGCGCGAAAGTCAGGCAGCTTGAGGGCAAAGTCGGCGTTGACCACGCCCACGAGCGTGACCTCGGGAAAATCGAGGCCCTTGGCGATCATCTGCGTGCCCAGCAGCACCGCACAATCGGCGGCATCGAACTGCTCGAGCAGTTTTTTGTGCGCATCCTTGCCGCGCGTGGAATCGGCATCCATGCGAATGATGGCGACATCCTCGGGCAGCATCTGGTGCAGTGCGTCCTCGATCTGCTGCGTGCCCAGACCCATTTTTGCCAGGTAGCGACTGCCACATTTGGGGCAACGGCTCGTAGGCGCGGGATACGGCTGCACGCGCCAAGACGAACCGCATGTATGACACTGCAGCGTGTGCGTGCGCTCGTGATATGTAAGCGCGGTGGAGCAGTGGTTGCAGGTGGGGACGCAGCCGCACTCGCGGCACATCAGGAATGGCGCAAAACCACGGCGGTTATGCAACAGCACGGCCTTCTCGCGGCGCTCGACCACGCGTTCCAGGCCTTCCATCAGCGGTTTTGAGAACATGGAACGGCTACCGTGCGAGAACTCGCGACGCAGGTCGGCAATGCGGACCGTGGGAAGCACGGCGTGTCCCGGGCGCTCGGGCATCTCGACGCGCGTCCAGGTGGCAGCGTTGTACGTGCCGCGGCGGCAGCGGTCGAGAGCCTCGGCAGAAGGCGTAGCCGAGCCCAGCACGAGCGGGCAGCGATACCGACGCGC
>UQYA01000030.1 GCA_900545165.1 uncultured Collinsella sp.
GGCACTTCAACAACATTGTCGCAGCCCCGACCCGCGGTCACGAGCGGGGGCTCCTGTCGTTTCCGTGCCTTCGGATTGGGTCATAGTGTCTGTCCGTCCTCTACCTGCGGCGTTGTCTTGCTCCGGATGCGGCAGTTAGGGACGTTCCTTTTCTGCCGGCAGTTTGGGACACTCCTTGGGTAGCCGTTTAAGAACGTCCCCAACGACTACCCGGGGGAGTTGCCTTCCCTCGTGGCGGTCTTCTAGCAGAAAAACCAAGTGAGTAGGCTTTTTGCAGGAGGCCAAGCACGCCCCAAAACGCCACAGTTCTGACCTGCGGTTTTATTGAGCATTTGTCACGATGTGCTCGGCAGGTTCAAAAAAGTCTACTCACTTGTATCTGAGACGCACCAGGTTGGCAAAAACCGCCGCGAAAGGGCCCCTGGTCCCTTCGCGGCGGTCATACGCCTCTGATTTTGCGACGATTTTGCCCGCTTGTTACTCGCTGTAGCGGGTGGCTATGGCGGCTCGCACCATGCCGGTGCTCATGAGGTAGGTCACCAGGAAGTAGCCACCGTATGCTGCCAGGAAGATTGCACAGGTGAGGCCCACGGTGCCGCCGATGCTCATATTTCCGAAAATGCTCACCAGCTCGATGATCACCTTAAGTGCCACAAAGGAGTGCGCCAGGCCCACTGCCAGCGGGAACAGGAAGAATACCGCTTGCTGCGCCATCACCGAATGGCGAATCTGGCGGTCGTCGCAGCCGATCTGTGCCAGCACACGATAGCTGCGGCTGCCGTCGGACACGTTGGAGAGTTGCTGGATCGACAGAATCGCCGCGCATGCAACGACCAATACAAAGCCGATGTAGATGGCTAGGTAGCTGATAAGACCGTTCATTTGCGCTGCTTGCGCGTACATCTCGGAGCGTGTGATGAAGGTTCCCCACGACCCCGGCTCCTTGCCGTCAACGAGCAGATTGTCGAGCACAGTGTATTTAATACTCTCGTCTGCCTCGGTCGTATCCATCCCCTGTTTGTAGTTAACGAGCAGGCTACTGGAATACGGCTGCAGATTAAGTTGGAACAACAGCTCGTCGGCAACGACGACGGTACCCCCATTACTGCCCATCGCCGAGTTGGCGATGGCCGCCGTATCTTCGTCCGACTTATCGGTTGCGGGCTTGAGCGTATGCCCGCCCAAGGTAAGGGTATGGCCGCCAGCCATATACTTGGTGTACAGGTCGACCAGCTCGCCACCCATATCACACGTGAGCAGATACTGGTCGTGACCGATGTGCACCGGCTCCTTGCCCATCATCTGGCGCAGTTTGTTGTACTGACTTGCCGGCGTCACAGACAGGCCTGTCATGTCGGCATTGCTACCCCCGAACGCCTTGGGAAGCTTTTCGCCCATGGTCTTGCACATCTCACTTGGGGTCACCGAAGGATCCGAGCCGCCAAGCGGGTAACTCAGATACGAATCGATCTGCACATGCTCACCGGCAACATCGGCGATATTGACCTTCTTGCCGGTCTCGTCGTTGTTGCCCGCCGACTTGCCCTTACCGTGCCATGCGGAGTACAAATCGACCGTACTATCGGCCAGCACCATGCGATCGGCCTCAGACGGATTGACATACTCTTTGTAGTAGTCGAGCGTATCGGGCGTGTAATAGATATACGTCTGCGACATATCGGCCGGCGTATAGCGCTCCAGATTCTCGTTCATCACGTTGGCAATCGACATACCGCACGTCACCGAGGTGATGGCCAAAAACAGGAGCATCGCGATGACGCCCATCGAAAAGCACACCGTGTTGACCTTGGCCGCAAGCTGGCGCACGGTAAACATGTTGAGGCCGCGCCAATACACGCCGCGCAGGCTCTGCAGCAGCTTGATGAGCATGCCCGAGAGCCCCCAGAACAGGGCAAAGGTGCCCACGGTAACCATAGCGGTCGTAATACCAAACTGGTTCATGGCCTCTTGCAGCTTGCTGTCCGTCGCGGTTAGCGGGAACCCATCACGTAGCAGACGGTAATAGGCCACGCCCACAAGCACCACGCCCACGGCAAAGATGGCAATCGCAATCCAGGGGTTGCGCGTCTTGATGCTCTCGTTGCGACGCTCGGCACCCATAAGCTCGATGAGTTTGGTACGACGCACGGCGCGAAGGTTCAGCAGTAGCGTGAGCACAAACATTACGAGCATGCAGGCAAGGGTCAGATTGAACGCATGCACCGAGAAAAAGAAGTGGAAATTGGCGATCTGCGTCTTAAAGAGCGAGGCCGTAAAGAACGTCATGAGCTGGGAGAGTCCCACACCCAGCACAATGCCGGCGACAAAGGCCACGACCGATACTATCACGGTCTCGAGCGCCATGATCGTGGCGACGCGCCCGCGCCCCATGCCGAGCACCTGGTACAGGCCAAACTCCTTCTTGCGGCGTTTCATGATGAAGTTATTGGCATACACCATCAAAAAGGCCATGACACCGGCCAAAAAGTACGTCAGGTCGCCGAGCATGCTGCCCATTACCTGCGCCAAGCCTTTTTCATCGATTCCGGCGATGTCGACCTGCATCGAGATGGTGTTAAAGGCATAGAAGACCGTGACACCCAGGGTGAGCGTCAAAAGGTAGACGAGGTAGTCGCGGCCGGCGCGGCGGACGTTGCCCCAAGCGAGTTTACAGAGCATCGGAGCCCTCACCGCCCATCATGGCAACGACCTCCATAATGCGGTCGAAGAACTCGCGACGGTCGGTGTCGCCGCGGCGCAGCTCAGTGAAGATCTTGCCGTCGCGAATAAACAGCACACGACTCGTGTAGCTGGCGGCAAAGCTGTCGTGCGTGACCATGAGCACGGTGGCGCGCAGGCGGCGATTGAGGGCCTCCAGGCTCTCGAGCAGCAGGCGAGCGCTCTTGGAATCGAGGGCACCGGTGGGCTCGTCGGCCATGATCATGGTAGGGTCGGTGACAAGCGCACGAGCCGCGGCGACGCGCTGCTGCTGACCGCCGGACATCTGGTAGGGATACTTGTCGAGCACCTGACTGATGGACAGGCGCGCTGCCACATCCTGCACGCGGGTCGAGATCTCTGCCGAGTTTGTGCGGGCGATGGTGAGCGGCAGGGCGATGTTCTCGCGTGCCGTGAGCGTATCGAGCAGGTTGGAGTCCTGGAAGATAAAGCCGAGTTCCTCGCGGCGGAACTGCGAAAGCTTAGCCTGCTTCATGCGCGTTACGTCCTGGCCGTTGATGCGGATCGTGCCGCTTGTGGCGCTATCGATGGTCGACACGCAGTTGAGCAACGTCGACTTGCCCGAGCCCGAAGCGCCCATGATGCCAACAAATTCGCCGCGGTTGACGGTAAAGCTGACGTCGTTGAGCGCGCGGGTCACGTTGCCCAGCGCTCCGTATACCTTTTCGAGATGCGCTGCCTCCAGTACCGGGGTCGCCATGTGCGTGGTTTGCATACCGAGTCCTTTCTTGCAATTAGTCTACGGCATCTATAGTCGCAAGAAGACGAGTCGGCTACCATCGATATGGCTTACGCTTGCCTTACCGTTGTGTAAGGTAGGGGTAGTCTTTTTAGGACGGGGCTTTTTTAGCTACCCCATCCGAAGCCTTCGAAGCATGAGGCCGCATTTGACATAGGGCAGCTAAAAAAGCCCCGTCCCAAAAAGACTACCCTGCCACGTGTTGATGTTGAGAGAGGACTCCTGTTGAAGACTGTTCATGTTGCCGCTGGGATCATTCGCAAGGAAGGATCCGACGAGCTACTGGCCGTGCAGCGCGGCTATGGCGACATGCAGGGACTTTGGGAGTTCCCCGGTGGCAAGCTCATGCGCGGCGAGACGCCCGAGGACGCCGTACGCCGCGAGCTCATGGAAGAGCTGCAGGTCAAAGTCACCAACCTGCGCGATTTCTTCACCGTCGAGTATGACTACCCCGATTTCCATCTCTCCATGGAGTGCTACTACTGCTCGCTCGCCGATGAATCCGATGAGCCTCAGAAGCACGACCGCCAGCTCGATATCCGCTGGATTCCGCGCACCTCGCTTGCCACGTTGGAATGGATGCCCGCCGACAAGGGGCTTATCGATGCGCTGATTGAGTTGAAGGAAGATCGGCTCGAGGCAAGCTCCGCCGATGACGCCGAGGCCACCATGGCCGACGAGTCTGCCGCCAAACCCAAGCGCGCACCTAAGCGCCGCAGCAAAAAGCGCCCTAAGCCCGGCCTGCTCGACGGCATCGATACCTCGGACCTCTCCGCTGACGAACGCGAACTGGTCCGCCGTCGCGCCGCCATCAAAAAGTCCATGAAGGGCAACAAGCGTGCCAACACCAAACCCGAGCTGCTCGTACGCCAGCGCCTGCGCGCAGCGGGCCTTACGGGCTATCGCTTGGAATGGAAGGTTCCCGGCAAGCCCGACATCGCCTTTCCCGGGCGCAAGATCGCCATCTTCGTCAACGGCTGCTTTTGGCACCGCTGCCCCAAGTGCAATCCGAGCCAGCCCAAGCGCAACGTTGAGTTTTGGGAGGCAAAGTTCCGTCGCAACGTCGAGCGCGACCGTGCTGCTGTGACAGCACTCACTCAAATGGGCTGGACGCCCATAACCATCTGGGAATGCGAGCTTAAAAAAGACCGCATCGACGCCACGATGGAAAAGGTCATCGAGCAGGTGCGCGCCGCAGAGCCGCAGCGCTAACAGTGAGCATTCACACGCTCCGCACGTCCGCGCCACATCCACGTCACAAACCTTAGAAAGCCCTTAAGCCCAAAACCTTTCAAGAGTGTTGCCCGATAGCTTTGACCTGCGGTTTCATCGCAACGTCAAACCAGGTTAAGCGTTTCTTTAGCGATTCTTTGCAACAGCCGCGGCATAATACTGCCAACGCACGGGACCTAGCAGCATACCCCGAGCGCAATCTTTTGGTGGACATCGAGGAGGCCGCATAAGCATGCATTCTTCCAATGACGCAGCACAGCAGCCATCCCCAAAACATGCAGACCTTTTCTCCTTCCCCCCGACACAGAGAAACGGCCTCCTCGACTCCCCCACCACAAAAGCCAAACGCTCAACCGACCAGAGCCACAACTTGCGAGCATCGTTCGAAAAGCTCCAAGCATCCCTAGACAAAACCTTCCCCAACCAAGCCCGGGCATACTAACCCCTCATCAACAAAGAAGCCCTAACGCGCCATTATTTCCGCCCAACGTCACAAGGGCGATCGAGCAGAACGGCTTGGACGGGTCCCCGTACTCAGTTTCCAAAATCATTCCGCAGCGCGAAGGCCCCCGTTGCCAACGCTTCGTAGAAGCGAGGCAACGGGGGCCTTCATGCGCGAGGACGTTTTGGAAACTGAGTACGGGGACCCGTCCAAGCCGTCCGGTGGGATCAGAGTACCCTTGCTGTTACTCTGCCTTGCCCACAGAGTTGAGGTTGGTCATGCGGATCTTAACCAGCTCGGTGATCTCACGCATACCCTCCTTGGCCGGCTTCTTGGGATCGAAGCAGGCGGGGTTCTCGGCCATGTAGGCCATGAAGCCCTTGGTGTAGGCCTGACGCAGCTCGGTGGCGTAGTTAACCTTGCAGATGCCATTCTTCACAGCCTCGGCAACCTGCTCATCGGGCACACCGGAGGTGCCGTGCAGGACCAGCGGCACGTCGACGGCGTCGCGGATGGCCTTGACCACGGACTGCTCGATGTGCGGATCGCTCGTGTACACACCGTGGCTGGTGCCAACGCCAATTGCGAGG
The DNA here is from genome assembly GCA_900545165.1 of uncultured Collinsella sp. GTDB lineage: Bacteria > Actinomycetota > Coriobacteriia > Coriobacteriales > Coriobacteriaceae > Collinsella. The sequence continues at coordinate 5,744 of UQYA01000030.1, forward strand.
GAGGTGCAGCCAGTGCGCTCGACGAACTCCTTGGCCTCGGCCGGATCGGTGTAGGGGCTCTCGCCCTCAACCGCGGGACCGTCGTCCTCCTTGCCGCCAACCTTACCGAGCTCAGCCTCGACGGGCACGCCCATAGCGCGGCCAGCGTCGGCGACGGACTTGGTCAGGGCGATGTTGTCCTCGAAGGACTCGTGCGAGCCGTCGATCATAACGGAGGTGTAGCCCGTGCGGAAAGCCTGCATGCAGCGGTCATAGCCATCGCCGTGATCGAGGTGCAGGGCGACGGGCACGGAAGCGCGCTCGGCGGCAGCCTTGACCATGCCGTAGAAGTAGTCCAGGCCAGCGGTCTTAATGGTGCCCGGGGTGGTCTGCATGATGACGGGGGACTTGGTCTCCTCAGCAGCGGCCAGAACGGCCATAACAAACTCGAGGTTCTCGACGTTGAACGCGCCGACGGCGTAGTGGCCGGCCTGAGCGTCCTTGAGCATCTTTTCGGTGGTAACAAGTGCCATGAGCGTTTGCTCCTCTCCCTCGCCCGCATCTGGACATCGGGCGTACGTGTCCGCAAGGCGTTTTACCTTGCGTTTTACTGCGCTCATTGTATGAAATTCAGCTGCTTTGCATGTGCGAGATATTGAGCCCATGCAGGTCAATACAGTCGTTTTTGAAAAGTAAACGGAAGGAATTGGAGCCGAGTGGGCGTATTCGATATTGAATTTTGGGCGTTCAGCGTCTTTTTTTTATAGAAAAGATAAGTAATCGAAAGGTGTTTTCTTACTCAAAAAGAAAATGAACGAAAATAGACTCAACACAATTCCTACAAATTTAGCCGAGAATGGAGCAACCATGGCACACGCAACAACCCGAGCTTTCGCCGATGAGCGTCGTTCCGCCATCATGGAGATGCTCGAGCATAACGCCTCGGTGCAAGTGGCAGAAATCGCCCAGACCTTTGGCGTGTCCTCCGTTACCGCCCGCGCCGACCTGGACGCGCTCGCCGAGTCCGGCAAGTTGCGCCGCACGCATGGTGGCGCCGTGTCTCTCCAGAAGCGACTGACCGTATCCACCCAAGATCGCCGCATCAACGTCAATGTCGCCGCCAAGCAAGCCATCGCGCAAAGCGCCATCGAGCTCGTCGGCAATGGTGACACCCTGCTCGTAGACTCCGGCACCACCGCTCTCGAGTTTGTCCGGCTCCTCGATCAGCGCGACGGCATCACCGTCATCACGGCCGACATTACCATCGCCGATTATATCGACGAGAGCATGCCCTCGGTCGATGTCGTCATGCTGGGTGGGGCACTGCGCAAAGGTCATCGCTATCTGTACGGCCCACTTACCATGCAGGCGCTCCAAATGGTCCACGCCGACCTTGCCGTCATGTGCCCCGGCGCCTTTGTCCCCCGCTGCGGCTTTACGACCGACTTTCCGCAGATGGCCGAGACCAAAGCGGCTATGGTCGGCGCCGCCCGTCAAAGCGTCGCCCTCATGGACGCCAGCAAGGTTAACGGACGAGGCATGTACCGCTTTGCCGAGCTGGCAGATGTCGACACCATCGTGATGGACCGTGACCCCGATCATGCCGTTGCCACCTCAATCGCCGAGATCGTCGACGACGCCCGCCCAAATCTCCTCATCGCTGACGCTTAAACAAAAACCACCACAAAGGTGCCTGTCCCCTTTGTGGTGGTTGAGCGTTAAAAGCGAAATATCGCTACTTGGAAAGCTCGTCGGCGAGGGCCTCGATCTGAGCGCGCGATGCGTCGTTGAGCGAGCCCAGCACAGTCACCTTGTTCTGCGTCAGAGTGATGTCCTTCATGCCCTCGAGCTCCTTGGTCATAACCTTGGCAGCGGCAGGCGCCCAGGAACCGGCCTCGACGAGCGCAACCGTACGGTTCTGATAGGCGTGCTCGGCGAGCGTGTGGATAAAGGTGCTCATGAACGGGAAGATCTCGCCCTGATAGGTGATGGAGGCGAGCACCAGGCGGTCGTAGCGGAACGCGTCCTCAACGGCCTCGGCCATATCATCGCGAGCCAAGTCAAAGACGGAGACCTTCTGGCCGCGGGCCTCGAGCGCAGAAGCGAGCTCCTCAACGGCAGCTTTCAGATGGCCATACACGCTCGCATAGGCAATCGTGATACCCTCGTCCTCGGGCTGGTAGCTCGACCAGGTGTTGTAGATGTCGAGGTAATAGCCCAGGTTCTCGGTCAGCACGGGGCCGTGGAGCGGGCAGATGATCTGGATGTCCAGATTGGCGGCCTTCTTAAGCACGGCCTGCACAAACTTGCCGAACTTTCCCACGATGCCAAAGTAGTAACGGCGCGCTTCGCAAGCCCAGCCCTCGGGATCCTCGATGTCGTTGGCGCCAAACTTGCCAAAGCCGTCGGCGCTAAAGAGCACCTTGTCGGTGGACTCGTAGGAGAAGAGCACCTCGGGCCAGTGCACGTTGGGAGCGCCGACAAACGTCAGGCTGTGGCCGCCCAGGTCGAGCACGTCGCCATCTTTGACGACCATCTTGCGCTCGGGGAAGTCGGTGCCAAAGTAGTTGACCATCATGCGGAAAGCGCCCATGCTTGCCACGATCTGCGCCTGGGGATAGCGCTCCATAAAGGCGGTGATACCGGCGGAGTGATCGGGCTCCATGTGATGGACGACCAGGTAGTCGGGCGTACGGCCATCGAGCACGGCCTCGAGGTTGCCGAGCCACTCGTCAACAAAACCGCCGTCGACTGAATCGGCGACAGCGATCTTTTCGCCCAAGATAACGTAGCTGTTGTATGCCATACCGTTCTCGGACACATCGTACTGGCCCTCGAACAGGTCAATGTCGTGATCGTTGACGCCAATGTAGCGGATATCCTTGGTGATCTCCATCAGGCAAAGCCTCCTAGATAGACAAAAGAACCCGTCTATCATAACACTCGTCTTCATAGACACGGCTATCTGCCAGCATCCTTATCGATTGTTATTGAGGTGGAATATACCGCCGTTTACCTGCGCAAACTATGCGCGCAGTATCGCCGTGCTATGTCGAATAATGAGCTGGCCGGGAATACGGATGGCAACGGTTTTGCCCGCCGTACCCGCCTCGGGAACCGCATGCTCAAACACCTCGCGTCCGCGCTGATGTAGATCGAATCGCACGGTCGTGAGCTCGTTGTGTGCCACAAAATCATCGAGCGAATCGTCGACGCCCACCACGCTCACGTCCTCGGGCACGCGCAGGCCGCTATCACGCAGCGCGGCAATCGCGCCATTTGCCATCTGATCGTTTGCCGCATAGATCGCCGTCATGGTGTGATCGTGCTCGGCCAGATACCTGCCGGCTTCGTAACCGCTGTTGGCAGACCAGTCGCCCTCGAGCGGCTCTGCCGGCTCGATGTGTTTACGCTCGAGCGCATCCTGCCAACCGGCGCGACGAAATTGCTCGTCGACCGAGAACGACGGGCCGCCGATATAGCGAATCTGCTCGTGCCCCAGCTCAAACAGGTGATCCATAAGCAATAGCGAGCAGCCGTAATGGTCGGAATCGACCGTGGTCACCCGCGGGTGCGCGTACATGGTAACGATGACCGTGCCAATGCCCGGCAGTGGATCAAACGTCTCAAAATCGGGCGCCATGCGGCTCATGCCGATGATGATGCCGTCCACCGGCAATGCGGCCATACGACGCGTGGCCTCGGCAAGCGAAAACTCCTCGGTCTTGGACATCTCGACCAACGTGATGGCGCAATTATGCTCGCGAGCAGCGCTGGCGATGCCGTCGATCATTGAGAGGTTGCCAAACTTGGTGACATCGTTGATGCATAGGCCGACCGAATGGTAACGGCCGTCGCGCAGCGAGCGACCGGCATAACTCGGGCGAAAGCCGAGCTCTTGCATAGCGGCCTGCACGCGCTGGCGCGTCTGCTCGTTAACGTTGGGCAAACCGTTGGCGACACGCGAAACCGTCTGCTGCGAAACGCCAGCAGCGCGGGCGACGTCGGCCATGGAGACCGGCCGCGTACCTGTATCGTTGGACGGGCGCCTTGCCACAGGATCACCTTCACCCTTGCGAGATCTGAATAGCGTGCATGCCGGCCCGGGCAGAAACACACCCCGCGCCGAAGCCCGCTATCGTCGGACGCATGTTAACGTACTCTACTTTTTCAATCCGCAACTCTTCTGCTTTATAAGTCCATACAGCAGTACCGTTCACGGCTGTATTTCTACCGATCACCAGATTCTCAAAAAGTGACAAGCGTTGTGTTATGAGTACGTTAACATAGCCCGTAACGTGCAATATCGTGAACACCTGGTTCATGCCGCTTCAAGTTGTTAACGTACTCATAACGACGCAAAACTCACCCGTGCGCGCCAAGGAAAGGACTCCCATGACCACTCCCGACGAAAAGACACTCGCCACGCTCACCAAGCTATTTGAGGAGGAGTTTGGCCCCATCGGCGACCGCCAGGTGCTCTACGTGCACGCGCCCGGCCGCTCCGAAATCAGTGGCAACCACACCGACCACGAGGGCGGCCACGTTATCGCCGGCTCGCTCGATGTCGCTGTCGACGGCATCGCCGTAGCGACCGACACCAACAAGGTCCGCGTTGCCGATGAGGGCTACCCCACGTTTGAGATCGCGCTCGATACGCTAGACGTTCAGGAGTCCGAGAAGGGCACGTCCGCGAGCCTCGTCCGCGGCATGGCCCACGAAATCGCTGCTCTGGGCGTTGAGCCCCAGGGCTTCGACTTCGCCTTCACCTGCTCTGTCCCCTCGGGCGGCGGCCTTTCCAGCTCCGCTGCTGTCGAGGCGGCATACGGTCGCGCCATGGAGACGCTCTGGGGCGCACCCGCCATCGAGCCCGTCGCGCTCGCCCAGATGAGCCAGCGCACCGAGAACAACTATTACGGCAAGCCCTGCGGTCTGATGGACCAAGCCGCTGTGTGCCTGGGCGGCCTCGCCTACATGGACTTTGAGGACCAGGCTCAGCCTAAAACCCAGAAGCTCGAGCTCAACTTTGAGGATCACGGTTATGCGCTCGTGCTCGTTAAGGTCGGTGCCGACCACGTGGCCGCCACCGACGACTACGCCGCCGTTCCGCGCGAGATGCAGGACGTCGCTGCCGAGTTTGGCAAGGCACGCCTGTGCGAGGTAAACGTGGCGGACTTTGACGCCAAGCTCCCCGAGCTGCGCGCCAAACTGGGCGACCGCGCCTGCCTGCGCGCCGTTCACTACTGGTACGAAAACGGCCTGGTCGACAAGCGCTGGGCTGCCCTGAACGCCGGCGACATCGATCAGTTCCTGGTCCTGACGCGCGAGTCCGGCGCCAGCTCTGCCATGTACCTACAGAATGTCGTTGCCAAGCTGGGCTCCGAGCAGCCCTCAATGTATGCCCTGGCACTGGCCGAGCACGTGCTCGACGGCCGCGGTGCCGTTCGTATTCACGGTGGCGGCTTTGGCGGCACCATCCAGGCCTTCGTGCCGCTCGATCTGGTCGACACCTTCATTGCCAAGATGAACGGCTGGCTGGGCGAGGGATCTGCCCGCCACTACGCGATTTCTGACAAGGGGGCTTACGCGGCATGGCTGTAATGACTGACGTGCGCAAGGCTGTGCAGGGCCTCATCGAGTACGCTATTCACCGATCGATGATCGGACAGGACGACCGCATCTGGGCCTACAACACCATTTTGGAGTGCATCGGCGCCACGGGCCCCGCACTCGACATGGCTTGGGCGCTCAGGACCGAGAAGATTTCGCTCTTGCACCCCGATACACTCCCCGACTTCGACCTAGAGGGCACGCTTGCTGTGCTTTCCGAGGCCGCCGTTGCCAACGGCGCTGCCGAGGACACGACGTCGGGCCGCGACCGCATCGCCATGCGCATCATGGGCGTGCTGATGCCGAGGCCTTCGTTTGTAAACGAGGAATTCAACGGCCGCATTGGTGTCAACGAGCCCCGCGCCGCAACCGACTGGTTCTACGGTCTATGCTGCGACGCCGGCTACGTGCGCCGCGCCGCCATCGCGCGCAATATCAAATGGAGCACCCCCACCAACTGGGGCGACCTGGAGATCACCATCAACCTGTCCAAGCCTGAGAAGGACCCGCGCGATATTGCCGCGGCCGGTGCCGCTAAAAACACGAGCGAGAAGTATCCCGCCTGTCAGCTGTGCATCGAGAACGAGGGCTATCCCGGACGCTCCGCTGCAGCCGACGGCGGCGCCCATCCCGCCCGCCAGAATCTGCGCGTTATCCCCATTAAGCTCGACGGCGAGCGCTGGGGCTTCCAATACAGCCCGTACGCGTACTTTAACGAGCACTGCATTGCCATGAGCTCCGAGCATCGTCCGATGCACGTCGACCGCAAGGGGCTGACCTGCCTGCTCGACTTTGTCGACCTGTTCCCGCACTACTTTATTGGCTCCAACGCCGACCTGCCCATCGTGGGCGGCTCGATCTTGTCGCACGACCACTTCCAGGGCGGCGCGCACGAGTTCCCCATGATGCACGCCACCGAGGTCTCGCAGTTTAGCGTGCCCGGCTTTGACCAGGTCAGCGGCACTGTGCTGCAGTGGCCGCTCTCGGTGCTGCGTCTGCGCTCGCACGACCGAGCCCAGCTGCTCGATGCTGCCGAAAAGATTATCCTCGCCTGGCGTGAGTGGAGCGATGAGTCCGTGGGCGTCATCGCGCACACTGCCGACGGCGCGGCGCACAACACCGTGACGCCCGTCATCCGCCGCGTCGACTCCCGCGGCAATGCCGGCGGCGAGATCTACGAAGCCTACCTGGCGCTTCGCTGCAATATCACGACCGACGAGCATCCGCTGGGCGTATTCCACCCGCATGCCGAGTATCACCATATTAAAAAGGAGAACATCGGCTTGATTGAGGTCATGGGCCTGGCTATTCTGCCGCCGCGCCTGGTTCCCGAGCTTGGCGCTGTCCGTGAGCATCTGCTGGCGGCCAAAGCCGATGCCAGCTACGATCTTGCCAGCGCGCTCGAGGGCGACGACCTTTGCCGCAGCCACGCCGCATGGGCCAAGGACGTCTTTGCCCGCCGCGCCGACGAGCTTACGGCCGACAACGCCATCGATATCCTGCACGAAGAGGTCGGCGTGGTGTTTGGCCACGTGCTCGACAACGCCGGCGTCTTTAAGTGGGACGAAGCCGGCCGCGCCGCCCAACAGCGTTTTATCGACTCGCTATAGAGCACGGGCCCGAACGTTCAACAGCAGCCCGCACGACATAGCCACCTACACGACAACGGCGCCCGCCGGCAACATCGCCGACGGGCGCCGTTTTCTGATGCAAGGGTAGCTAATTTGCACCAAAACAAGGAGTGTTCCAAACTGCCGACAGAGAAGGAACGCTCCCAGGTGCCGACCTGAACACCCACATTATTCGATGGAAAAACGTGGTTGCCTCACACATTATTCGATGGAAAAACGTGGTTTACTCCCACATTTTTCGATGGAAAGACCGAAACGGTCTTATACTAACCATGATCGTTAGGAGGCAGTATGCAGCGACAGCTAATGGACGCACTCATCGCTTGGAAATCTAGGGCAAACCGCAAGCCCCTCCTGCTTAAGGGGGCCCGCCAGACGGGAAAAACCTGGCTTCTTAACGAATTCGCAGGCCAGCAGTATCAAAACGTCATCCGCTTTGACTTTATGCTCGAACCGGGCGTACGTTCGCTGTTCGACGGAAGCCTTGACCCCAAACGCATCATCTCCCAGATAGAGCTCCTGCGCGGCCAGACCATAACGCCGACAGACACACTCATCATCTTCGACGAAATCCAAGAGGCACCGCGTGGCATCACCTCGCTCAAATACTTCAACGAGCTGGCGCCGGAATACCATATCATGGCAGCCGGCTCCTATATGGGGCTCGCACTCCGACGCGAAAACGAGTCGTTCCCCGTCGGCAAGATCGACCAGCTCACCATGCGCCCCATGGGGTTTGTCGAGTTCGTTCGTGCCGTCGATGGCGATCCGCTCGCAGATGCCATCCTTGCCGCAGACATGGACCTGCTGGCAAACGTTTCCGAAAAGCTCGAGCGCCTGCTCAAGGAATACCTCGTTGTCGGTGGCATGCCAGAAGTTGTCTCCGCTTTCGCCGCCTCCCACGATTTCATCGAGGCCCGCAGGCTTCAGCAGCAAATCATCGAAGCTTATGAATCCGATTTTGGCAAGCATGCGCCAGCCCGCATCGTCGAGCGCATGAGGCTGGTTTGGAAATCCCTTCCCGGCCAGCTCGCAAAGGAAAACAAGAAGTTCGTCTACGGCGCGCTTCGTCCCGGGGCGCGCGCACGCGATTTTGAGGAAAGCCTCCAGTGGCTCATGGACTATGGAATCGTTCATAAGGTACCGCGTGTTTCCGCCCTAAGAGCACCGCTCACAAGCTACGAGGATCTCTCGGGCTTCAAGCTGTTCTGCATCGACACCGGCATCCTCGGAGCACTCTCCGGCCTCACGCCAGCCATTGTTCTGAACGGGCCCGCTGTTTTTACGGAGTTCAAAGGCTCGCTGACCGAGCAATACGTCGCACAGGAGCTTTTGCTCCAAGGCAATACTCCCGCGTATTGGTCATCCTCCTCCGGCAATGCAGAGACTGACTTTGCCATCGACCATGCGGGGACCGTGCTTCCGCTCGAGGTCAAGGCGGCAGAGAACCTCAAAGCAAAGAGCCTGAGGATTGCCTGCGAGAAGTTCAAGCTCGAACGCTGCGTGAGAACATCGTTAGCGGCATATAGAGACGAGGGCACGCTCGTCAACATTCCGCTCTGGGAGATTGGGCAAATCGACAAGCTGGCATAGGCGCTGTGGAGGGGGTGTCCCGTAAGGAGTGTCCCAAACTGCCGGCAAAAAAGGAACGTCTCTATCTGCCGCATTCCCGAAGCAAGGCAACGCCGATGTTTTGGCAACGGCAGCGAGCGGGCCGCATTTGAGACAAGGTGACGTGAAACGAAAGGGCGCTAACCTTCTGGTCGCGCCCTTGAAGTTGAACGTCAGATTGTCCAAATGCGGCCCGCGCAGCGTCGAGCCGTTGCGCGGTTTGGTAAAACCGCGTAACCCTACAGCTCCGTTACTTCAACGTTGTTGTAGATCTCGTCCCAGCGGTCCATGACCAGGTGGCCGGTCTTGGGATCCATGGCGTTGAGCTTACCGCAGGTATTGGCGGTCTTGAGCACGGTGACGTCGTCGGCACCAGCAGCAATGGCATGCGCAAAACCGGCGATGGTCGAGTCACCGGAACCCGTCGCGTTCACAGCCGCAATCGCAGGCGTCTTGGCGCGGAACGCGCGGCCCTCATGGAAGCCCACCGAACCGGCAGCGCCCATCGAAACGACAACCCAGGGGATACCGGCAAAACGGTCATCGGCGGCAAGCGCCTCGCGCAGGGCATCGACATCATCGGTCGTAAAGGACGTACCCAGCAGGCCGTTAATCTCGGTCAGGTTGGGCTTTACGAGCTCAGGCTTAGCGTCGGACTCCAGCGCGGCCTCCAGCGATGCACCCGAGGTATCGAGCAGCACCTTGGCGCCCGCCTCCTCGGCGATCTTGACGAGCTCGGCATAGTAGCCGGCATCGACGCCACGCGGCAGCGAGCCCGAAAGCGTCACAACGTCCGCCTTCGCTGCAAGCTCGGCAAACTTGGCCGTAAAGGCCTCGAGCTCGGCCGGGGCGATCTGCGGGCCGCTCTCCAGCAGCTCGGTCTGATTGCCCTCGTGCAGAATATTCAAGCAAATGCGCGTCTCACCGGCGATGGGCACAAAGTCGTTCTTGACGCCGTCGGCATCCATGAGCTCGGCCATATAGGCACCCATGTGGCCACCGAGTAGACCGGTCGCGAGCACGTCATCGCCCAGCTGCAGCAGCACGCGGCTCACGTTGAGGCCCTTGCCGCCAGCGGTCTTTTCGGGCGTCACGCGGTTTACATCGTCGATGATCAGCTTATCGAGCTGATAGCGCGTATCAATCGACGGGTTCATGGTAACGGTCAGAATCATATTGAACTCCTGTTTAGAAAACCGGCCCGCGCCCCTCACAGAAACGCGAGCCGTCAACGGACTAGTTAATTACGCCGGAACCCCACTAGTCGTGGTATTCGCCGCGGTCCCACTTCTCCAGGAACTCGTCAAAGAAGTGCGGGTCAGCCTGAGCCTCGGCGTCGGCCTTATTGCAGGCATCGATCTTGGCGATCAGGGCATCGTGCTCGGGGGTCTTCTCGTAGGGCTCCTCCAGGAAGGCAAGCATGATGTCGGCCATCAGGAACTCGCCGGTAATCTTGCCGCCAAAGCCCACGATGTTGGCGTTGAGCTCGCGACGGGCATACAGGGCAGAGGTCATGTCGCGGACCAGGGCGCAGCGGGCGCCGGGAACCTTGTTGACGGCGTTGGTGATGCCGATGCCGGTGCCGCACAGGGCCACGCCAAAGTCGGCCTTGCCGCTGGCAACAGCCTCGCCCACGGCCTTACCGTAGATGGGATAGTGCGTACGGGTGTGGCTGTAGGTGCCGCAGTCGAGCACCTTGTAGCCAGCCTGCTCCAGGCGGTCGGCCAGATAGATCTTCTCGTCCGTAACGATATGGTCGCAACCGATTGCGATGGTCTTCTTCATCAGAACGTCCTTTCGTCTGAATTCACAAGTTGAGGTAGAAGTTCGAGTTCTCGGTGGCTCTCGTTAGGCCATCTTGTTGAGCATGTCGACACGGATCTGGTGACGGCCGCCGGCGTACTGGGCGCGCAGGAACTCGCGGGCGATCTTCTTGGCGACCTCGGTGCCCACAACGCCCGGGCCCATGGTGACCATGCGCGAGCCGTTGTGCTCGCGGGTCATGTAGGCGGAACGCTCGTCGGAAATGTTGGCGACGACCATGCCCTTAATCTTGACGGCGGCCATATAGGAGCCGACGCCGTACTTATCGAATGCGAAGCCCTGGGAATCCTTGTGCTCCAGCAGGTCCTTGGCAACGGCGGTCGCGGAATCGACAAAGTCCGCGGCAGGGGTCTCGGAATAGTCGACGACCTCGTGACCGTCGGCGATGAGCATCTCCTTGATGGACTCCTTCATCGACATACCGTCGGCATCGGAAGCGATTACAACCCTCATGACATCCTCCTTGAGAGATACGCAGGTGCGTAGTTTCTGTTTGGAAGTGTTGAATCGCGTTCAGGTCCGGGCATCTGAATGTGCGGTTCTTCACTGTTCATGTTTATTTGAACACATTCGAACAGTAACTGCAACAACTATTTGTTTATCTTTGTTCTTTTTTGAACAAATACCGTTTACGGATGATTGCTGACCGTTTGGATTCAGGGAATGCCCGGCTTGTCACGTATTCAACAAACAAAAAGGGCGGCCGAGAACGCATCTCGGCCGCCCTTCTTACGGTTGGTTTTCCAAACATCGCTTTGCCGCCTACTCGGACTGTCCGCCCTTTTTGGCGTGCTTGGAAGGAGCGCTCAGAAAGCGGCCCGTCAGATAGTTCGCGGGACCGGAGATATCGATCCCCAGCAGTACGTGTCCCAGCCACAGGAACGCCACGAGCACCAGCAGCGGGATAACGCACGAAGTCACGATCATCACGATGACGCCTTCAATCAGATCGGTTACCTGCCGCACGATCTCATCGGTCATCTGCTTGGCGCCGCTGGTCACCGACGTAACAAGGCTCGATGCCCCATCAGTCAACTGCTCGAGCACGTTTTTGGACGCCGTGGTCTCGGATTTTTTCTTGTTCGATTTTGAGCTGGTCTCGGCTGACTTGTCCGTGGTGTCGGCCGCGTCCGCAGCGTCCGCAGCCTTTTGCTCAGCTTGCTCAATACTTACGCGATACGTTTCATCGACCTTTTGCGACACCCATACGCTCGCGGGCACGAGCGCCATGCCGATCACGGCAACCACCAGTACGCGTGTCGCCACACGGCGCAGAACAGTGCTCGTGCTCCAGCGCCCGTGAATGCCGAGCGACACCGCAAAGAGCACCAACGCAAACGGGATTAAGATGCCCAAGCCAACCGACCACAAAATGGTTAGCAGGTATTTCTCGAGGTAGAGCACGGCAAGCACGATACCAAGGTTGCCTGAAAGCTGCGCGAGCTGCTCGGCAACCGGCGTTCCCGTATCACCCGGCAGCGCGGTAATGCCCGCAGACAGCGCCACGCACGAGGTCGTGAGCGCCAGTACGTTACCCTTCTTTTGGTCGATGACCTCGATGGTGGAGTCCCAAGTTTTGGTATCGGCGAAATGCGGACGAGCTACAAAGCCCGACAGCAGCGCCAGGACCACGAGCGCAACGATAAAGCCAATCTGCAGCTTTTTGTTTGCGCACACGACATCGGACAGACTGGGCTGCAGCTCGGTTACCGTCGTGTGCTCGGTTATCTGGACAGGACGCCCATGAGCCATCTCGTGCGCGTCTCTTTTTTGTATTGACCCGTTATCCGGCATTTGGATACCTCCTCAGTCCGGCGTTTAATTCGAAAGGAAGTATACCCACCGAGCAAAAATCGAACGAGAGGACGAACGGAGCGCGCCAAGACTGTCCCCAATGACTAGTCGTTTAAGAACGTCCATTACAGTCGAAATTGTCAGCCTGGGACCGTCTCGGGCTACGATTGAGGCGCGCCCAGAACGGGCCGCCGACCGGGCGCCCGCGCACGGCCGAACGTCCCTGCCCCCGAGAGGGCCTGTTGGGTGCTGCCGGCGCGGGGCGCGCCGCCCCCGACGGCTGATAGGAAAGTGCCGGGCAGGTGCCGCGGCTGGTAATGTGAGTGCCGAGGGGGAGGCCATCCGGTCGAACGACTACCGGAAGGATACCACCGTGAAAGCGCCATCCACCAGACCCACGGCCGTGCTCGGCCTGGACGTCGGCAAGTCGTCGCACTGGGCCTGCCTGATCGACCGCGACGGGGAGGTGCTGGCCAGCGCCCCCGTCCGCAACAGGGAGGCCGAGCTCGACGCGTTGTTCGCCTCCGCGCCCGCCGGCACGCTCGTCGTCGTCGACCAGTTCCGCAACATAGGGTCCCTCGCCGTGAGGCGGGCCCGCGCCGCGGGGCTCGGGGTCGCCTACCTGCCCGGGCTCGCCGCCAGCCGCGCCGCGGGCCTGTTCGCCGGCGAGGCCAAGACCGACGAGCGCGACGCCGCGGTGATCGCGCGGACCGCCCTGGGCGTGCCGGACTCCCTGTCGGGGGTCCCGGGCCGCGGCGAGGCCCTCGAGGCCGCCCGCGCCCTCTCGTCGCAGCGCGACCACGTCGTCGCCTGCGCGACCAGGGACAAGAACCGCCTGCGCGCGGTGCTGCTCGAGTCCTGCCCGGCCCTCGAGGCCGCGGTCGACCTGTCGGACCGGCGGTGGCTGGAGCTGCTCGCCGGGTTCGGCGGGGCGTGGGGGATCGCCCGCTCCGGGGCCGAGGGCCCGCGGGCCGAGGCCGCCGGGGAGGCCGCGGCCGCCTCCACCGCGCCCCCGCCGGCGCTCGTCGAGGCCGAGAACAGGCAGGTCAGGTTCCTGGCCGCCCGGATATCGGAGGCCCTCGACGAGGCCGGGGCCCTCGAGGCCGAGACGGCGGCGCTGCTCGAGGGCGACGAGACCTACGCGTGCCTGCTCACCGTGCCCGGCATCGGCCCGAGGACCGCGGCGCAGCTCGCGGTGTCGGTCGACATCGGGAGGTTCCCTGTTAGCGCTAATCTAAAATTGACCACTTTCGCAAACGCATCTCGCCGAAT